>JANPIW010000233.1:0-7151 GCA_031425215.1 Verrucomicrobiaceae bacterium
CTTTGACGATGTGAAGTTTGCCACGGAGGAGTTTGAAGCCCTATGGAAGGAGTCCGTGGACGTGCTGCCGAAGGACGTGAAGGAGGTGGCGGCGAAAACGTATCTCGGTGCCGAGATCACACCCTACCAGCTCTACTTCAAATTGCTCGCCGAGTACTTCGGCAAGGCCATCGACTATGACCCCAACGCCGCCGAGGATCTTCCGAGAGGGTTCAAACGACTCAGTTACCAGGTGGATGCTGTCAGCCAGGGCGTTCGCTTGCTGCAAAAGCATAACGGCTTTTTCCTCGCTGATGTCGTCGGTCTCGGCAAGACCGTCGTCGCCACCCTCATCGCCCGGAAGTTTTACTTTCACAACGGCTTCCCTGAGCATCGCTCCCACACACTGATCGTCGTGCCTCCTGCGTTGGAGGAGAGTTGGGAGGGCGCGGTTGAACAGTTTCACCTCGACAATGTGCGCATCGTCACCAACGGCAGCCTGCACAAAGTGCGCAGTCCTGAACGCTACGATCTTGTGATCGTGGATGAGGCGCACCGCTTTCGCAATGACAGCGCCGGGACCTTTGACTTGCTCCAGAAAATCTGCAAAACGGGAACGCGCCGAATCGGAGACGACGGCCAGCCGTTGCGCAAGAAGGTGATCCTGATTTCCGCCACCCCGCTGAACAACCGGCCCGCCGATCTGCGCAACCTCATCGCCCTCTTCCAAGACCTCAAAGACTCCACGCTCACCGTCCACAATCTCCAGCGGTTCTTTGCCGCGAGGGAGAAAGAATTCCGCCGCGCCAAACTCGCATCCGACACCGAGACAGCGCGCCGGGAGGTGAAGCAAATCTACGAGCTCATCCGCGAGCGCGTCGTCTCGGAGGTGATCGTCCGGCGCACACGGCGCGATCTGGTGGAGAACGAGGAGTACAAGAAAGACCTCGACGAGCAGGGCATCATCTTCCCCAAGGTCGAGGCGCCCCGGCGCATTTTCTACCCGCTGCCACCGGAGATCGAGAGCCTCTACGACCACACGATGCTCTTGTTGCGCGCCGTCGCAGAGAGCGGCCTGAGCTACAATCGCTACCGGGCCATCTCATTCCTCAAGCCGCCGAAAAAGGACAACTACACCAACGCCGACCGCATCTCCATCCAGCTTGCCACCATCATGCGCACGCTGCTGGTGAAGCGTCTCGACAGCAGCTTCCACGCATTCCGCCAGTCGCTCCGCCGATTCCGTGATGCGACGCGCATCATGGTGGACATGTTCGACAAGGGCACGATCTACATCGCGCCAAATCTTGAGGTCACTGAATACCTGCTTGATGGCAAGGAGGCTGAGTTGCTGGAGAAGATCGAACAGCGCCAGCCCACTGATCCCACCATCTCCATCTGCGAGCCGCGCGACTTTGAGGAGGGCTTTGTGGAGGGCTTGAAAAGCGACCTCGCCATCCTCATTCAACTTTGCACGGATTGGGAGGCAGTGAAGGAAGACCCAAAGTTCGACACTTTTCTGCGCTATCTAAAAGCAGACTTGTTCAACCGGGATGAGAATCGGGATCAGAAGCTTGTCATCTTCTCCGAGTCGAAAGAGACCACCGACTATCTGAAGGAGCATCTCGCCGCCGCCGGGATCACCCACCGCCTCCTCATGGTGGATTCTTCCAATCGCGTGGCACTCATGCCTGCGATCCGCGCAAACTTCGACGCCAATCAACGGCTCAAGGAGCAGGCGCACGAATACGACATCATCATCTCCACCGAGGTGCTCGCCGAAGGTGTGAACCTCCACCGCGCCAACGTGATCGTGAACTACGACACGCCCTGGAACTCCACCCGCCTCATGCAGCGCATCGGACGCGTGAACCGCATCGGCACCACCGCCACGCACATTTACATTTACAACTTCTACCCCACCTCGCGTGTGGATGACGACATCGAGCTGCGCAAGAAGGCGCTCATCAAGCTCCAGGCATTTCACAGCGCGCTGGGTGAGGACAGCCAGATTTATTCGCCGGACGAGGAGGTGGACACCTTCGGCCTCTTCGACAAATCGCCCGAGGAGAACGAACGCGACGAACGCCTCAGCCTGCTCATGGAGCTGAGGAGATTCCGCGAGGAGAACCCCGACGAATTTCGCCGCGTCCAGCATCTGCCGCTGCGCGCCCGCGTCGGGAGGACCGATTCATCGCGCAAGGGCAGCACAGTGGCATTCATCCGGGACCGGAAACGCGACGGCTTTTTTCGCGTTGGCCGCACCACCGCCCCGCCAGATGCGGCTGAGAGTGATGAAAGCGCAATCAAACCAGCCGAGGCTGCTCCTGCCCTGCCACTTCGCGTCGAAGAAATCTCCATCGTCGAGGCCGCAAACGAGTTCCGTTCCACGAATCCGGCTGAGCCATCCGTTCCGCTGCCCGATCATCATCATCAGGATGTGCAGGATGCCCTGCGGCTGTTTCAGGAAAAGGCCGCCGAGGCCGCTGTCGCTGAGAAGGCACTCGACGCCGCGCCTGGGCCGAACGAGCGCCGCGCGCTGGAGTTCCTCGATGCCTTTCTGAAGCTCAACATCCTCTCGGAAGCCGAGAAAGATCTCATCCGCGCTGCAAAACTCGCCGTGCGGAAAGTGAAATTTCAAAAGCTCCAGCGCGACATCAACAAGCTGCAAAAGTCCGTTAAGCAGGTGAAGGTCACCCCCTCCGTCCTCGCCGACAAGCTCGTCACCCTGCTGCGGAGCTACCCTTTGGATTTGGAAGCGCAAAAAACGCCGGCTTCGTCGCATCCGAGCGAGCCAGTAAACACTGCTGCGCTTCCACGCATCATCTTGTCGGAATCGTTCGCAAAGTGATTCGCAATTCTCATCTCACTCTTTTTCATTACCGACTGTGACCACCGAAGAGATTCGCCAACTGCTTTCTCATTCCGACGGATACCGCCGGGCTGAGTGGCGTGATTTTCTGAAGGCAGTCTTTCCTCCGGCGGAGATTTTCGCCTCCCCGCTGCCGATAGAGCACCGCTCGGAGCAGTTGCCGCCGGGTTATCAACTTGGCCGCGTGATGCTTGCTGATGGCAGGCGAATTGCTTTCATTGAGCAGCCCGTCGGTGAATCGGTGAATCTCTCTCGTAACCGGGTCAATCTGCGAAACCGGGCCGCCAGGCTCATTGACCAGGAAAGCGCTGCTGGCGTGCTGGCCGTGTTCACTCAAGACGGCAGCTCGGATTTCCGCTTCTCTTTTGTCGCTCGCGAATCTTCGCTGGTTTTCACCGATGAGGGCGCTCAAACCGAGCGTGTCGAGACCGCCCCGAAGCGGTTCACCTACTACCTCGGTCCTAGCGAGGCTTGCACGACGGCGGCACAGCGCTTTGCCCAATTGACGAATCGCGGGGCGGCTGCCGAACTTTCCGATTTGATCGACGCGTTCTCGGTCGAGAAGCTCAATGAAGAGTTCTTCCGCGATTTCTCGCGCATGGTTTATGAAGTGTCGGATGAGATGCAGTCCCTTCATGCCAAGTGGGACAAGCGGCTCTGTGACGCAGAAGCGCAGACCCTTCTCAATCGCCTTCTCTTCCTGTGCTTCGTCCAGCGCAAAGGCTGGCTCCACCGCGAGCGGCGGTTTCTGGCATCCTCGTTTGAGGCGCATCGCGGCAAGCCGGGCTACACCTACTTCAGCCAGTTTCTCGCGCCGCTCTTCGAGCGATTGAGCACCGAGCCGTCCCTCGCGCCGTCCTTTGCGTTCGATGTGCCCTTCCTCAATGGCGGCCTGTTCAGCGATGAGGCTGGAGCGAGTGACCCCGACATCAAGCGCAGGACGAAGCTCAATATCAGCAACAAGACCTTCGCCACGATTTTCGATGACCTGCTGGAGCGGTACAATTTCACCATCATCGAGGACTCGCCATCGAGTGTCGAGGTGGCGATTGACCCCGAGATGCTTGGCCGGGTGTTTGAGGCGCTCATCTTGCAGAGCGAGGGGAGCGAGTCCGGCGGGAAATCCCGCCGCCACGACACGGGCAGCATTTACACGCCGAGGCCCATCGTTCATTACCTCTGCCGCGAGGCGCTCGCGGGCTGGCTGGAGGGGCAGCCCCCGTTTGCTGGTGATGTTGGATCGCGTAAAAAGATTGATTCACTCCTCGCCTTGGATGCCTCCGAAGGCATGGACGAGCCGACGCTTTCCAAGCTGGAGTCCGTTCTCACTCCCGAGGAGGCGGCAGACCTTGCCCGCCTGCTCATCCGCCTGCGCATGTGTGATCCGGCGGTTGGGTCCGGCGCTTTCCCGCTCGGCTTTCTGCATGAGCTTTTGAACCTGCTCCGCCTTTGCGAGGCCCGCAGTCGCGGACAAGACCCGGCGGAGGGAGATCGCTCCTGGCTCTATGAAACGAAGAAGGCCATCATCGAGCAGGTCATCTACGGGGTGGACATCCAGCCAGCGGCTCTGGAGCTGTGCAAGCTCCGGCTATGGCTCTCTTTGATGGTGGATCACGAGCTGAGTGCTGATCCGTTCCATTGCAGCCAGTCCGCGTTTCAGAAGGCGCTCGGCAAGCTTGAGCCGCTTCCAAATCTGGATTTCAAAATCCGTCCGGCCAATTCGCTGATTGATCTCATCCGTGGGCAGCGCCTCCAGTTCGATGCCCGACAGTTGGGCGGCGATGCCGTCGCCTCCCTCACGCAGCTCACGGAGGCGAAGCACGACTTCTTCGCCGCGCGCCTGTTGCGGGAAAAGCGCAAGCTCCGCCTCTCCATCTACGAGGCGTACGCCGCGCTCGCCCAGATCGCCCTGCGGGTGGAGCGAAACAGCTCCGTCGGCCTCGGCCTGGGAGATTCTGACGAGGAGACTGCCCGCATCGCCGCACTTGATCAGGCCATGAAGGAAATGGCCTGGGTGTCCAGTCAGGTAAAGGCCGCGCGTCGCGAGAAGGCCGCCATGCAGGATCAAATCTTGGAGGCCATCCATGACAGGCTGGATGATCCTGAGCGTCCGACCTTCGTTTGGAAGCTCGACTTCGCCGAGGTGTTTTTCGAGACAACCAAGCCCGCCTCAACCGAATCTGGAGCGCTTCCAATCACAGTGGATGGCGAGATCAACTTTGCCTCATCCACCGTACGGGTGAAGGGCTTTGATCTCGGCCTGGGAAATCCCCCTTATATCCGCATTCAGGCGTTGAAGAAGTCCAACCCCGAGCTTGCCGACTACTATAAGCGCCGCTTCCACTCCGCCTCGAAGGGCAACTACGACCTCTACGTTTGCTTCGTCGAGCGCGGCATGGAGTTGCTCCACTCGCGCGGCCAGCTCGCCTATATCCTCCCGCACAAATTCTTCAACGCTCAATACGGCCAGCCGCTCCGTGAATTGATTTCCAAAGGTCATTGGCTTCGCCACGTCGTCCACTTTGGCGACCAGCAAATCTTTCCCGGTGCCACCAACTACGTCTGCCTCCTTTTCCTCAGAAAACATGGCGCTCTGGCTTGTCGTTACGTCAAGGCCGAAAACATCGCGGAATGGCAACGGAGCTTCCGTGGAGCGGAAGGCCAGATCAACGCCACGAAAGTTGGCGCGACCGAGTGGAACTTCTGTGTAGGCAGCGGCGGAAACCTTGCCACTGCTTTGTATGCCGGGAAGGCCCGTCTGCAAGATGTGACAGATCGAATCTTCCAAGGAATCAAAACCAGCGCCGACAAGTTTTACATCGTTGAAGAACGTGAGCGAACCAAGAAGGCGCTGCGCATTTACTCCCCACTGACTGACACTGAGCACCGAGTAGAACCCGATCTGTTTCATCCGCTGATAAAGGGAGGAGACAGCCGGGCCTACTCACTGACCCGCACCAAGAGACTGATTCTTTTTCCGTACGCCGAGAAGGATGGAAGAGTCAGGTTAATCTCATCCGAAGACTTGAGGAATCGGCTTCCGCTGACTTGGAACTACTTCACAGCAAATCAGTTGTTCCTCGAAAACCGCGAGGATGGACGAATGAAGCATGAGGGGTGGTATGGGTACATCTATCCAAAAGCATTGGATGTGATGACGTGCCCAAAAATCTTCACCCCGGATATCGCTCCCAAAGCGGCATACTCTTTTGATTCCGAGGGCGATGTGTTTTTCACCGGCGGGGTTTCAGGCGGCTACGGCCTCATTCCAAAAAAGGGATTCAGTACCCACTTCCTCATGGCCGTGCTCAACAGCCGAGTTTCGGATTTTGTGCATCATCCCCGCGCGACTCAATTTCGCGGGGGTTGGTATAGCTACGAGTCACGATTCATCAAAGACCTCCCCATCCCCGCCGCCAAGCCAGAACAGGAAGCGGAGATCGTGCGGTTGGTGGAATGGCTGCTGTGGCTGCACCGGCAGGAAAGCGTGCGAACAGGCGAAGGCTCAGGCGCGGCGCGCGATCCGCTGCTGGCCGCATTCCTGGAGCAATGGGTGAACGGCCTCGTATATGAACTCTTTCTGCCCGCCGAGCTTCATGCTGCGGGCATTCATTTGTTCGACCTCACCGCCAAGCTTCGACTCCCGGTCATCGCTGATCTCGCGGAAACCGGGCGGCTCGGGCATCTCCGCCGTGCATTCACCCGTTTGCACGATGAGAATGGCCCCCTCCGCGCCGCCCTTTTCTCGATCGGCAATCTTTCCGAAGTGCGAGTCATTGAAGGTGAGAAATGAGAGCCGACGATTCTCCACCTCAACCGCCCGCGACGAAGCCGCCGCCCTCACCGAGCAAATCGCCAAGCTCGAAGCCGAAATAGACACCCGCGTCGCCACCCTCTACGGCCTCGACGCAACTAAGACCGCCTCCCAACATCCGCCGCCATGAGTCACGAAATCACTCCTTTTGAAGTCATTCGCCGCACCAACCCGGCAGGCAATGAATTCTGGTCCAGCCGCGACTTCGCCAAGGTGCTCGGCTACAACGACTACCGCAACTTTGAAGCCGTCGTCGAGAAGGCGCGCACCGCCTGTTTTAACAGCGGCCAGCGGGTGGAGGATCATTTCGTTGGAATCACCGAAATGATCGAGATCGGCAAAGGCGGGCAGCGGGCGGTGCAGACCGTGATGATGTCCCGCTACGCCTGCTACCTCGTCATTCAGAACGCTGATCCCGCCAAGGAGATCGTGGCCCAAGGGCAGACGTATTTCGCCATCCAGACCCGGCGGCAGGAATTGAGTGAT
>JANPIW010000234.1:0-3493 GCA_031425215.1 Verrucomicrobiaceae bacterium
GCCAGGAGCCTTTTCAAACCTGCCGCAGCCAAAACATCAACCGACGAAGATTTCTGGGCGCTCAAGGATGTCTCTTTCGAGGTCAACCAAGGCGAAGTCGTCGGCATCATCGGCCGCAATGGCGCGGGTAAATCAACCCTGCTCAAAATTCTCTCACGCATCACCGAGCCGACCAAGGGGCGCATTACACTGAATGGCCGCATAGCCAGCCTGCTGGAAGTCGGCACCGGTTTTCATCCCGAACTCACGGGCCGCGAGAACATCTTCCTCAATGGTGCCATCCTCGGCATGACAAAGGCGGAGATCAAAAGCAAGTTCGACGAGATCGTCGCCTTCGCTGAGGTGGAACGCTTCCTCGACACGCCGGTGAAGCGCTACAGCAGCGGTATGTATGTGCGCCTAGCCTTCGCTGTCGCCGCACATCTGGAGCCGGAGATTCTCGTGGTCGATGAGGTGCTGGCTGTTGGTGACGCGGAGTTTCAGAAGAAGTGCCTCGGCAAGATGGGCGAGGTGGCCAAGGGAGGTCGAACGGTCCTTTTCGTCAGCCATCAGATGGCGGCAGTGCAGCGGCTGTGCAGCCGAGGCATCGTCCTGGCGGAAGGACGCATCGCCTTGAACGACGATGTCGATGCTGCGGTGAAATCGTACCTTCACTCGGCGGACTCGCTCTCCGTGACGCGACTGGACAAACGCATCGACCGCAAGGGCAACGGACGCCTTCGATTCTTGGCGATATCGACGCACGACGCGGCGGGCAACGAAATCCCCTCCCCGCTGTGCGGATCGCCGGCTGGCATTCGATTGCACTACGAATGTGATTTTTCAGAAGGCCCGCACGACGTGGACGTGGCCTTCAAACTTCGCAACGAGTCCGGCGGAATCGTCACCACATTCGCCACCATCCCCTCCGGCCACGGTCGCCTCTCTCTGCACAATCGCGGATTCTTTGAGTGCCGCTGGCCGAAGACCGTGCTGCGCGCAGGTGATTATGTTTGCGTCCTTTACTGCGCGGTGAATGGAGACATCTGCGACTGGATGCAGGACGCATTTACCATCGTGGTCGAGGACGGTGATTTTTACGGCACCGGGGTCATGCTGCCTCGCGATCACGGGGACATCCTGTGCGAGCACCAATGGGAAAGTCATCGAGAGCCAATTCAGCCCGCCGTCGCATGAGCATTCCCAAAAAACTGGTCCAGGGTGCTTTCGCACTTCTCGGCCTGAAAGTTTCGCGTCTCGCGGCTGGCAGGGAGACGGGCAGCGACAAGTACTTCAACACCGGCCAGCTCACGCCGCTGGAGGAAAACTCGAAGGAGCTTTACGACACGTTTTACGGAGATCATCAGGCGCTGGAGGAATACTATCAGGGCTATCGGATCGAATTTTACTCCCAGGTGTCACACTGCATCCGCGAGAATGGCGTGGTGCTCGACGGCAAGCGTGTGCTCGATGTGGGATGCGGCACGGGACACCTGCTCTCCGAATTGAAATCGTGGAGCAATCCGCAATGCATGGACGGCTGTGACTTTTCCGATACCGCGATGGAGTACTCGAAAGCAAAGTTCCCTAGCTGCCACTTTTTCGTGCAGGACATCACACAGCCGATCCCCGGCCAGTATGATGTCGTTTGCTGCACAGAAGTGATCGAGCACATTGAGCGGCCGTTCATCGCGCTGCAGAATCTCGTGCGCGTCGTCGCTCCAGGCGGATGCCTGATTGTCACCGTGCCCAATGGCCGCAAGGACACCTCCAACGAGCACATCAATTTCTGGAGCCCCGAAAGCTGGAAAGTGTTTCTCGAACGTGAATGCCCCTCCTTCTCCATCAAGACAACGATGCTCATGGATGGCCGGGTCAATTTCGGACTTATCCGTCTGCCAGCCTGATGCGGCCCATGAGATCATGATCGTCATCGTTGACTACGGCACAGGAAATCTCGGCTCCATCCAAAACATGGGGCGCAAAGCTGGTGGTGAGATGCTGATCTCAGGCGATCCCAATGTGATCTCGCGCGCTGACAAACTGATCCTGCCTGGCGTGGGTGCCTTTGATGTTGGAATGACGAATCTTCGATCACGCGGTCTTGAGGGACCGCTGAATGACGCGGTCAGGAATCGCTGCGTGCCCATCCTCGGCATCTGCCTCGGCGTGCAACTCTTCACTCGTGGCAGCGAGGAGGGCGTGGAGCCTGGACTCGGCTGGATCGCAGGGGATACGATCCGTTTCAATTTCGACTCCAACCCGGAGCACGCCGCGCTCAAGGTGCCACACATGGGCTGGGACTACATCGAGCCAACTCGCGAAGACCGTCTCCTGAAGAACCTGCCGCCCGAGCCGCGCTTCTACTTTGTGCATTCCTACCACCTCGCCTGTGATGATGCCTTGGATGTGCTGACGTGGACGGATTACGGGCTTCGGTTCGCATCATCCGTGCAGCGCGGCAACATCTGGGGCACGCAGTTTCACCCGGAGAAGAGCCACAAGTTCGGCTTCGCTCTCCTGCAAAACTTCGTGAACCTCGTCTGAATGTTCCGCAGCCGCGCCATCCCATGCCTGCTGATCAAAGGCGACGGTCTCGTCAAAACGATGGAATTTCGCCAGCCGAAATATGTGGGTGATCCGATCAACGCGGTGAAGCTCTTCAATGACCTGGAGGTCGATGAACTGATGCTACTCGACATCACAGCCACCCTTGAGAACCGCGAGCCTGACTTTGCGCGCGTGCGCGACATCGCCAGCGAGGCATTCATGCCCATCTCTTATGGCGGCGGCGTGCGAAACATCGGTCACGCCAGACGCCTTTGTCACCTCGGGGTCGAGAAAATAACCGTGACGACAGCGGCAGTGGAAAATCCATCTCTCGTCTCCGATCTGGCGCGGGAGTTGGGCAGCTCGACCGTCATCGTCGGCATGGATGTAAAACTCGATTGGCTCCGACGGCCTCGCGTTTTCAAACACTGTGGTACGAAGAACACCGGCATCGACCCCGTCGCTCACGCGCGCGAAGCCGAGCGGCTTGGCGCAGGCGAGTTGTTGATCAACTCCATTGACCGCGATGGCACGCAGAACGGCTATGATCTCGATCTGATCGAGAAAGTGGCGCGCGCGGTGAGCATTCCCGTGATCGCCTGCGGCGGCGCGGGCAGCGTTGGCGATCTCGTGAAGGCCACGCGGGCCGGAGCATCGGCGGCGGCGGCAGGCAGTCTGTTCGTCTTTCGTGGCCCGCATCGTGCTGTCCTGATCAATTATCCCTCCCAGGACGAGCTGAGGATTGCATTCCAAATGATCCCATGAGCATCGCCAGAGCTGCACCCGAGACCGCCCGTCGCACATGCATCCGCTGCGTGATGGACACATCCGATCCCGACATCAAGTTCGATCAGAATGGTGTATGCAATCATTGCCATGACTATGACGGACGAAGCAAGATGCTCGTATTTGACGGTGAAACCGGGCGGGCAAAGCTCGCGGAGATAGCCTCGCGCATCAAAGC
>JANPIW010000235.1:0-11610 GCA_031425215.1 Verrucomicrobiaceae bacterium
GGATCGGATTAGTTTCATCAGGTGGTGGTGTTGTGTATTGAATTAGATGTGCTGACTGCGTGTCGCAGTCATTGCCTGCGACGTGCCCGTTTTAACCGCTGTGATCCGCCTCCGCGAGCGATGCGCCGTGACGATTTCGTCGCGCTGGGGCGGGTCTTGATGGCATCGATTTCCGAAGGTGAATGCGCGCCGGCACGCAGGCAAAAGGCCCGTGCTCGGAGAGATGCGTACCAAGTCGTCAGTGCGAACGCAGTCGGGACTTTGGCCGATGTGGTAACCCCCAATGTCGTTAAGCAATCTTGAAGCGGGATGCCATTTTGATTGCAGAGCCGGAGGCGCGCAGCGCTTTGGAGTGCGGGGGCGTAGCACCGAAGGAGCGGAGACACCGCTTTTGCTTCCGATTCGGTGGGGCGACTGGCCGCATGGAACAGCCGGAGTAAAAGCGGTGTCTCCGCTCGTTCCTCGCTGCGCCACCGCACTCCAAAGCGCTACGCGCCGCCAATGGCTGATCGCGAGCGCAACTCCTGTTCCACTATTGGTTAACCGTGACGATGTCGGCGGCATCAGCTAAGGGCTGGCGCAAACGCGCGGGTGTAGGCGCGCGCACCAGAGCGCGAACGCGCTGCCGCCTCGTTCTGGCGAACGAGCCTACGGCCAGGAGCGATCGCCGCCTGCACGATCCCGGCTTACTGCATGACCATTGCCTTTTGGGACAAATCCGCGATTTCGCTGGCTTGCGTCTGGCGCGGAGCACTCACATAGTCGCGGCGCATGGTCGCCCGCACATACTCAGCCACGCTCGTCGGAGTGAACGCCGTCGAGGTGGAGATCGAATCCCACGAGGCGGGCGGGACTCCGAAGATGATCATCGTGGGCCTGCCCGACACCTCAGTGAAGGAGAGCCGCGAGCGAGTGGTGGCGGCCATCAGCAGCAGCGGGCTGCTGCATCACGATGGTGTCATCACCGTGAACCTCGCGCCGGCGGACATGAAAAAAGAAGGGCCTGGCTTTGATTTGCCCATCGCCATCTCCCTCGTCGCGGGCAAGTGCCGCATCGCGGTGAAAACTTTGTGCGAGACCGCGATGACCGGTGAGCTGGCGCTCGATGGCGGGCTGCGGCCCGTGCGCGGCATTCTCGCGCTGGCACTGGAGGCGCGCGCCCGCGGTCGCAAGCGGCTGATCGTTCCGAAGCGCGCGGCTGCCGAAGCGAGCGTGGTCGCCGGCATCGAGATCATCGGCTGCGCGAACTTGCGCGAGGCGGTGGAGTATTTGAAAGGCGATATCGAGATCGCGCCCGAGCCATGCCGGGCCACGGAATTCTTTGCCGCCGCGTGCAGCTACGACATCGACTTTTGCGATGTGAAAGGGCAGGGCGATGCGAAGCGCGCCATCGAGGTGGCCGTCGCGGGCGGGCACAACATTTTGATGATCGGCCCGCCGGGCACAGGCAAGAGCATGATCGCCAAACGCATCGCCACGATCATGCCCGGCATGAGCGAGGAGGAGGCCATCGAGACGACGAAGATTCACAGCGCGGGCGGGCTGCTCAGCGAGACGAACGCGTTCGTCGCCACGCGTCCGTTCCGCTCGCCGCATCACACGATCAGCGATGCAGGGCTGCTCGGCGGCGGCAGCAATCCCGGCCCCGGCGAGGTGAGCCTCGGGAACAATGGCGTGCTCTTTCTCGACGAGCTGCCCGAGTTCCGCCGCAGCACGCTGGAGGTTTTGCGCCAGCCGCTCGAGGATGGAAAAGTCACGATCTCACGCGCTGCGGGCAGTGTGACATTCCCTGCGGACTTCATGCTCGTGGCAGCGATGAATCCCTGCCCGTGCGGTTACTTCGGGGATTCAAAGCGGCAGTGCAATTGCGGGCCGCCGGTGATCCAGCGCTACCGTCAGCGCATCAGCGGGCCGCTTCTGGATCGCATTGATCTGCACGTCGAGGTGCCGCTGGTGGATTACAAGGCGCTGGTGTCGCACGATGGCGGCGAGCCATCGACAGCGATCCGCGCGCGTGTGGAGAAAGCGCGGGCGATCCAGGCGGCGAGGTTCAAGCATTATCCTGGCGTCCACACCAACAGCCAGATGACGCCGCGGCTGATGAAAAAGTATTGCGAGCTGGACTCGGAAAGCAGCGGCTACATCGAGCACAGCATGGGCGAGATGAATTTCTCCGCGCGCGCACACGACCGCATCCTCAAAGTGGCACGCACCCTGGCGGACCTGGGGGGGCTGGATAAAATCTGCGCCGATAACGTGCTGGAAGCCATCGGCTACAGGACGCTGGACCGGAATCTGTGGAGCTGACCGACCGCCACGGCAGGCCGTCTGATTCAACGAGTGAGCGCGTCGAGAAAGAACTCGCTGGCCGTCGCATACACAGGTGCTGATGTGATGAGAACGTTGTGATGATTCGCGCCGGGAATGTTGAGGAGCAGCTTTCGCTTGCCTGGCGTTGCAGCAAAAAGCCGCCGAGCGTGATCAGGAGCGATGAAGGCGTCCGCGTCCCCGTGGCCGATGAGCACCGGCATGGTCGCGAGTGACGCCGCCGCATCCACGGGGCGCACATCCTCCGGCCGGAACTTCGCGCGGTGCCCGACAAGCCAGTGAACCATCACACGAGCAGGACTTTGTAACGGCCCGAACCAGAGCGCGGCTTGTTCCGCGATCACGTCATCGAGCGCGGCAAAGCTGGAAAGCTCGGCGACGGCGAACCAGTTTTCGTCCGCCAGCGCGGCAGCCTGCAACGCGATGGCCCCGCCTTGCGAGATGCCGAAGAGCGCCGCCGGCTGCGCATCAAACGCGAACCGCGCCGCCGCCGCGCGCAGCACATCGCCTGGCAGCGTTTTCTCACGAAAGCCAAAGCTCGCGAAGGGCGCCGGATGTTCGCCGTGACCGGGCAGGTCGATGAGGATGCAGCGGAGGCCTGCGGCACAGAAACGCTCCGCGACCGGAAGATGATCCTCCTTCCGCCCATTGTGCCCGTGCAGGAGCACGAGCGTCGCCCGGACCTCACCCCAGGCTCCGAGCGCGACACCACTCGCCTTCAATTCATCGCGCAACTTGTTCCCCTTGATCGCCGCGCCTGGATTTTTCATGGGCTCGCAAAGCAAACACGGCACATCAAAGCCCTCGCGATCTCGGACGGTGAACGGCTCAACGCGCATCCCATGCTCACCGGCGTGATCGAGGATCTCGCGGTGATAACCCTCGAGCGGCTGGCGCGCCGGACAGACCAGGCGGCTGGCGGCGAGCCAGCTGATCGAAAGGAATGCCGAAGCCAAGACGGCCAGCGCGAGCAGCATCGCCCGAACCCATCGCCGAAGTTTCATTCGAGGGTTACTTCAGTGCCGCGATCCGCTTGCATACTTCCTCGACGTTCGCGCGGCTGTTGAAGGCGCTGATGCGGAACCAGCCTTCTCCTGCGCTGCCGAAGCCGGAGCCGGGGGTGATCACGACGTTGGCCTCATTCAGCATCTTGTCGAACATCTGCCAGCTCGTGATTCCCGCCGGGCAGCCGACCCAGACGTAGGGCGCGTTCTCGCCGCCGTACACCTTGAGGCGGGCGTCGCGGCAGGCATTCACGAGCAGCGCGGCATTGCCCATGTAGTGTTCAATGAGCGCGGCGACTTGGGATTTGCCCTCGGCGGAATACAACGCCTCGGCTCCCTTTTGCACGATGTAGCTCGCGCCGTTGAACTTGGTGCTGTGCCTGCGGCTCCAGAGCGGATGAATCGGATGTTTCTCGCCGCTGGCTTTTTTGCCCATGAGCGTTTTCGGGATCACGATGAAGGCGCAGCGCACACCGGTGAAGCCGCCGTTCTTCGAGAAACTGCGGAACTCCATCGCGCAATCGCGCGCGCCTTCGATCTCGAAGATGCTGCGCGGGATGGCGGGATCACGGATGAATGCCTCATACGCGGCGTCGTAGAGAATGATGGTGTCGTTCGCGAGAGCGTACTTCACCCAGGCTTCGAGCTGCGCGCGGGTGGCGACGGCGCCGGTGGGGTTGTTCGGATAGCAGAGATAGACGAGATCAACGCGCTCTTTGGGGATGGCGGGAACGAAGCCGTTCTCGGGGCCGCATTTCAAATAGTGCAGGCCGGCAAAGGCGCCGCTCTCGTCGGCATCGCCCGTGTTGCCGATCATGACATTCGTATCGACATAGACGGGATACACCGGGTCGGTGATGGCGATCTTGTTCCCGCGACCGAAGATGTCGAGGATGTTGCCGGTGTCGCACTTGCTGCCATCGGAAATGAAAATCTCATCGGCCTCGACCTGGATGCCGCGCGCTTTGAAGTCGTTGTCAGCGATGGCGTTGCGGAGGAAGTCGTAGCCTTGCTCGGGGCCGTAGCCTTTGAAGGATGAGCGGTTGCCCATTTCATCGACGGCCTCGTGCATCGCGTAGCGCACGGCCTCGGGCAGCGCCTCGGTGACGTCGCCGATGCCGCAGCGGATGAGACGCTTCGCGGCCTCGGGATCGCCGTCGGTGAACGCCTTTACGCGGCGCGCGATTTCGGGGAACAGGTAGCCGGCTTTGAGCTTGAGGAAGTTTTCGTTGATGAGGGCCATAATAAGAGGCGCGGAGAATAGCGGCGGATGGCGGGATGCCAAATGAATCAAACCTCGGATCAGCTCCACGCCTTCAAGCGCTCCGGGAACGGACAGTCCGCGCAGGCGGAGTCATCCTCCAGGCAGAAGTCTTCATACACTTGAAGCAGGCCCTGCTGGTGATGGAGCCTCTTTTGAAACTCTTTCGCGCGTGGCGAGTCGCCGAACAAGCGCAGCACGGCGCGGCGGATTTTTTGATTGTCGAGCATCGCGGGCAGTTCGAGGTACTCGGCCCAGAGGCGGGTGCGCTCGGGGACGAGGAGCGGATAGGCCACATTGGCCAGCATCTCCTGCACGCGCGTATCGCCGATGAGCGCGACGGGCTTTGAGCTCGGGTTTGCGAGCAGTGTGTAATGGGTGCTCCAAAATTCATGCTTCAGCGACTGCAAGCTCTCCCGCCACGCCATCTGGCTCCAGCGTGTCGCGTCCTTGAGCGGCGCTGAGATTTTTGACCATGAGCCGAGCATCGCCGCGAGCGCGCCGATTCTGCGCTGCGGATGATTGCCAGGGCGCGTGGCGGCCAGTTTCCATTTTAAGAAGCTCTGTCGCTCAAGCCAGCGCGAGCATTCGTCACGCTTCTTCCACCAATTCGACCATAGGCCGCGCAGGTAGTTGCGAGACTCCGCCTGCGTGTCCTCGAACAGAACGCTGTCGAGAAAACCTGAGACGCCAAAGAGCAGTGCCTCGCGTTCTGCGGCATCGAGCTTCAGCATTTGCTTGAGCGGCAGTCGTTGCGTTAACACGATGAAGGGCCGCTGGTTGTTCCTGTATCCGAGCGCTTGAGCGAGCGCCTGATAAACCGCCTGATCGCGTCCCTGCGTCGCCACCCATTGATGCAGGCGCGCGGATTTCTTTTGCAGGCGAAACTGCGCCGAGGCCTCCAGCATCGACATGACGCGTGCCTCCTCCATTTCGCGCAACGGCGTGGCGCAGCGTCCGAGCCGCGCGGCGGCTTGTTTTTGCGGGGGTTGCGCGCCTGCGGTCAGCATCTCGCGTGAGATGCGGGCCTGCGCGACCTCCTTGTGCTCGGAGGTGCGGGTGAAAAATCGCGCGTCCGCCGGAGCGTCCATGAAGACGTGCAGCACCACGCGATTGTAGTCCGGATTCGCGCCGTGTTGATGATGCTCCCAGTCACGCGCGTGAGGGTCGATCTCGATGTCACCGCGCAGCACGTTGCCGTTGATCTCTACAGCGCAGTCTGAAAAATCCGGCCCCGGGCCGCTGTTCCACACGCCGAAGTCTCGGATCGTCACGCGCCGTCCGTCCGTCGTCGCAAACTCGCTGCCAAACTCGCCCGCGAACCACAGGCTCTGCACTTCCATTTCCGTAAGCGGCACGGTCAGGCCGGAGAGCGATGGCGTCTCCGCGATGCCTCCAAACACGTCGTCGCGGAAACGAACGTAGCGCTCGGCAAGTGGCAGCGGTGGTGTCATGCGGGTGGGAGGCGGCAGTATGAATCCAAGCCGGATGCGCGCGCCACCTCAAATTAAATCTGCGACGCTGACCTGATCCAGCGACTCGACCACCCGCCAGGCGCCCGTGAAATCCAGGTGCCGCGTCATCGGCCCTGGCACCACGATGCAGCGGATGCCAGCCGCGCGCGCCGCGCGCAGTCCGTTGAGCGAGTCCTCGAAGATCACCGCCTCATCCGCATCGAGGCCGAGCATTTCCAGCGCATGCAAAAACAAATCCGGCTCCGGTTTGATGCGCGCGACGCGCTCGCGCGTGCTGAGATTCATGAAGTGGTGACGCAGTTCCAGCTTCTCCAGCCAGCCATGCACCCAGTGGTGCGGGCTGCTCGAGGCAATGGAGCACGGCACTGAAAGCGCCCCCGCCTCCGCGAGCCGCGCGCTCACGCCCGGCAGCGCGCCGGCGGCGGAGAGCAGCTCCCGCACCCGCGTCTCGCGTCGTGCGTCCTCCGCGCGCCAGTCAAAAACTTTGCCCGTCAGCTTTTCGAGATCGCGCATCGGATCATAGGCCTCGCTGAAATCACTGCCGATGCACGCCGAGAAGCGCTCGACCGTCAGCGGGTGCCCGTGCTCGACGTACAGCTCGCGCCACGACTCGAATATCGCGCTCTCGGTGTCCATGATGAGACCATCGAAATCAAAGACGAGAGCGCGAGCGCGGGCAGACATGAGGGCAGGTTCTTAGCGCGGCACTCGCGCGACGGCAACTGCTGCGCGATACGATCGATAAAAGGGACAGACACATTATTTCAGCCCGCCTGCTTGAGCTTTTCATTTGCCTTCGCGTGTGGCGGATTCCATCGGTGGCGCATGAGAATTCTCTCCGGACTCCAGCCCAGCGGGCGGCTGCACATTGGCAATTACTTCGGCATGATGGATGCGGCCTTGAAACTCCAGCATGAGGGCGAGGCGTATTATTTTGTCGCCGACTTCCACTCGCTGACTTCGATACACGACGGGCCGACGTTGCGCGGTTTCGTGCGCGATCTGGCCATCGACTTCCTGGCCTGCGGGCTTGATCCGGCGAAGTGCGTGTTCTTCCGCCAGAGCGATGTGCCCGAGGTCACGGAGCTTTCGTGGATCCTCAGCACGGTCACGCCGATGGGCTTGCTGGAGCGCTGTCACTCTTATAAAGACAAAATTGCCCACGGCATCACACCGTCACACGCGCTTTTTTCATATCCCGTGCTCATGGCCGCGGACATTCTGCTCTACGACAGCGATGTGGTGCCGGTGGGGCGCGATCAAAAGCAGCATGTGGAGGTGACGCGCGACATCGCGATCAAGATGAACGAAGCATTCGGAGCGGGACTTCTCAAGGTGCCCGAGCCGCGTATCCGCGAGGAGACAGCAGTGGTGCCCGGACTCGACGGCCAGAAGATGAGCAAGAGCTACGGCAACACGATCGGCCTCTTCGAAGAACCGGCGGCGTTGAAGAAAAAGATTATGGGCATCCCGACGGACTCAACGCCTGTCGAGGCGCCGAAGCCAACCGAGAATTCGACGATCCTGGCGCTCCACAAACTCGTGGCCACCACCGCCGATCACGAGGCGATGATCGCTGATCACTTGCGTGGTGGAGTGGGCTACGGTGAATTTAAGAAGCGTCTGCTCGCCGCCGTGACGGATTATTTTGCCCCGATGCATGAGCGCCGCGCTCAGATCGTGGCTGACGCGGGCCGCGTGGACCGCGTGCTGGCCGAGGGTGCTGATCGCGCGCGCGTCGTGGCACGGAAGACGCTGGAGCGTGTGAGATCGGCTGTCGGATTGCGCTGAGGAATCTGAGAGATGAATTGACAAGCAGGCGGCGGGTTCCTAGAATCGCGACCATTCCACGAAGGAAAACAAACAACCGACACGAGGGTAAAGGGACGAGACAGTCATGAGGAACCACGATTCAGACGATAGCGACAGGCCGCCGCCGAATCCGCCGCTGCACTCGGAGAAGATTGTCGGCGACCGAAAGATATTCTTCCTCGATCTCAAGGAGAACGAGCGCGGGCGTTTCATCAAGATCACCGAGGATGTGCGCGGCAGGCGTGACACGATCATGCTGCCCATCGAGGTAGCGGAGGAGTTCATGGACGCGCTCGAGAAGTGCCTCGAAGCGGACGACAAGCTCCAGTGACGATCACTGCGCGGGGCCGCCCAGTTTTTTCCCCAGCGGCATCTTGAAATGCGCGGCGAAATACTCGCCGAGCGACTCGCTGAGAGCCGCGACAAACCTTGCGCGGTTATCCTTGGTGTCGCGCACGCCGACCCACGGCATCTCCACCTGCACCGCGCTGATCGTACCGCTGCGCAGCGAGCCATGCGTCTCAATGTCGTAGGCTCCGCTGTAGTACTCCGTGGTCCCTGGAGACGGATGCGCGGGCGAGGGGATCGAAGGAATGCCGCGCGCCTCCAGCAGCGCGCCAAGGCTCTGCGGGCCGCGCAAGAGAGCAACGAATGACTGCGGTGAGCGTGCGTCCAGCTCGCGCACGCTGCTCTGCCGCGCCACGAGCGTCGCCGCTTCCAGCTCCGCGTCGCTTAGATTGATTTTCGATGCGGGTATAAAGTAGCCGAACTCGACGAGCTGCTCCTTGTGCCGCTGGCCGTGCATGTCGAGATAGAGACCTGCGCTGTGTTTCTTCTCCACCGCCGCGCGCGCCTGCGAGATGAAGCTATGAAACTCGGAGTGCGCGCGCTCTGCGGCAGGGTTTCCCTGCGCAGCTTCTTTGATCTCGCGATTGCAGTCCACCTTTTTGCGATGCAGCAGGCAGACGATCAAATGCGGAGCGGCTCCGTAACGCCGCAACATGTCGTCGCGCAGTTCGCGAGCGATTTCCTGTGTGTTGCCGTCACGCAAGACCTTGCCTTCGTCGCGATCCGGCAGCGTGTCAGGCGTGAGCGATCCACCGTGCGGCGCGCCGATGATGATGGGGAGTGTGCCGGGGATGTATTCGATGTGGTTGTCCGTGCCAAAAGCAGGCCGCTGGCTCACATCGTCGGAGTAGAGTGGATGGAGGATGCTGCAAAGCAGAGCGCAGAGCGGAAAATGAAAACGCATCACGAACAAACGCGGATAGCGCGCGCTCATTTCTCCTCAAAGTGGTCGAGCTGACAGCAGATCATTTCTTTTTCGTGATCACGAGCATGTTCCGCACCGTCCATTTTTCCTTCTGATAACACGAGCCGCAGCTCGCCGACTTTTGACCCAGCGGCGATTTTGCGCACCACAAAGGTGGCACCACCATCGAGCTGCACAGCTTCGCCACGGTCCGTCACCTTCCAGGCCGGCTGACCGAGCAGCCGCAGACTCATCACGACCAGCGCCGCGAGGATCACGAGCCTCAGTATCCAGCCCTTCACAGCATCAGTCCTCCCCGTCCACCGACCAGCGGCCTGCTCCGGTGAAAATCAGAGCGGAGTAGCCGGCTAGGTAGAGGAAGGCCAGCTCACCAGGGTTTGTGCCAGTGAGTTGGCCGCCATGCACTTTGAAAAATGCGACGCCCATCGTGATGGCGAGGCAGAGCGAGGCAAACCGTGTGCAAAAGCCCACCACCAGCAACGCGGAGCAGCCGACTTCCGCGAACACTGCAAGGCCGAGGCTCGCTTTTGGTCCGATGTAAGGAAGGCTCATAAAGCCCGCCGCCTTTTCTTGAAAATGAAGGAGCTTGTCCAGCCCATGCTGGATCAGCATGGTCAGCCCCAACCAGCAACGCAGGATGAGCAGGCCAAGTTCGGGCACGGCGAGGGCGCGGAGGCGGAGGAGATTAAGCATGGAGTGCGTGGGTTTAATTATTTCGACAACAGAATGGCGGGCTTTGCCTCATGCTGGCAAGAGAAAAATACATGGCGGCACGGCTGCAGTGGCGCTCTGGTCCGCCTCCTGCTTCATGGAGGGCTTGATTTGCCCTTCCACATCGCCTAAATGCGGCCCCCCGTTTTTATCAAAATGACCAATCCCGGATACCCACAGGCCCAAGGACTCTATGACCCGCAATTCGAGCACGATGCTTGCGGGGTCGGTTTCGTTTGTCAGATGAAGGGCAAGCGCTCTCACGACATCATCGAGCAGGCGCTCACGATCCTGGTGAACCTCGACCATCGCGGCGCATGCGGTTGCGAGACGAACACGGGCGATGGCGCGGGCATTCTCATGCAGGTGCCGCATGGCTTTTTGAAAAAGGTCGCGACGGCGCAGAAGATCACGCTGCCTGATGCGGGGCAGTATGGCGTGGCGATGTGCTACACCTCTCCCGACGCGAAGGTGCGGGCGCAGAGCGCGGAGTTGTTTGAAAAACTCGTCGCCGAGGAAGGACAAAAAGTTCTCGGCTGGCGCGACATACCAGTGGACAATTCGATGATCGGCAAGACCGCGCTTGCGAGCGAGCCGTTCATGCGCATGGCGTTCATCGAGCGCGGCGCCGGTTGCAAAGACGAGCAGGCTTTCGAGCGGAAGCTCTATGTGATCAGGAAGAAAACGTACTTCACCATCCGGACTCAAGGCATCGACGACTTCTGGTACTGCCCGAGCCTTTCGTGCCGCACGATGATCTATAAAGGCATGCTCATGCCGGAGCAGGTGGGCCAGTATTTCTGCGATCTCCACGACCCCGACATGGACACCGCGCTGGCGCTCGTGCATTCGCGCTTCTCGACCAACACTTTCCCGAGCTGGGAGCGCTCGCATCCGTATCGCTACATCGCGCACAACGGCGAGATCAACACGCTGCGCGGCAACATCAACTGGATGAACGCCCGCCAGCCAATGCTCGAGAGCGAGCTTTTCGATGACGGCGACATCAAGAAGATCATCCCCATCGTGAACACGAACGGCTCGGACTCCGCGATGTTCGATAACGTCTTCGAGCTGCTCGTCATGGGCGGCCGCTCGCTGCCGCACGCGATGATGATGATGATCCCGGAGCCGTGGAGCGGTCACGAGTCGATGAGCGACGAAAAAAAAGCGTTCTACGAGTACCATTCCTGCCTCATGGAGCCGTGGGACGGCCCCGCATCGGTCGCGTTCACCGACGGCACGATGATCGGCGCCACGCTCGACCGCAACGGCCTGCGCCCTTCGCGCTACTACGTCACGAAGGACGATCTCGTCATCATGGCATCGGAAGCCGGCGTGCTGCCCATCGAGCCGGAGCGCGTGGCGATCAAAGGCCGCCTCCAGCCGGGTCGCATGTTCATCGTCGATATGCAGCAGGGTCGCATCGTGCCCGACGACGAGATCAAAAAGAAAATCGCCAGCGAGCAGCCATATCGCGCCTGGCTCGACGACAATCTCATCAAGCTCGCCGACATCGCCGACGCGGGCGAGGTGCCGCAGCCTGATCACGACACGCTGATCCCACGGCAGATGGCCTTCGGCTACACCTTCGAAGACCAGCGCAAACTGATGACGCCGATGGCCAAAGACGGCGTCGAGGCCACAGGCTCGATGGGCACCGACATCCCGCTCGCCGTGCTCTCGGACAAATCGAAACTGCTCTACGATTACTTCAAACAGCTCTTCGCCCAGGTCACGAACCCG
>JANPIW010000236.1:0-3328 GCA_031425215.1 Verrucomicrobiaceae bacterium
CGCGCCCGCTGCCGTTGATGAAATGACACGCGAGGCATGTCGCGGCTTTGCCCGTCGGCGAGAAAAGCTCCGCGCCGCGTTTGGCGTCGCCTTTCTTCGCGGTGATTTTTTCGGCGGACGCTGCTGGGCCGAGTGTTTCGACGCGCTCGTCATCAGGGAGGAAGCGCTCGAACAAGCCGCGGATGTGCAGATTGGGAGATTTGGAGGCGACCCGCGCGGCTTCTTCAAACTGGTCCGCATCGAGCAGATCTCTTTGGAGAAGAACGCCCAGCGCCATGTCGGGAAGGGCGAGCGATGTCGTCGGATGCGGCGTCTCCGCAAACTTGCTCTTCGTCATGGAGAGAATCCACTCGGCCAGGAAGCCAAGAGCGTGACCATCCACATCACGCGCGCCGATCACAGGCATGTGGCCGGAGCCGCTCGTGGCGATGCGGTGGAGCAGCACGCTCTTCCACGGGCTGCCAGGCATGATCACCTGCGCGTCGGTCATGCCGAAATCGCCACGCATGGGCCGCTCTCCGAGCGCGCGCATTTCATCCTGCGCCATCTCCGCGTTGAGCAGCAATGGCACGGAGCCTCCGCCATTCTCGCGGTGACAGTGCGCGCAGTTTGCGTGCAGCCAGGAGCGCGCGCGGGCTTCAGGCGTCAGTGATTCATCGTGAGGAAAGGACAGGCGGGCCTCGCTCCGTTTTGAGAAATCCGCGTCGATCAGGCCGAGCGTGGTGAGCGTGTGCGCGCTTTCATTCGTGAGCTGCTGCGGCTGGAGCGCCAGGGCAAAGCCGCTCCACGAGTTGTGGCATCTCATGCACTCGGCGCGGCTGTGAAAGCGATAGACGTGCCGATGTTTGCCGCCGGGGAAATCCACGCCGCTGAGATCGAGCGCGCGTTCGTCGCCGTGCGGGCCGACGAGGTCCGCGTCGGTGGCTGCGTCGTTCCAGCGATACGAATACGCAGCCCAAGCCTCGCCATCGTAGTGCAGCACTTGCGTCTCGATCTTCTTCGCGTTCGCCGCGTTGCGGCTTTGCAGATTCATGCTGATCGTCTTCGCCAGCACGGTGTGCTTGGGCCAGGTGACTTGGGAGTCGATTCGGTTTTTCTTCCGGTTCTTCGAGAGTTTCGTGCTCACGCAGTCAGTCGCCGCGATCATGCCTGCGAAGCGCCGCGCAGTCGCGTCATCGGCCCACATCGGAGCGCGAATGTCGAATGGCAGCACACCTGGCGCGGGAGTTTGCAGCGCGACATCGGTGAAGAGTCCCGTCTCACTGAGCTTGCGCGGAAAGGGCGAGGTCTTGCCCGCAATCGGATTTCGCGCGAGGCGATACACCGTGGCGGGCGTGCCGTAGTGAATGAAAAACATCTCGCCGTCATCTCCCTGGCCAAAGGTGACAATCTTGTGCGGCGTGTCAGCGATCTCATCGTGGCGCGCGATCTGCTTTCCGTCGTGCCAGAGCGCCCAGATTTTTCCGGTTTCGTAGTCGGCGTAAATGTACGCGCCGTCCAGCTCCGGCAGCCGCGTGCCGCGATACACAAAGCCACCGGTGATCGACGCGGCCTCGTTGTGACTGTGTGTGACGACCGGCGGAGAGATGGCTGTCGGACCCTTGCGCTCGGGCAGGATGGGATTGTTCCCTTCCATCGCGCTCCAGCCGTAGTTGCCGCCGCGAGTGATGAGAAAAATATTCTCCCACTGCTCCCAGCCGACATCGCCGCACCAGAGATTCCCAGTCTTGCGGTCAAAGCTGATCTTCCACGGATTGCGAAACCCGTAAGCCCAGATTTCAGGAAGCGCTTCTTGCATTGCTACAAACGGATTGTCCTTCGGAACCGCATAGGCTTTGCCGCCATCTTTGCGATCCACGTCGATGCGTAAAACGCAGCTCAGCAGATCGTCGAGATTCTGACCGGTAACACGCGGATCGGGCGGCGCGGGCACCTCAGCATCGCCGGTGGAGAGATAAAGAAAGCCGTCCGCGCCAAAGGTTATGGCCGCGCCGTTGTGCCCGCCGCTGAGCCAAGTGAGGAGGATTTCCTCGCTGGTCGGATCGATCTGAAGCGGCGTGTCGCGTGTCACCTTGAAGCGTGAGAGCCGCGAACCGTCATCAAGCTTGTCGCCATTCGTGTAGGTGATGAAGATTTGTTTGTTCTCCGCGAACCTCGGATGAAACGCGATGCCATAGACGTGATCGCAAGCCGGACGCAACGCCTTGAGGTCGATCGCAATGTCGGCTTGCGCAGTGTTGATGTCGTTTGGAATGGCCCAGATTTTCCCACCATTCTCCGCGATGAGCCATTGATTCAGCCCTGGCACAGCCACCATGTCGAGCGCGTTGCTCAGCGTGATTTTGGAGAAGACCTGCTCGGCAACAAACGGCTTTGGCGGCTCAGGAGTGCCCTGAATGCGCGAGGCCGTCCACGCAACACGAGTTTGCGCGGCGGCCAATTCGACCGCGAGAAGCGCGAGCAAAGCCAGTCGGAAGGCGATTGGACAAATCATGCTGACTTTGCGTTTGAGGCTGATTTTGGCTCACGGAAGAAAATCAGGAACAGCACCAGCACTGCGGCCGCGCCCCAAGCAGGTATTTGCCAGATGGCCTGCCAGTCATGCGACAGACCATTCACCGGCTTCTCCAAAGCGTGCGCAGCAAGCACTTTGCCAGCCAGCAGTGTGCCAACGAACGCGCCCACGCCCCAGAGGATGAAGGCGATGAAACCCTGCGCCGCGCCACGAATGCGCTCGTTTGCCTCGTCATCCACATAGAGCTGGCCGGCGATGAAGAGGAAGTCGTAGCACGCACCGTGCAGGAGGATGGCCGTGAAGATGAGCGCCGTCTGCGATGCGCCCGCATCCACGCTTCCCGAGAGCGCAAAGTATCGCGCCACCCAGCAGGCGATGCCCATGAAGATCGTGACTTTGTAGCCGAATTTTTTCAGGAACAACGGAAGCAAGAGGAAGAAGATCACATCCGAGACCTGGGCATAGGATGTCTTCACTAGCATGTCCTCCCACTTCAATTCAGTGAGGTAGATGCCGAGATTCACGAAGTAGAAATAGAGCGGGATGCAGATCAGGAACATGCACACAATGAAAATGGCGAAGGACGGCTTTTTGAGCAGCGCCAGAGCATCAAGGCCGAGAATCTCGCCGATGCTG
This sequence comes from Verrucomicrobiaceae bacterium, assembly GCA_031425215.1. Taxonomy (GTDB): domain Bacteria; phylum Verrucomicrobiota; class Verrucomicrobiia; order Verrucomicrobiales; family Verrucomicrobiaceae; genus JANPIW01. The sequence goes on from JANPIW010000236.1 coordinate 3,152, forward strand.
ACATTTGCGCCGGTCTTCATCGGCGGCGTGTGCGGCAGCATGAGTGAGAACAGACCGAAGACAATCGATGCGCCACCAGCGAGGTAAAACTGGATGGGAGACTCTGCGCCCTTGAGTTTGTTGAGCACATACAGCCCTGCGATCCAGCCCATACGCTGGCGCAAGGTGGCGCTGGCG
>JANPIW010000237.1:0-12687 GCA_031425215.1 Verrucomicrobiaceae bacterium
GGCCACCGAAAGGCCGAACTGGTCCCCCACCTGCGTGGTGCCTACGTCGGAGGGCTTGAGATAAGCCTGCTGCTCCCAGCTCGTCCCGCTGCGGATAAAGATGAATGCCGCGCCGGCATCGCTCGCACTTTCGTTGGGATAGCTGCCCACGCCCGTCGAGTTGCTGTCCTCAAGGGGTGCCCCTACGACCACCGTCTCGCCCGAGACGGCCACCGAGATGCCGAACTGGTCACCCGCCTGCGTGTTGCCGTGGTTGGAGGGCTTGAGATAGGCCTCCTGCACCCATGTCGTCCCGTTGCGCACAAACACATAGGCCGCGCCGGCATCGGGTGCGCTCTCGTCAGGAAGGCTATTCACGTCCTCAGAGTCGCTGTCCTCACTGGGCGCCCCGACGACAACAATGTCGCCCGAAACGGCAACGGAGTAGCCAAAATTGTCCCCCGCGTGCATGACGATGCCGGTGGCTGCGGGCTTGAGATAAGCCTGCTGGGCAATGGGGTCGATGGTGATGGGATAGCGCGCTGCGCGCTCATCAATGAGCAGGCGCACACTATTCTCCCCCGCAGTCTCAAAGCGTGAGTGCAAGATTTTGCCATCCGCATCCCAGACCTTGAGGCCGGTGTAGTTCAGCACCGTGGCACCTGCGGCGTCTTTGAAGAGAACGCCCTTGGCATCGGCGGTGATGGTGGGCGTGAGGGTGCCGCGCAGCGCGAGGGTGAATGAGAGACTATGAGACTGGGAGACTATGAGACTATGAGAGGACGCAGTGCGCGGCTGTCTTTCCTTCTCACTATCTCCCGGTCTCTCCTTGATGGTGAAGCCATGCTCCAAGCCGCGCTTATCATTGATCCACCACTCCTGCACTGTCGCATCCCACTGGTAGCTGAGGCGCTGCCCCTCTGCCTTCACAGCCGGAGTGCCGCCGATGGCACGCTGGTTTTCTCCGAAGCCATAGCTCTTCAGCTCCAGCCCCCATTGCCATCCGCCGTCGCGAGGCTCCGCCACGAACCCGCGCTCATCAAAGCGTGTGGTCCACTGCTGTCCCGGATTGCGCGCTTGCCAGCCGGTCGCCGTGGGCTGGAAAGCGTGCTGCCCCGCCTCATACGCGGCGCGGATGCTCTGCCAGTCGGACTTCGCCAGCCCCTCCGGGACTTGATCAGGCGTAGTGAGTTGCTGCATCTTGCCAGCCGGTGTGGCTGCGCTGACCGAGGCCACGCAGGTGAAGAGAGTGAGGATGACTGTTTTCATACTGGCGCGGTTAATGACGAATGACGGGAAGCATTTCGCGATGGTGACGGGTTGACTACATATCTGAGCGTGATCACTGGCGTTCATCAGTCACAAGACCTTATTCGTGCACCCATGAGCCGCTACGATTACCCTGCGGAGTGTGTATGTCTGGTACTCGCACAGCAAGTACTTTGCCATGGCTTTCGTGTAACCCTGATGAGGCGCTCACTGGGACCAAGCTAGTCTCGCAGGTCGGTGGGTGCGGCTCGCGGATTGTTGCAGCCGGTGTGCAGGTGTTTTCCAGGTTCCTGTGTAAGCTTCCTCACGCCAGCACGTCTTTGATCACCTTGCACGGCTCCACGCCGGTGAGTTTGAAGTCGAGGCCGGCGTGTTTGTAGCTGAGGCGTTCGTGGTCGATGCCGAGCTGATGCAGGATGGTGGCCTGGATGTCGGGGACGAGGACTTCGTTTTCGATGACGTGGAATCCCATCTCGTCCGTCGCTCCATAAGTGATGCCGGGTTTGATGCCGCCGCCGGCCATCCACATGGTGAAGGCCTGCGGATGATGATCGCGGCCGAGCGAGCGGCCGAGCGAGATGCTGGCCTCGACCATCGGCGTGCGACCGAACTCGCCACCCCAGACGACGAGCGTGCTGTCGAGCAGGCCGCGCTGCTTGAGATCGCGCACGAGAGCGGCGCTGGCCTGATCCGTGACGCCGCAGTTTTTCTTCACGTTGCCCGCCACGTCGCTGTGTGCGTCCCAGCCTTCGTTGTAGATGTTGATGAAGCGCACGCCGCGCTCGATCATCCGGCGCGCGAGCAGGCATGCGCGCGCGTAGCTGGGCACGGCGGGATCGCAGCCGTACATTTCCAGCGTGGCTTTGCTTTCGCTCTTCAGATCCATCAGCTCGGGCGCGGAGGATTGCAGGCGGTAGGCCATCTCGTAATTCGCGATGCGCGTGGCGATCTCGCCGTCGCCGTCGAGTTTCAATCGGCGCTGGTTCATCGCGCTGATGAGATCGAGCGTGTCGCGTTGCAGCACAGCGTCGGTGCCTGGAGGCGAGCTGACATTGAGAATGGGATCGCCGCTGTTACGAAAGCGTGTGCCGGAGTACACGGTGGGCAGAAAGCCGCTGCTCCAGCAGGCCGCGCCGCCGCTGATGCCGCTGCCCGTGCTCATCACGACAAAGGACGGCAGGTTCCGTGTCTCGGCGCCGAGACCGTAAGTGATCCACGATCCCATGCTGGGCCTGCCCGGCTGCGCGAAGCCGGTATTCATGAGAATCTGCGCGGGCGCGTGATTAAACTGCGTGGTCTTGCAGGAGCGGATGATGGCGATGTCGTCCGCGATGGTGGCGAGATGCGGCAGCATTTCGGAAAGCTCCGCGCCGCTCTGACCGTGGCGCGCGAACTTGAAGCGCGGCCCGAGCACCGCCGCGTCAGGCCGGATGAATGCGTAACGCTGGCCGCCAATAATGGAAGGCGGCAGCGGCTTGCCTTCGAGCTTCGCCAGCGCGGGTTTGTAATCGAACAGCTCGAGCTGTGATGGCGCGCCCGCCATGAAGAGATGGATCACCGCCTTTGCCCTCGGCGCGTGATGCGAGACGGCGGCGACGTTTGGCCCCGTTGCGGCGCGCGCCGCATTCTCCGCGAGCAGCGAGGCAAGCGCGATCTTGCCAATTCCGATGCCGCAGTCCTGGAAGAAGTGGCGGCGGGTGATGTTGGGGTGTGAGTTCATGGGCAATGAGAAAACATGGTGCTGGTCGCGATTCTGTCAGCGCAATCATTTCACGGCCCGTCGGGCGGCGGCGCGCTCCGCGTGCTCGAAGGCATCGGCAAAGGCATCGAGTTCCCGCGCGGTCATGCCGAGCGCGCGACCGGCCTCGCGCCAGGTGGAGACGGCTTTTTCAACTTTGCGCAGGATGCTCTTCGCCCGTGGCAAGGTGAGGCGGAAATAAGCGGTCACGGACATGAGCGCGTCGATGTTGGCCTCGGGCCCCGTGTCCTCGGAAATCCAGGTTTTCAGCTCACGGTGGCGCTCGGGGAAGGGATTGATGTCAAAGGCCGGAGAGAGCCGCCAGTGTCCGCTGCCCATGTGCAGAAAGCCGTGATTGCGCAGATGATCATCGACGTTGGTGATGAGAATGGAAAAAGCGAGGCGGCGCCAGAGTTCCTCGATGTCAGCGCGCACCTCGGCGCCATGCACGCGGATTGCATCGACGATCTCGGTGTAGCTATGCTCCTGCGGACTGGCGGGATCAGCGCCGAGAAGCGTGGCGGCGGAGACGTACATCAGCCGCCTGCCTTCCTCTGTGCGATCAAAGCGGCGGATCAGCGCCACCGGCACACCATCACTCTTGATGAGGCGCGCCTCGGCCGCATGGATGCCGGCGGCACGGGCCAGCGTCATGGCCAGCACCTCGCCCTTTGTCACCGCGCGCTCATCCTGCACGCTGGGAAATTTGCCGATCATGAGGCGGCCCGCGTCATCGACGACGGAGCACTTCGGTCTCATGCCTCCGAGCGATGTGCCGCGTCCGCGCAGATAGTCGAGATCGTCAGCCGTTTCATTTTGAGTCTCCACCGCGTGGCTGGCCGCCAGAAGACGACCCAGCTCAATCAATGGCGGAGCGGTGCGGCGGCCAACCTCAGGAGCACGACAGAAAACACCTTCTTCGTCGCGAAAACGCAGTGCTCCCACGCGGCAGCCGTCATCCACGGCCAGCAGGAAATCCATCGCGGTGAACGGCGTGTTATCGCTTTGCGTGCCAGCGCGACGCGCTCTCTGGCGGCGCTTAGCATGATCACGCAGGATCACACGACGCGCCCAGCCGTCGGGTTCAGTGTCGGCAATGGCCGCGTGAAACACGGAACCATCCCGAGACTGACGATGAAACTGCGGCCCGGCGACCAAAGGCAGCTCAGCCGCGAGCGCGAAGCGATCCGCCCTCGCCAGCCACGCATTGTCGTAGGTAAACGCCGACCGTTGCCGCGCTCCTGCCGACTCGTAATGCAGCGTTCCAACCTGCCGGGCTTCGCTGCCGAGGAAGACCTGGATGTTGCGTTTCACAGCGCCGGAGGGGCTTTCTTGACACGCACTCGTTGCGGCAGCCGCGCATCGTCCATGAGCAGCCCTTCGTCATCGCGGCGAGCGTCCACCAGATCTCCAAACGCCTCGCCAAAGCCGAGCACGAACAGCGCCATCGCATAAGCCCCCATCGCCACCACCGGATCGCCCCTCTCCATCCGCGTGTAGGTGCTCTTTGCCACACCGATGCGCTCACACATCATCGCTGCGGTGAGATGGCGCTTGCGGCGTGCCCGGCCCAGGTCGGAGCCAAACTTCAACAGCGAGCGCCGAAGTCCGGGCGGCATCATGTCGTGGGTGGATGATCTCATAGTTAAGTGTCGATGAATGAGTCTTGAGCAGCGTTAATGGACCATATATCAGGCTCTAAATTGAAGTGTCGAGAGCTTTGTTGTCCTGAAACGCGTGCGCCGATAGGCTCCGTCCGCGCCGCCTCAAGGCGTGCTGCGCATCGTAAATGGCGCGCTCTTCACTAGAGCCGTGATGATCTCGGAAAACCGATGGTCTTTCTTTGCGCTGCTCCGCACGATCTCGCGCACGGCGGGGGCATCGTGCGGCTCGATGCCGCGTCCGAGGGCGTAGGTGAGGAGCTTCTCGGTCATCGTGCTGACGAAAAGATCTGGACGCTTGAGCAGCGCTTGCTCCAGGCCGTCCACACCGCTGAAGCTCGTGCCGTCGGGAGTGCTGCCTGTCACGTCACTCATCGCGCGCCAGCGGCCGAGGGCATCGTAGTTTTCGAGCGCGAAGCCGATGGGGTCCATGAGGTTGTGGCAGCTCGCGCAGGCGGCGTTCGCGCGATGTTGCGCGAGGCGCTCGCGGATCGGGAGCGTGTCGGAGATCACGCCGTCTAGCGCGGGCACGTCAGGGGGCGGAGGTGGAGGCGGTGAGCCGATGAGGTTCTTTAAAACCCAGTGTCCGCGAATCACCGGCGATGTGCGCGTGGCGTAAGAGGTGACGGTGAGAATGCTGCCGTGCCGCATGAGGCCGCCGCGATTGCTCTGCGCGTCGAGCTTCACCTCGCGGAAGCGCGCGCCATAAATGTGCGGGATGCCGTAGTGCTGCGCGAGGCGTCCATTGAGCCAGGTGCGGTCGGTGCGCAGCAGCTCCAACACGCTGCGATCCTCTCTCGCGATGCTCTCAAAGAGTAGCTGCGTCTCGGTGCGCATGGCCTCGCGCAAGTTGTGATCGAAATCAGGGAAGAGCCGCGCATCGGGCGTGATGGAGTCCAGATTGCGAAGATAAAGCCACTGGTCGGCGAAACTGGTGACGAGCGATTGTGAGCGCGGATCGGCGAGCATGCGGCGCGTTTGTTTTTCGAGCGCGTTTGCATCACCAAGATCGGCGGCGAGCAGTTCGTCATCGGGGATGCTGCTCCAAAGGAAGAAGGAGAGCCGGGATGCGAGTTCGAGATTGGAGATGCGGTACGCGGCGCCTGGTGCGAGGCCGGCTGGCGCGCTCTCGGTGCGGAAAAGAAAATCGCGGCTAACGAGGATGGCGCTGATGGCGGACTCCGTGCCCGCGTCGAGAAATGGCTGGATGCGCGCGAGGTCGTCATTGGTCACGGGACGGCGGTAAGCGCGGCGCATGATGGCTTTCACATCGAGAGCGGCGGCGCGCGGATTTTTCACGTCAAATGGTCCTGTGATGGAGACCTCATACAGCGCGGGCGAGAGACGCGGATGACGATGAAAATTGAAGCTGGCCTTGTAGGGCTGGCGGAGGCGCTCCAGCAGCGGCCCGCCGTTTCTGATGAAGGTCACGCCGAGGTCGTGCGTGCCAGCCTTCACTGCGAAACGCGCTGTCAGTCCGGCATCGACCTTGGTGTAGTCCTTGCGCCCCGGCGGTGGTTTGATGGTGAACGCGGCCTTCACTTCGCGATTGAGCAGCACCTCCATCTCGTGCGTGCCATTGAGACCCTCGACGATTTCATTGCGGTCACGCATCAAGCGGAGCTGCACCTCATAGTCTCCATCCTGCGGAAAACGGTGGCGGATCAGCGCGCCGCCGCGCGTGCCCAGCGGCAGTCCCTCGATGTGCTCCTCCTGCGTGATGTCAGGCCGGACGCGGATCGTCTCCCCTCCCGGCACCGAGGCGACAGCACCCACGGCCATGCGCGCGATTTTTTGCGCCGCGCTGATGTAGCGCTCCAGCAAGGCGGGCGGCAGATCGCCGACGGTCACGTTGTCAAAGCCGTGGCTAGACTCGTCAGCGGGCAGCAGCGTGGCGGCGTCGATGTCGATGCCGAGGAGATCGCGGATGGCGTTTTGATATTCAGCGCGCGTGAGACGGCGCAGCGTGTCGGTGCGTCCCGGTTGCGGTGGTTGCGCGTCGAGCACAGCAGTCAGGGCGGCCACGGTTTGATCGTAGCCGGCATCATCAGGCCGTTTCTTGCCGATGGGCGGCATCTGTCGCGCGTTGAGCTGGCGCACGACTTTCTCCCACGTCGCGGTGTGCCGGGTGATGTCGTCGGACAGAATCGAATCGAGGTCGATGCCGCCTTTCTTCGCATCGGCGTCATGACAATCGATGCAGAATTTGCGCACGATGTCGTGTGTTGGAGCGGCAGATGCCGTGACGCCCGTGAGTGCGATACAAGCGGAGATGAATAATGACTGGATGGTAGGGCGCATGGCTGGTGGAATGATCACACCGCCTCCAACGGCGGCGCTGGATATGCCGCTCCTGGTCGTATGCGTGATCGGACGCTGCCCTGGATGTGGAAGATTGTTCACGTTGGTCGTCATTAACGCGCCAGACGGCGCATTATCACATCGGGAGAAATCAAAGAGCGGGCAATCATGGAATGGGCGAACAAGTCTTCGGGCGGCCTCAGTGATCTGGCGATTTGCTGCCAGCGGGATTCGTCTTCTCCGTGATGAGGCGCAGCACGCTCTTCGCAGGCACGGCTTCGTGCAGATTCATCGCCGTGGGCGCGGCAGCGGCATTCTCGGGCTTTTCACCTAGCAGTGCTCGGATACGCGAGACGTGGCCGATGGCGTTGCCGCGCTCGTCGAGCACGGCGGAACCGCTGCTGCCCTGCGCCCAGTCGGTGCTCACATGAATGCGCTCGCCGGAGAACTCGCCGCCGGTTTTTTTGTCGAGCACATAAATGCGGTTCACGATGCCGGTGCTGAAGTAGTCGCGCACTCCGCGCGGATCGCTGAGGCAGAAAACATCGTCGCCAACGCGCACATCATCGGAGAGGGCCAGGGGTTTCAGATCACTCACACCGACGCGCAGGACTGTCACGTCCATGCCGGGATCAGCGGCGATGATCGTGCTGATGGGCAGGATGTCGTCCTCGCCGCGCACGATCACGGGGTAGCCTTTGCCTGCCTGCATGTTTCCCGGAGCGTTCATCACATGATGCGCAGTGGCGACGGTGTCGCGCGCGATGGCGTAGCCTCCTGCCAGCGTCGTATGCCAGCGGGTGCATTTGGTGCATTGATAAAGCCAGCCCGCGCGGAGGTGCGTGGCGCGCGCACGCTCAGCGATCTCACGGCCGCTCAGAGTTTGTGTGCCGGGCGGAGTGAGCGCGATGGATGCGGGCAGCGGTTTTTTCATCGCGGAGAGAAATGCCTCCGCAGACATGAGCGTGCCCGACTTCGTCAGCGCGCGTGCCTCGCTGACGAGGGGACTCTCCGGCTCAGGCTTGGGTGTCGCGGCCTCGACCTGTTTCTTTGCCACTGTTGCTTTGCCAGGGCCTGCCAGCGCGCGCTCGATGGTCGGTCGCAGCCGCTCGCCTCGCAGCTCTTCTGTCGTGGCGATGAGCGCGCCTGTGGTTCCATCGACGAGGAAGCAGGCCGGAATGCTGCGCACACCGTAGAGCGCGCCCAGCCTCGCGTCCCATGCCTTGCCATCCGCGATCTGCGGCCACGTCATGCCTTTGTCCTCGGTGAATTTTTTCAAACGCGGAAGCGTCGCCTCGCTGTCGAGGCTCACGCCGAGGATGTCGAAGCCCTTCGCATGAAATTCGTCGTAAACCTTCTTCAGATTTGGCAGCTCAGCGATGCACGGCCCGCACCATGTCGCCCAAAAGTCCAGCATCACCAGCCGCCCTTTGTAGTCTTGTGGAAACTTCACCGCCGCTCCCGCTGTGGTCTTGTCCTCAAACTCCGCCGCCTTGCCGCCCGCCTTCACCGCCACGGGCACTTTTTTCTCATCGACAGTCTTCTCTGACTTCACGATTTGAAACGAAGCGCCGCCTGGCTTCAGGCCCGCCAGCTCATACGTTGTGCCTCCGATGTTAAAGGGCGCGATGGTGGAGAAGCGCTCTGAGCGCGAGTCAAATTTTCCGTCGCCATTGATGTCGAGGCCAAGGCTCGCATCGCTGCCTTCTCCTGCAAACACACCGCGAGCTTTGTCATCGCTCAGCACCGCGTCGTAGGATTTGCCGCCGACGTTTGCTTTCCCAGCGAGGCCGAAGTCGCGGTAATAAAAGAGCGTTGCTGCAAACGTCGCGCGTTTTGGATCAGCTTTGTCAAAGCGGTAAAACTTCAGGCCAAGCTCACGCGCCTGATCTCCAAAACTGATTCGCACCTTAGCGCCGCCCGACCACGTCGTGAGCTTTTTGCCTCCGGTTTCATTCACACGCGGCTGCCACTCAGCCGCCGGATCATCGGTGAGATCGCCGTTGCCATTCGCATCCACCCAGAGCCGCGACTTGTCCGGAGCGGACTCATCGAGCACCGCGACCACCTTTCTCTCCGCGTCCGCGACGCCGAACGAAAGCGTCGTGTAAAGCGGCGAGCCGACGCCATCGGGGAGCTTCGTAACGGCCGCAGGCTTCTCCTTCGTGAGCGCCGCCTGCTGCGGCTTATAGTATCCCATCTTCATGCTGAAGCCGCTCGCGGCCCAGTCGAGCGTGATGTCTTCGGCAAAGAGCGCGGGCGAGGCCAGGAAGAGGGAGAGGATGAACTTGTTCATGGTGGTTGGTGCGTCAGCTGGAATGGGAACGTCCAGCCAGCGCCGGGCTTTCCTCCAGTGGCAAGATGCTTGGTTCTGTCACGACGGGCGCGTGAACGGATCAAGCATCGGAAGACGCCTATCGTCATGTCACGGAGATCATCTCAGTCGATCATCCGCATGGGATCAGGCTGCTGGAGAAACTTCTGGCAGCTTGGGTCCGCGCTGCAACGCGAGACCAGCCGCGGGTCGATCTCACGGTCACAGCAGCGGGATGAACAGGCGGGCGATGCCGTTGCGCAGTTGGATAGTGAGCGGATCGCGCGCGATGTCGTCGAGCGTGAGTTCGCGGCTCGCGGCGAGTTTCTGCTGAAACTCGGCGTCGAGGCGCGAGGCGAGATCGGTGTCGCAGCAGGCGAGGTTGAACTCGAAGTTCAGGCGCAGGCTGCGCGGATCCCAGTTGGTGGAGCCGACGAAAGACCAGGCGGTGTCGATGAGAAAAATTTTCGAGTGATCGAAAGGCTCGGGTGATTCGAAGACACGGCAGCCGGAGGCGAGCAGCTCGGGGAAGAGCGTGCGCGCAGCCCAGGCGACGAAGGGGATGTTGTTACGCGCGGGCGTGACGATGGTGACGGCGACGCCGCGCGTGACGCAGAGGCGCAGCGCCCACATGAGGACGCGCGTGGGCAGGAAGTAGGGCGTGAGTATTTTCACCTCGCGCTGCGCGCCGGAGAGAGCTGCGAAGAAAGCGATGGGCATGATTTCGAGATCCTCGTCCGGCCCGTCCGGAATTCCGAGCGCGCTGGTGGTGCCAGCCGGATGCAGCACGGGGAACCATTTTTCTCCCTCCAATGTCTCGCCGGAGCAGAACGCCCAGTCCTCGGCGAAGACGCGCTGCATCTGGCGCACGACGGGGCCTTCGACGCTGAAGTGGAGATCGCTGACCGGGCTGCGTGGATCGCGCGCGAGCATGTTGCCTTCGCGGATGTTGATCCCGCCCGTGAAACCGAGCGTGCCGTCGATGACGAGGAGCTTGCGGTGGTTGCGCAGATTCAGGGTGAGCAGGCGGCCCAGCCAGCGGTGCGGCATGAAGTGGCGCACCTGCACGCCGCGCGCGCGCAGCACGCGCGTGACCGGCGGCCATGAATAGCGCGTGCCGGCATCATCCACCATGACGCGCACTTGCACGCCACGCTTCACGGCATCCGCCAGCGCCTCGATAAAGTCCGCGCCGATGCCGCCAGCCTCAAAGATGTAGGTGGCAAAGCTGATGGTGTGACGCGCGCTGCGGATGGCGTCGAGCATCGGCGGCATTGCATCGTCGCCGTTGCGCAGAATGGTGACTCTGTTTCCGGCGGTGAAATGAAAGCGCGAGATGCGATCCAGCACGACTGCGAGCGTGCGGTGCTCGGGCGTGCTGACGACGGTTTCATCCGACACCGGCTCTATCACCACATGAGTGGCCACCTCAGGCACGCCACGATACCGCCTACCGCGCCGGCGGATGAGATTGATGCCGAAGAGAAGATAGAAGATCGAGCCGACGATGGGCACCAGGATGATGATCGCCACCCAATAAGCAGCTGCGCGCGCATCGCGTTTCCAGAGGAGGACATGCGTGAGGGCCGTGGCGGTGACGACAAGCTCCAGGAGCCAGAACAGCCAGTGCCACTCCCACGGAAATGGCGGCACAAAACGGGAGGCCAGAGTCAGATCAGGCACAATTTGAAGCATCAGCGCATGATGGCCGCGCGCGTGCCGCGATGCAAAGACGATGTTGCCGCCTTGGAATCAGTAATCGAACAGCTCCGCGTGATTGAAGAAGCGCTCGACTTCGAGGGCCGCGTTCTCGTGGGAGTCGGAGGCGTGGACGACGTTGGTCATCTTGTCCTGGCCGAAGTCGCCGCGAATGGTGCCCTTTGGCGCGGCCTTGGAGTCGGTGGGTCCGAGCAGGTCACGCACATGAGCGATGACGTTGTCACCAGCGAGGGCGACGGCGATGACGGGCAGGCTCTTCATGAAACCGGCCACGTCGGGGAAGAAGGGTTTGTCGGCGATGTGGGCGTAATGCTCGCGGAGGAGAGGGTCGGTGAGCTGGAGCATTTTGCAGCCGCGGATGCGGAAGCCTTCAGACTCGAATCGTTTGAGCACCTCGCCGCTGATGCGTTTCTGGATGCAGTCAGGTTTGAGCAGGATCAGGGTTGTTTCTTCAGGCATGGTTTTTTTTGAGGGGCGGCCATAGTGCTTCACGAGGAAGGGGAGTCAAATCGGAAGTCTTCTTGCTGCGCATCAAATCGCGGGCATCATGCGCGCGCGCTTCATTCGCGCCTGTAGCTCAATGGTTAGAGCAGGGGTCTCATAAACCCTTGGTTCTCGGTTCAAATCCGGGCGGGCGCACCAGCTCACACCGCGCGCAGGATGGCGCCGCGAGAGAAGTCAGCGAGACAAAGGGAGACGACGACGCGATCACCCGGCGCGAGAGGGAAGGGTGGATCACCGGTCTCAAAGTAAGCGAGCACTGGTTTGCCGTTCGGCAGCGTGCCACGGAAGGCGAGGTCGTCGATCACCTCGAGAATCACGACGGGGGCTTCGATGGATTTCTCAGTCACTGATCGGAGACTGGAAGTGCGCGCGGTATTTTCAGCCCCGCAGCCTCTTTGCCGGCTGCGGGTGGCTTTGCCTTTTTCCAGTCGATGCGCGTCTCGTCGATGAAGGCGCTCCCGCCGAGCATGTCGGTGGCGCGCTGAAGCACGAGGTCGCGCGCTGGGGCGTTGTCGGCGGGGATGTCCTTGCCGTTGCTGCGCCGGATGAAGTTGTCCAGCTCGGGATTCTTGCCGGCCACGAGCGCGGCCTCGTTGTAACGCGCGCGCGCGGCATCGAAGACATGCGGCTTGATGGAGGCGGCGGCGGAATTTTTGAAGATCGCGGCCTTGGTCCTCGCGTCGAGATCGACATGGAAGCGCGGCTGCAAGCCCTTGGTGAAAATGGAGGTGCCATCACGCAGCAGCATCTCCGCGCGGGCAAAGCGCAGCGCCCAGCCGTCATCGACCGGCACGGTCTCGTATCGCACGGTGCGTCCCTGCGTAGCCGCGCCGACGAGCAGCGCCTGACCGCGCTCATGCAGAACGGCGGCGATGGTCTCGCCGATGTTGCCCGTCTCCGCGTCGATGAGCACGACGAGCGGCGTGGTCCACACTGGATCGGATTTGCCAATGAAAAGCTCCGCTTCATCACGGCCGATTTGTTTCAGTTTAAACAGCACCTCGTCGCGCGGCAGGAACAGCTCCAGCATTGCCGCAGCCACTTCGAATGTGCCCGGCGCGGAAGGCGCGCGCAGGTCGAGGATGAGCGAGCGCGCGTTCTTGTCGCGAAATTCGCGAAGCTTCTTCGACATGGCGTCCGCGTCCGCGTCCGTGCAAGCGCCGGGGCGCAGATAGGCGATGGCATCAGTGAGCATCTCGCCG
>JANPIW010000238.1:0-4019 GCA_031425215.1 Verrucomicrobiaceae bacterium
AAGTGGGACAACGCGAACAAGCAATACATCGGCTACAACGCCGCGAAGACCGCTGGCATCCAGACCAGCGGCGTGCTGGATTATGAGCACAGCTACGATGTCTTCATGAAGATCATCGGCAGGCATCTCGCCTTTCTGGCATCGACGGCGCGTGCGCTCGGACTGCCACGTGAGAAGCTCTTCGCGCACACCATCGTGCAAGGCGTGGACCGCTATAACATGGACTCGCAGTTCAATGCGGACAGCAATCCCTCGCCCTCATTCTACGGCAAGCCCACGACCTCGCTGCGCGACAACCCGAGCTTCATGCGCTGCGTGCAAAAGGCGCGTGGTGAACTCGGCGGGAATGGCTATGGCATCGGCGAGTTCCGCTTCGGCGCGAAGGACCACGGCACCTGGCATCGCTGGTTAACCGAACACTTCGCGAGCGATCCCGACTGCCTCTTTGCAGCGCTCTACAACTATGACACGATGAAAGGTCAACCGGAGATCGAGAAGGCGATGTTGGATTCGATGGCAACATTCCCCGCAGTCCCTCGTTGACGCCAGCAACAGCAACACACCCACCATTCATGAAACACACCTTTGCGCTTCTCGGCGTTCTCTTCCTAGCGCCGCTTGCTTTGGCGCAAGCTGCCGACAAACCGAACGTCATCTTCATCCTCGCGGACGATCTCGGCATTGGTAACCTCAGTTGCTACGGTTCGGACAACTACAAGACGCCGCACATTAACAAACTCGCCAGCGAAGGCACGCGCTTCACGCAGTGCTTCACGGCGGCGCTTTGCGGGCCATCACGGGCGATGATCATGACCGGGCGCTATGCTTTCCGCAATGGATCGAGCAATCAAGACGCCTGCACGGTCATGCCGAACAAGGAGTTGCAACTCGGCCGTGTGTTCAAGGGCGCTGGCTACAAGACGACGTCCATCGGCAAGTGGGGTCAGCTTCCAGGCGAGCCGGACGAGGCGGGCTTTGATGACTACCTGCGCTTCAACGGCAGCGGCGTTTATCGAAACAAGAAAGAGGGCAAGTTCGAGGAGTATCTCGTGAATGGCAGGGAACTGAAACTCGGCAACGACGAATACATGCCTGACCTGCTGCACGAGCACATGATGAAGTTCATCAAGAAACACAAAGATGAGCCCTTCTTTGTCTATTACCCGATGTCCAGCGTCCACGGCGATCTGCTGCCGACTCCCGACAGCGCATCCGGCAGCACCGACCTCATGGCGGACAACATTGCCTACATGGACAAGCTCGTCGGCAAGCTCATCACCGAACTCGAAGCGCTCAAGCTGCGCGAAAACACGCTCATCATTTACATGGGCGACAACGGCACCGGCAAAGGCCAGTCCGAACGCGCCACCATCGGCGGCAAGGCGCTCTCCGGCATGAAAGGCACCATGCTCGAATGTGGTGGTCTCGTGCCCATGATCGCCAACTGGCCCGCCAAAATGTCCGCAGGCAAAGTGAGCGCCGACTTGATCGACTCCACCGACTTCCTGGCAACTTTCGCGGAACTCACAGGCGGCACTTTGCCCAAAGACACGATCTTCGACGGCCACAGCATCGCTCCGCAACTCCGTGGCGAAGCAGGCACGCCGCGTGAGTGGGTCTATAACCAACTCGCCGCCATGTGGTATGTGCGGGATGCGCAATGGAAGCTCAACGAGAAGGGCGAACTCTTCGACATGAGCGATGCGCCCTTCACCGAGAAGCTCGTCACCGGCGATCATCCCGCCCGCACCAAACTCGCCGCCGTGCTCGCCAAGCTGAACCCCGCAGGCGGCATCCCCGACAGCGGTGATGGCACCGGTCGTCACGCCAACAAGGATAAGAAAAAGAAAGCTGAGAAACCCATGAAAAAGCCCGAGACACCGCCCACAACCACGATGAGCGCCGAGGACGCCGAACGTGCCGCGAAGTTCGATAAGCTCGACAAAGAAAAGGCCGGCAAATTCACCCGCGAGTATTACACCACCCACCAATCTGATGCCGCTGCCGCTGGAGAACGCTTTGACAAATACGACGCCGACAAAGATGGGTTCGTCACTCGTGAGGAATACATTTCTAAAGGCAAAACAGCGAAGAAATAGGCAAGAGAATGGGGGCAGGAGAATAAAACAACAGCTTCTCAATCCCTCCATTCTCTTGTCCCCATTCTTCTGTCGAAATCATTCCCTTCCGTTTTATGAAACACATCCTAGCCGCCCTCCTGCTAACCCTCCCCTCGCTCCAAGCAGCGACCAAACCGAACATCCTTTTCATCTCCGTCGATGACTTGCGACCCCAACTCGGTTGCTACGGAGACAAGCTGATCAAATCGCCCAACATCGACCGCATCGCCGCTGGCGGTATCGTCTTCAACAAAGCCTACACCCAGCAAGCCGTGTGCAGTCCGTCACGCACCGCGATCATGACCGGCCTGCGACCCGATGTGACGAAGGTTTGGGATTTGGAGACGCATTTTCGTCCTGCACAGCCGGATTGCATCACGCTGCCCCAGCATTTCAAAGCGAACGGCTATCAGTGTGAAGCGCTGAGCAAAATCTATCACAAAGGGCATGAAGATGGCCGCTCCTGGACCGCTCCGCATTGGTATCCGTTTGGTCGTTCCGTGGACACCGATCTCGTGGAATGGACCAAGCAGATCGTCACCAAGCACGACGTCAATGTCGTGGAATACTCCTCGGCGGAAGCCAACGACACCTCGGTCAAAAAGAAGGACAAAGAAGCCAAGGGCGGCCCTTCTTTTGAAGTCAGTCCCAAATACGATAGCCAGCTTCCCGATGGCGCCACCGCGAATGAAGCCGTGAAGCGTCTCGCTGCCTTCAAAGCCAAAGGTGAGCCCTTCTTCCTCGCCGTCGGTTTTTTGAAGCCGCATCTGCCTTTCGTGGCACCGAAAAAATACTGGGACCTCTATGATCCGAATAGCATCCCTTTGCCAGCCATCGATCATTTGCCTAAAGGCGCACCGCCTTATGTCGGCCACACGAACGGCGAGATTCACAACTACCCCGGCGTGCCAAAGGAAGATCCCATCCCCGCTGATTTCGCCAAGAATCTGCGCCACGGCTACTATGCCTGCATCAGCTACATGGATGCCCAGGTCGGCAAGGTGCTCGACGCGCTCGAAAAAGAAGGCCTCGCCGACAACACCATCATCGTCCTCTGGGGTGATCACGGTTGGCAGCTCGGTGATCACGGCCTCTGGCACAAGCACACCAACTTCGAACTCGCCACCCGCGCTCCTTTGCTCATCAGCGTTCCTGGATCAAAGTCTGCGGGTCAAAAATGCGAAGCCACGGTGGAGTTTGTCGATGTGTATCCGACACTCGCCGAACTATGCGGCCTTCCCGCTCCAACAGGACTCACCGGCAGCAGCTTGAAGACCTTCATCGACAATCCATCGGCACCCTCCACCAAAGTCGCCATCAGCCAATACCCGAAGAAGGCCCCTGAAGGCCCTGTCATGGGCTACAGCATCCGCAACGACCGCTATCGCGCCACCTTCTATCGCCTCCGCAACGGCTCCCAAGTCGTCGGCACCGAGCTCTACGACGAACAAAACGACCCCAACGAAACCGTCAGCCTCGCCAACAAACCCGAGCACAAGGAACTGCTCGAAACCCTTGCCAAGCATCTACCTCCCGCCGGTTCTGATGCGCCACTTGCAGGCGGTGAAGGCAAGAAAGGCAAAAAGAAAGACAAAGGCAAACCCGAAGCACCAGCTCCTACCGCCGCCACCGATGATCGGGGCGCACGCTTTGATAAACTCGACAAAGACAAAGCCGGTAAGCTCTCGCGCGAATACTACACCACCCACCAATCCGATGCTGCTGCAGCAGGCGAACGCTTCACGAAATGGGACACCGACAAAGACGGCTTTCTTTCGCGTGGGGAGTATTTGAAGCAAGGGAAGTGAGTCCTTGGCTGTCCATCCTCCTTCATAGGCTCTTCGATCGAAACGCCTGCCGGTAGGCATTCGGCGTGCGCTGGTGCTTCAGGTGGAAGAA
>JANPIW010000239.1:0-2640 GCA_031425215.1 Verrucomicrobiaceae bacterium
GACGGTGTAGCTGCCGCCCGATGACTTCTTCACGCACTTCTTCTTTTTACCGTCCCATTTGTAGCCCTTCTTCTTTTTGCAGTTCTTCTCCGCAGTGCTCGCTCCATCCGCTGGTCCGGCGAGCGCGACGAGCGCCGCGCCTGCGGCGAGCACGGAACCGAAGAGCCGCCGCCTGCTCTGGCCGAGCTGCCAGGACACTTCATTCACCGGAGTGATCTCCGCCTCGGAGGATGTGCCGTCCTCGTGGATGCGCTTGAGTTCGTATTGGGGTTTCATGGGTTGTGCTGGTTTTAGTTTTCAGTCTTGGCATCAAACAAAAATCTCCTTGCCTGCCGCGCGCGCGGGATGCTCCGCCTCGTCGTCGCCGAGCCAGGCGATGCCGCCGGCCTTTGCGATGCGGTCGAGGATTTGATCCTTGGTCAGCTCGCGGATGATGTGGCAGCGGTCCGAGCCTTGGAACTCGACGCGACCGTTCACTTTCATCGACTTGTTGTAGCAGTCGCCACCGCAGGACCATTTGGCAAAACAGCCGGAGCAGAAATCGCGATGCTCGACTGTCTGGCCGCGCAGGTGTCCGAGGCGGGTCTCGTCGAAAGTGTAGCCGCCCTTTGCATCGGGCTTGCCGTAGAAGAAAACATCCGCGTCCTCGTCGTCCTCGGAGAAGACCTCGAAGCAGGCTGACACATTGCCATCAGGTGAGAGCGCAAAGCTGTCCTGCGTGATGCCGCAGAAGTGATTCGTGAGCGCGCCGAGTCGCGCGCCGGAGAAGGTGATCTCGCGTCCGTGAGCGCGCGCCGCCCCCAGCGCGATGCGGTACGCGGCGATGAAGCCGGCAGTCTCCGCGCTCGGCGCGTCACGCCAGCGGCCCATTTGATACGATGGCTCCACCTGGATGCGCGTGGTTTTGAATGTGGCGCAGATGAACTCCACGGACTCCGCCAGATGCGGGATGTGATCCGCCGTGACGGTGACGCGGATGCCGTAAGGGAAGCCAGCCTCGTCAAAACGGCGCAGCGTGTGGATGACCTCGCCGCTCGACGCGCCGCCGCCGACGTGCGGGCGGTGCTTGTCCTGCATGTGCGGGAGGCCGTCAAAGGACACGCTCGCGCCGTTGAGGTTGCCGATGATCCAGTCGATCTGGCTGTCGCGCAGTACGCCGTTGGTGGCGGAGGAGCCGTAGGCTTTGATGCCGAGCTGTGCCGCAAGCTCCTGCGCGTAGGCGTACGATTCCGTGAGCGTGGGCCAGTTCACTGTCGGCTCTCCGCCGCCGTGATAGTTCACCACGAAGGTGTCGCGTCCGAGCTGCGCGGCGTTGCGCGCGACGTGCTCGATGCCGCGCTTTGCCACGTCGTGGCGCATGAAGCGCGAGGGCGTGTCTCCGGCCTGCGCGTAGCAGTAGGTGCAGCGCAGGTTGCACGCGGTGGTGAGAAAGAGTGTGACTTCGGTGGGCTGCGGTTTGCCTTTGAATGTGGTGATGGGCCGCTGCTCCACGCCCGCGTCGAGGATGCCCATCACGCGGAACAGATTGCGCACGTCCTCCTTGCCCGGATCGGACGCGGCGGGCGTTTCCTCTTTCAAATCCATGAGGTGATTGACCACGCCGGCGTTTCCCACACAGGCCGTCTGGCGCAGCGGCGCATAAATCAGATGCCGCTTGTCCTCCAGCGGGATCACAAAAGTTTCCGCCGTGACCCTGGGTTTCTTTTTCCTCGCGCTCATCGGTTATGGATTGAATCAATTTGGCGGGAGCCGGTCAATAAAAAATCTTGCTGGCGCGAATTAAATTCTTGTCTGGCAGTGGCGGATCGTGGTTTCCTCGCAGGTGCCATGAGTATCATCTAGCATGAGTATCGAATCCACCCCGCCCATCGCCAAAGCTGAGGTCGTCATCGCGGGTGGCGGGATCGGCGGCGCTGTTCTCGGCGCATTGCTCAGCCGGGCAGGGAAGAAAGTGATCGTGCTGGAGCGCGAGATCAAACCTGTCACGGTGCCGAATCGCGCGGAGATTCTCTGGCCGCTGACCATCGACTTGCTGCACACCCTGCTGCCGCGCGCGGAGTGGGAGCAGGAGGCGATGATGCCGCTGCGGGGTGTGCGGTTTGAGATGGATGGGCGCTGGCTCGATCTGATCGACGAGAACGTGATGCAGGCTGCCGATGTGAGGCCGTGGGTGACGCAGCCGATGCGCGTGCGCGAGAAGCTCTCGTCGATAGGTGTGTGCGACGTGCGTCGTGGCTGCACCGTCACGGGTCTCGTGAAAAACGATGGCCGCGCCCTGGGCGTTCGCTTCACAAGCGCGAGCGGAGAGCAATGGATCGCCGCAGACTGGATCGTGGGTGATGACGGAGTGAACTCCGTGGTGCGTCGCGATGCGGGCATCCAGTTGAAGACGGAGTTCTTTCCCATCGAGTTCGCCGGGGTGCCGGTGTGCTGGCCGGACGCACTCGACGCGGGTGTCGTTCATGGATGGATCGACTGGACGGAGACCAGCCCCGGTCTGACCGGCGTGGCGCTCTTTCCTTTTGCTATCACGATCTGCGCCACGATGCGAATGAGCGCAGCCTCTCCATCACGCGCCGCGCGTCGCGCGCGGCATCCCTGCCGGACTGGGTGCCGCAGACCACCATCATCAAAGCGGTC
>JANPIW010000240.1:0-2784 GCA_031425215.1 Verrucomicrobiaceae bacterium
CGCGCAATCCGGCGTGCAATCGCTCGTCGATCACCTGCTGAACAACGTGCTCGTCGCCGAGGATTTGCAGAACGCATTGCGCCTCAAGAAAGCGCACCCCGATCTCGCCATCGCCACTTTGAAGGGTGAACTCGTCTCCACCGACGGTGTGATTTTTGGCGGCGCGACGAGCGAGCAGGTCACATCGACGCTGCGCCGCGAGGCGGAGGTGCGCGAGTTGCGCGTCGAGGTCGAGGCGCTCGACGCGCAACTGCGCGAGAAGGAAGAAGCCGTCGCCACCGTGCGAGCGCAGGTCGAGGAACAGCAGCGCGAGGAGCAGTCGTTGCGCGAGCAAAGTCAGCGCGTGCGCGAGGAGTTCTCGCAGTTCCAAGGACGCATCAGCGTGGTGCAACGCGCGCTGCAACAAGCGACCGCAAAGCTCGAAAGCCTCGAGTGGGAGCAGGAACAGATCGGTGGTCGCATCGCAGGATCAGAAAGCCAGATCGCGCAGCTTCGCGAGGCCGCGGCCATCGCCACTGGTGAGTTGGATGCCGCGCGTGAGCGTGAAGCATCGCTGGAGATCGAGATCGAAAACGTCACCCGCCGCGAGATCGAGAGCCAGGAGCGCATGAACGAGCTGCGCACCGCGCTCGCGCTGGAACAAAGCTCGCTGCAAAGCGTCGAGCGCCAGAAAGCACCGATGGCCACGCGCATCGTGGAGCTGCAAAACGCCATCCAGCGTCACGAAGCTGAGATCGCGACGTGGCATCAGCGCATCGAGACCGGCAACGCTGAGAACGCGCGCCTTGCCGAGCAGATCGAGGAGCAGCGCGGTGCGGTCAGCCGCATTGAGGAGCATCTCAACGAGCGCACCGCCGAGCGCGCCGCGTCATTTGAAAAAGTGACGATGCTCGAAAACCAGCTCAACAACCTTCGCGCGCAGCACAGCCAGTTCAGCGACAACCGCAACCGCGCCGAGGTGCAGCTCACGCGCGTGGATTTGCGTCTCGAAAACCTGAACAACCAGGTGATGGAGCGCTATCAGATCCATCTCGACACTTTCGAGACGGATCCGCACGCGCTGCTGCAATCCATCGCCGCGCAGAAGAAAGTGCGTGAGCGCGGAATGAAGCGGAAGAGCACGGAGGAGTCCGACACGTCCGACCAGTCAGATGTTTCAGACGCGCCCGACACAGCTGCCTCCATCGAAGAAGCCATCACCATCCCCGACGGCAGCCTCGAAGGAGAACCCGACTGGTCATTCGTCGCGGAGTGCGTCACCGAGCTGCGCGGAAAACTCGAAGGCATCGGCCCGGTGAATCTTGAGGCCATCCAGGAGTTCGCAGAACTCGAAGAGCGCCACAACTTCCTCGACACGCAATATAGCGATCTGATGAAATCGAAGGACGAGCTGCACCAAGTCATCGCCAAGATCAACGAGACCACCAAGACGATGTTCTCCGAGACCTTCAACCTCGTGCGCGGCTACTTTCAGGAGAATTTCAAAGAACTCTTCGGCCCCACCGCGCGCGCCGACTTGCTGCTCAAAGACGAGGCCGATCCTCTCGAAAGCGGCATCGAGATCATCGCCAAACCGCCTGGGAAAAAGCTGGAGACCATCACCTTGCTCTCCGGTGGCGAGCGCTCAATGACCGCGGTCGCGCTGCTCTTCTCCATCTACATGGTGAAGCCTTCGCCCTTCTGCGTGCTCGACGAGCTTGATGCGCCGCTGGACGAATCCAACATCGGCCGCTTCCTCAAGATGCTCGACAAGTTCATCGCCAACAGCCAGTTCATCATTGTCACGCACAACAAACGCACGATGAACCGCGCCGATGTGATTTACGGCGTGACGATGCAGGAGTTCGGCGTCAGCAAACCCGTCGGCGTGCGCATGACGCCCGATCCGAAGGACGATCTCAAGGAGAAGGAAGAGCCGCTCGCGCTGGAGGCCGAGGTGGTGGAACCAGAGCTGGTCGAGGCAGCGATGTGACGCGCCATCTTTCTCTTCCTCCTACTCTTACTTCTCCTCCGTTTCAGTCCGCTTGAAGCTTCGTTTGTGGTTTCAAGGGAGGAAGCGGAGGATGTGAATCCAGGAGGTGGAGCGCCTCACAAAACGTCTTGCATCCGTGCCGGGAAAAATGACCTGTGGCTGTGCTCGCATTCATTTCTCTTGGCACTGTTCTCATCTTCCTCGCTGGCTTTGTCTGCGGAGTGGGAACTTGGCTTTTGTGGAAGGGGCTGCGCTTTGCGGCGGACATCAAAGCGGCACGTCACGCCATCGAGAGTTATGCGTATCCCAATTGCGGCCTGGCTGACGAGCAGGCGAGGGCCGCAATCGAGGAGAGCAAGAAGCGCATGCGCTGGCAAAAGCACATGAACCCCGAGTGGCTCCCGCCGCTCATCGACGAAGTGCCAAAACTCGTGCGGCAGATCGCCGCGATCTATCATCCGGGGCATCCTGATCCATTGCTCGCGCCGGGGCTGAGCCAGTTTTCGCGCGCGGTGCATCTCGCGGCGTTTGATCTGGCGGAGTTTTTGCAGACGCGCTCGGTGGGGCGGCTCGTGGATGTTAGCGCTCGCACAGCGCTGAAGACCTGGGAGATGACGCACAGGATCGCGCGGCACGATGCGATGAAGTCGTTCAATCGTGTGTACAAATGGATGCTGCCGGTGTGGCAGGTGGTGAAGTTTAAATCACCGCTCGTGTGGGCGAGCATGGCGGTGTCGAATGTGGCGGCACGCACGCTGCGGCCTGCGGTGGTGGAGATCATCGCGCACCGGGCGGTGGATCTTTACAGCGGT
>JANPIW010000241.1:0-3811 GCA_031425215.1 Verrucomicrobiaceae bacterium
ATTGATTCAGAAAGGTCAGCGCTTGCTCCCTCCGCATGACCGATCCAATTTCAGCACATCCATTTTTCACCATGCCTACTCATCCCTTCGATCTCACTGGCCGCGAAATCTGGATCATCGGCGGCGCGGGCTACCTCGGCCAGGCCACCGTCAGCGCACTGGCACAGCTCGGAGCGAAAGTTTTGTGCGCTGATCTAGGCTCGCGCGCGGAGCAATTTGTGAGCGAGCATAAGTTTGAAGGCGCGGTCACGCCCGCGAGCCTTGATGCACGGGATGCTGCGGCGGTCTCGGCCTTCGTCGCCGCGCAATCACAGCAACGCGGTGTGCCGGACGGACTGGTGGTGATGACTTACGGCGCGAGCGGCAAGGCGTTACCGGATTTGACCCTAGATGATTTCGATGCGGCCAATGAGTCCAACCTCACTGCCACATTTCATCTCACACGCGAGGTGGGCACGCTCATGGCCGCGCGCGGCAGCGGCAGCATCGTGTTGTTTTCGAGCATGTATGGCACCGTCTCGCCCGACCCGCGCATGTATGAGCTGCCGATGAATCCGAACCCGATCGAATACGGCGTCGGAAAAGCCGGCATCCAGCAGATGGCGCGCTATCTCGCCGTACATTGGGGCGCGCGCGGTGTGCGTGTGAACGCGATTTCCCCCGGCCCGTTTCCCAATCCGCCGCAGCAACGCGACATGCCAGCCTTCATGGAACGCCTCGCGCAGCGCACACCGCTGGGGCGCATCGGCCAGTCACCCGAGATCGCGGGAAGCGTCGCGTTTTTGCTCGGCGAGGCATCCACGTTCGTCACCGGTCACAACCTCGCGGTCGATGGCGGCTGGACGGCTTGGTGATGGAGCTGGATTAGATCAGCCCCAGTTCCTTCACAGCCGCGCGTTCGTCGGTCAGTTCCTTCACCGTCGCGTCGATTTTGGACTGGCTGAACTCGTTCACTGGCAGGCCTTGTACGATCTCCCATTTCTTGCCGTCCGTGCGGATGGGGAATGAGGACATGATGTCTTTCTCCACGCCGTAGCTGCCGTCGGAGCAGACGGCCACGCTCGTCCAGTCGCCCCCTTGCGTGGGCGTGGTGAGCGAGCGCACGGTGTCGATGGCGGCGTTCGCGGCGGAGGCAGCGGAGGAAAGGCCGCGCGCTTTGATGATGGACGCACCGCGCTGCTGCACGGTGACGAGGAACTCGCCCTTGAGCCACGTCTCGTCTGTGATCACGCTCGTCGCGGGCTTGCCGCTGATTTTCGCGTTGTAGAAATCGGGATACATCGTGGAGCTGTGATTGCCCCAGATACAGAGGTTCGTCACATCAGCGACCTGCACTCCTGCTTTAGCGGCGAGCTGGGATTTCGCGCGATTCTCATCGAGACGCGTCATGGCAAACCAGCGATCGTAGGGAACATCAGGCGCGCTGCTTTTGGCGATGAGGCAGTTCGTGTTGCACGGATTGCCCACGACGAGCACACGCACATCGCTGGCAGCGTTCCTCTGAATCGCCTGGCCCTGGCCGGTGAAAATCTTTCCGTTGATGTTGAGCAGGTCCGCGCGCTCCATCCCTGCTTTACGCGGCACGCTGCCGACGAGGATGGCCCAGTTCACGCCTTTAAATCCTTCGTTGAGATCGGATGTTGGCGTCACGCCATGCAGCAGCGGGAAAGCGCAATCATCCAGCTCCATCACCACGCCGCCGAGAGCGGGAAGCGCAGGCTCGATTTCAATGAGGCGCAAGCGCACCGGTTGATCAGGGCCGAAGACAGCGCCCGAGGCGATGCGGAAGAGAATGGCGTAACCGATCTGGCCGGCCGCGCCGGTGACTGCGACATTGATGGGGTCTTTCATGAGTGTGGAAAAAGAGGCGCGATAGTGACGCGCGATGCGGCGCGATCAACCATGAATGTTTGGTGATGGGCACGGAAATCGCATCCGCATCAAATTAGAGCGTTATGACGTGGCGCGCCCGGCATTGGGCGGTGACGACGAATCAGTTGACGCGCACGGTGACGCAAGCCGGCGTGGTCACGACGCATGCGGGCGCGTCAAGCTCAGGTGAATCAGATTTCATTTGTCCCTAAGCAGACAATTGAACTCCTGGGCATTTTTGATGGCGAAGGCATCCCAGTCATTGTTGAAATACGCCCAGATGCGTTTCGCGCCGCTGTCTTGAACACGCTGCCGCCACACCGCGAGCTCCTCGCCCGTGTAGTCGTGTCTATACCATTTCGTTCTGCCATGGAACCGGATGTAAACCTCGTCGGCAGTGGTGATCAGCTCGTCGGGGAGATTGGGAGCGCTGCATGAGCAGAAGATGATGCTCGCGCTGCGAAACGCGGCATAGACTTTTTCATTCCACCAACTGCGGTGCCGGAACTCCACCACATTGCGCCGGGTGAGATCAAGCTGTAGGACAATGGAATTCAAGCGTGCGGCCGAGTACTCATAACTGGGAGGAAGTTGAAACAGGAAGCATCCCATGCGGTCTCCCAGCAGATCGGCAATGTGACCGAAATCCTTCACTAGGAGCTTGGTTCGAACGAAACGCTTCACATGGGTGATGTGCTCGCAAACCTTGACGGTATAAACGAACTCCGCGCCTTCAGCCTGCTTCAACCATCCCTGTACCGCATTTACCGTGGGCCACGAGTAGAGAGGAGCGTTAAGTTCGACGGTGGAAAAGTGACGGGCGTAGTGGCCGAACCATCCCTTGGTCGGCATGGCCTGCGGACAAAACGCTCCGCGCCAATGCCAGTAGAACCAGCCTGAACATCCAACATTGAAGACTGGGAGTGTATCGCTTCTTGCGCTGGGCAACACATTCGCTGCAACGCGGGCTGCCCGCATCTTGAACGCCCGGCCCTCGTTTGCCTGACGCTGTTTTGCGCGCCGCTCCATCTTGCGGGCACGGCGTTCTTCAGGAGACAAGGTGGCTTTGGCAAGCGTTGGCATGGCGAGGTGGAACAAACCCCTGACTAGCACGTCGGTTGACCCGGATTGGGTCTCAATTGGATGGTCAGCGGCAGACGCAATTGGTTGTCATAGGCCTCCATGAAATCCTCCATGGCCTGCATGAGCGCATAGGGCAGATCCGAGCAGTCGGAAACGAAACTGGGGCCTTGGAGAACGTCCCCATCGGCATCCCGGAAGGTAAACTCGATGCGTTTGAGTCCTGTCGATGCTGCGGTACTCGCCGGGTCTGAGGCTGGGTTTTGGTGCTGCATGGGTTCGGTTGGGTTCGCCACTTTTTCTATCGTCTATCCACCGGGTTTCGGCCTTGTTAGTCACTGAGACACATCCAATCTAACCGGATGCCGCGATGTGATCGCGTATGCCCGCCGCGACTGAACTCGACATCGACGGTCGCCAAGTGCGCGTGACCAATCTGGACAAAGTGCTCTATCGTGCGCATGGCTTCACCAAAGCGCAGATCATCGATTATTACTCGCGCATCGCCGACGTGCTGTTGCCACACCTGCTCCGTCGCCCGGTCACGCTGAAACGTTACCCAGATGGAGTGGATGGCGAGTTCTTCTATGAGAAGCAGGCACCCGTGCATCGGCCATCATGGTTGAAAACCGCGCCAGTGTGGAGTGACACGCGTGGCGATGAGATCGACTACTGCCTGCTCAACGACCGTGCGTCGCTGGTCTGGGCGGCGAATCTCGCGAGCCTCGAACTGCACCCCTTCCTGCATCGGTCACCGCGCCTCACGCGGCCTGAGAGTGTCGTCTTTGATCTCGATCCAGGCGAGCCTGCGACCATCGTAGAGTGTTGCACCGTCGCATTGGCTCTGCGGAAGCTGTTT
>JANPIW010000242.1:0-1525 GCA_031425215.1 Verrucomicrobiaceae bacterium
TCTCGCCGGCAAAGACGCGACCGTGAGCAGAATCGAGCGGACCATTCGCGAAGTGTTGTGAGTTTTGTCTTGGCTCGCCAATCGCGAGTTGGTAGCCTATCGCACATGATCCGATCCATGCTCCCACTGGCCGTCGTGGCAGCGGCGCTGTGCCTCACACAATGCTCGTCGCCGTCGCCGAAACAGCCTTCAAGCAAACCTGTGTCTCCGCCACCGCAGCAGGTGCAATGGCGGTCATATCAATCGGGCGGCGCGTCTTGGTATGGCGGGCGCTGGCATGGACGGAAAACCGCCAACGGCGAGCGCTACAACCAATTGACGATGACTGCGGCGCACAAGACGCTTCCTTTCAACTCCATGGTGAAAGTAACCAACCTCAGCAACGGCCACTGGTGTGTGGTGCGCATCAACAATCGCGGACCGTATATCCGCGGTCGTGTGATCGATGTGTCGGTCGCGGCGGCGAAGCAGCTTGGCTTTTACGAGCGTGGTCTCACGCGAGTGAAGCTCGAAGTGCCGGCGCGCTGATCACTTTCCGCCAGCTCCTGAAGCATCGCCGCGCGGCAGAACCTCCACCACTTCCGCCATCACGCGGCCATCGCCGGCGCGAAGCGTGTTGCAGCGACCGTAGAGAACCTGGCCGCTCGTGGCGCCGAGAAGCTCGGCCAGACGCGCGTCGATGGAGATGCGAAAGAAACCGCTCGGATGGCTGGTGAATGAGACGCGCTCGCGCTCCAGCACACCGCCAAGAGGGATGCGGCCATCTGCCACGAGCTGGCGCGCCGCATCGGGCAGCGTGTCGAGATGAATGCCGATCGCGCCGAACTCGACGGGAATGCCGTCGCTGCGCCGCGTGAGCACGGAGGCGCGCACATAGTAGTCACCGAGTTTTTGCTTCGCGTGAACGTCGAGGTCGATCTCGCTGTGGTGATGCTCGCGCAGACGCGAGGTCATGTCGCCATCGTGACAGAGGAGCCAGCGCTCCTGATCGGGCAACTGCACGGAGTCAATGAATGTGGCCTTGGGACGCGCGCTGCCCAGGCCGTAGAAAAAGATGAGCGGTGCAAGGTGATCGGCGACAGCCTCCTCGCTCAGAGCGGTGGGAGGAGCATCAGGTGTAGCGTGCATACTGGCGGTGCTGGGGGAGAAAGAATTCGTGAAGCAGACGGTCCACTTGCAGCAGGCCGTCGCGCGTGAGGCGGATTTCATCGCCGAGCACGTCGCCAAATCCTTCTTTCTGCATGTAAGAGAGTTGGGTCGCGAAACGGGCGAGCGGATCCTCGCCAAACTTCGTCTTAAAATAGGAAGCCTTCACGGAGCCGAGCTTGAGCTTGAGCATGAACTCACGCACGAAGCGCTCGTCGTGATTCGTCTCGTAAGCGCGGAAGATCGCGAGCTTGCTCGCGTCGATGGCCGTCATGTAGGGGCCGACGTCTGACTGGTTTTGGTAATGCACGCCGCCGAGATGTCCGAACGAGGCCACACCACACGAGAGCAGGTCCGCGCCTTCCCAGAGCGAGTCGCG
>JANPIW010000243.1:0-14027 GCA_031425215.1 Verrucomicrobiaceae bacterium
CCGGTCAGCGCGTCGGCGCCATTGGGAGATCCAGCCGAGCGGATTCACGAAGAGGAAGAAGAGCAGCCATTTATTGAAGACGAAGGACAGGGACATGAGCTGCGTGACGGACACGTGGAATGCGATAAGGGCGAGGCCGAAGAGGAGCGCGGTGCGTCGATTGCGCAGACCGAGGAAGGCGAACAACTCCAGCGGGAGACCGATGCCGAAGAAAAGAGTGCAGAGCGCCGGGTGGTCCATCATCACCTGCGGCAGCCAGTCGAGATGTTGCGCGGCCGGGTTCAGTGACTCGTAGAACTCCATGTCGTTGTTTTTCACGAGATGAAGCGGGACGTAGCGTGCGGTGGTGAGCCACTCACCGCCGGAGAGGATGACCTTCGAGATCGCGGAGACGACGTAGCCTGCCATGATGCTCTGGCGCGCCCAGTCTAGCTCCAGCTCGCCGCAGCTGAATGAGTGTGGCAGCGGCCTGCCGCGTGATTTGCACCAGAGCGACCACACGCTGGCGAGCCAGATGGCGAGCATGGCGACGTGCAGCACCTGGGAAATGTGGTTGATGCCGCCTTGCGAGTTGGCCAGCGTCATCACGCCGCAGCCGAAGAGAAGTGGCAGCAGCAAACTGAACGCTGCGGGCACACCGACGGCGTAGAGAATGAGCGACGCGCCTGTGGCGAGACGCAGCGGTGTTTCAATGCTGTCGCGAGAGAGGAATGTGAGGTTGATGAATGTCGCGACGCCGTTGGGATGCGGCTGCGATTCAAACTTCACATCGTTGTGCTGCGAGAGCGCAGTCATCTGCCGCAGCGCGTCGAGCGGACGATTGTCAAAGGCGATCCAGCTCGTGTGAATGTCCCAGAAGAGCATCGCGAGGATGACGCGCAGCACGATGATCTCCCAGCGGGCATGACGCACCGGCTCGAATGCCAGCAAGAAACGGGCGGCTCGTTTCCAAAGTGGAGGCTGCTCAGTGCCGGCTGTCATGGCGCGGTGAATTTGATCTCGCCGACTTGGGTTGAGGTTTTGCTGATGTGTTGGTCTTTGAAGACGATGTCAGCCTGATGCAGACGCAGGCCGCCGTGTGCTTTCACGGCGTTTTGATCGGGAGCGTTTTCGGTCAGCCAGCGGAGCACCTCGTCGGCTGCGATGCGGCGTTTCTCCAGCGGAAGAGATGCTCGCTTCCCCTTGCCGCCCGCTTCTTGTTTCAGCACGCCGAGCTTGCGATCATAGGCTTTCTTCACGTTCGAGATGGCGATGCCAAATGCAGGGCCGACGGCGACGGGCTGGTCGTTGAGATCGGTGACGAAGACATAGTATGTGTCCGGCTCGAAGCTGGAGTACATCGGGAAGTTCGAGAACGGATAAAACTCGCCAGGCTTCTCGGTGCTGCGTGTGAGCAGCGGGATGACGAATGCCATCAGTACGACAAGCGCCCAGTGAAAAAGAAACGGCTGGCGCTTCAGCCACGGGAAAATGCCACGCTCGATGGATGGATTGTTCACTGGCTCATCCATACGATGCGGCGTGGCTTCGTCTCCCATCTTCATCGCTGCCGTTCATGTGATTCATTGAGCGGCATTTGCCGGTGGCAAAAGGATCGGAATGCCGTCCGTCACCGGATAAAGGTGCCGCGCGTCTTCGGAGACGAGCGCGTGCTTCTCCACGGGCAGTGCCGCAGAGCGCTTTTCATCATCAGTTGCCAGACGCAACGGCAGCTTGCTCACGGGACAACGCATGAGCGGGAGGAGTTCGTCGAGCCAGGCGAAGTCAGGCATTCCAGTCAGGCATGTGTGTTCTTCAACCAAGCAAAGTAGAGGCTGAGCATGAGCATCCATCCGGCAAGATTGATCAGCCCCGATATAAGAAGTCCGAAGCCAATCATTCCGCGGTGCGTGTCGCAGTTATTCCAAGCGTATCTGCACAGCCTCCAGGCGATCATCCCTGGAAGAAGAAGCGCGAATCCGAAAACGACGCACGTCATTACTCCGCCCACAACGTTCCAGGAAACAGCCTGAAGCTTGTACCACGCGCCTGCTATCATGCCCACAACCGCGAGAAACAAAGGGTTGAAAAGCCTGCGGTCGGATATGGCTCTTGCGTCGATCATTTCGCCTTCAGAGTTCAAAACAATTTACCCCACCGCCACGCTTGGATCGATCTCCTGCGCCCACGCGGTGATGCCGCCGGCGATGTTCCAGGTGTCGGTGAAACCATGCTGGCGCAGCAGGCCGACGGCTTTGGCACTGCGGCCGCCGAGCTTGCAGTGGACGAGGATGCGCTGGTCGCGCGGCAGCTCGTCGAGACGCAATTCAAGCTCGCCAAGCGGGATGAGCTTTGAGCCTTCGATGCGACCAACGGCGTGTTCCGCCGGCTCGCGCACGTCGAGAAGGAAATGCGGCGCGTTCTTCGTCCGCGCTTCGTGGAGTTCCTGCACAGTCATGGTGGGAAGATCGGTGGTGCTGTTCATGCCGCAAAAGCCTTGGTAGTCGATGGGTTCGGTGATGGTGGGGTTCGTGCCGCACACGGGGCACTCGGGATCGCGCCGAAGCTGGATGGTGCGGAAGCGCATGGCAAGTGTGTCGGCATGAAGAAGCTTGCCGATGAGCGGATCGCCAATGCCCGCGATGATCTTGATGGCCTCAAGTGCCTGCATTGAGCCGACGATGCCGGGCAGCACGCCGAGCACGCCGCCTTCCGCGCAACTCGGCACCAGCCCCGGCGGTGGCGGCCTCGGCACCATGCATCGGTAACACGGCCCGCCGAGATGCGGGGCGAACACGCTGACCTGTCCCTCGAAGCGCAAGATGGAGCCGTAGATGTTCGGTTTCTTGAGCCACACGCACACGTCGTTGCTGAGGTAGCGCGTGGGAAAATTATCCGTGCCGTCGATGACCACATCGTAGGCGGCGGTGATGCGCATCGCATTTGCGGCCGTGAAAAGCTCGACGTGACCTTCGATCTCGATGTGCGGATTGATGCCGCGCAGCCGTTCGCGCGCGGCGTCGATTTTTTTGCGGCCGATGTCGGCGGTGGAGAAAAGAATCTGCCGCTGGAGATTCGAAGCATCGACCACATCGGCATCCACGATGCCGATGCGGCCCACACCTGCGGCGGCGAGGTAAAGCGTGATTGGCGAGCCGAGTCCACCCGCGCCGATGCACAGCACACTGGCGGCCTTGAGCTTCACTTGTCCATCAAGGCCAAACTCAGGGATCGAGAGATGCCGCGCGTAACGCGCAAGCTCTTCGGTGGACAAGTTTGATATTTCCTTCGCGAACATGTGCGCACGCTGGCGCGGAATCGACGCGCCGCAAGATCGCGACGGGAACCGTAATCGTGAAATGGAATGTGATCGGAGCTGAAGGACGGCATGCCGTAAGTGGCCTTGTCGAGATTCCACGGCCGCAATTTTCGCGTGTGTCCTGCACCAAAAGCCGCGCGCTCTGCGGCATCCCGGCCAGCCGAAGAGCACGTCGGAACTCTGGCGGGTTCCGCTACGAGCGCCGCTGCCGCACCGCTTCAAAGAGACAAACACCTGTGGCGACCGACACATTCAGGCAAGCCACATGACCACCCATCGGAATCTTCACCAAAAAATCACAGTGCTCGCCCGTCAGCCGCCGCATTCCCAATTCCTCGCCGCCCATCACGATGCCGATGGAGCCTTTCAAATCCACGTCGTAGAGCGTCTGCGTCGCCTCATCCGCAGTGCCCACAAGCCAGAAGCCCATCTCCTTCAGCTTCTGCATCGCGCGTGCCAGATTCGTCACGCGCACCAGCGGCACATGATCCGCGCCGCCGCACGAAACACGTCGCACCGTCTCGCTGACCGGCGCGGTCTTGTCCTTCGGCATGATCACCGCCGCCACGCCCGCCGCGTCAGCCGTGCGCAGACACGCGCCGAGATTGTGCGGGTCCTGCACGCAATCGAGGATCAGCACCAGCGGGGCTGTCGTGCCCTCCAGAATTGTTGCGAGATCACTTTCATCATGAGTGCGCGCGTGGCTCTGTTGCGTGGCGTGCTTGTTCGGTCGGGCGGTGTGCGGAGGTCTGGGCATGGAGATCGCGGATGATGCCGCGAGAGATTGCGATGGCAAATGGTGGTTGCTCTTGCCCGCGTTTGCTCTTTGCGCCCCATGCTCGCGGTGCTAGTCTCGGCGCTCCCGTTTTCCCACGATCCATGAGCGCGCCGAACGATCCCTCCGTCACCAATTACAAAGACACCGTGCTGCTTCCGAGCACCGCTTTCCCCATGAAGGCGGACCTCGTACAGCGAGAGCCGGAGCGGCTGGTGAAATGGGAATCATCTAAACTCTACGAGCGCATCCAGGAGCGGCGCAAGGGCGCGGCGAAATTCATCCTGCATGACGGGCCTCCCTTTGCGAACGGAGATGTCCACATGGGCACGGCGCTGAACAAGGTGCTCAAGGACTTGATCGTGAAGTCGAAGACAATGGCGGGCTTTCACGCGCCTTATGTGCCGGGCTGGGACTGTCACGGGCTGCCGATCGAGTTCCGCGTGGTGAAGGAAAGCACCGGCCTCTCGCCCGTCGAGATCAGGCGCAAATCAGAGGAATACGCCCGCAAGTACATCGACATCCAACGCACGAGCTTCAAGCGACTCGGCGTCTTTGGCGACTGGGAGCGGCCGTATCTCACGCTCGATCCCGCGTATGAGGCAGACATCATCCGCACCTTCGGCGTGCTGGTGAAAAAGAACCTCGTCTATCGCAGCAAGCGCCCCGTGCTCTGGAGCTACGGCGCGCAAACCGCGCTCGCGGAGGCGGAGGTGGAATACAAAGACAAGACCTCGCCTGCGGTGCATGTGAAGTTCGCGCTCAATAATCCGCCGCCCGGCGCGGATGGGGGGTCGCTCGTGATCTGGACCACCACGCCGTGGACGCTTCCCGCAAACCTCGGCATCGCGCTGCACCCTGATTTTGAGTACGTCGCGGGCACCTTCCGCCACGAAGACGGTCGCGCGGAGAAACTCGTCATCGCCTCCTCGCGCGTCGCCGCGTTTGAAGCCGCCACTGGTTTCAAACTCGATGCAGCACACGCAAATGAAAAGATGAAGGGCGTGGAACTGAACGGCATCGAGGCGCAGCATCCGTTTTTGCCGCGCACCTCGAAAGTGATTAATGCGCTCTTTGTCACCGACGACACCGGCACCGGCGCTGTCCACATGGCGCCCGGCCACGGTCACGACGACTACATCGCAGGCAAAGCACACGGCATGGACATCCTCTCGCCCGTCGATGGCGGCGGGAAATTCACTGCGGAATGCGGGCTGCCCGATCTCGTCGGTGTGCACGTTTTCAAAGCGAATGACGCCATCATCGAGCTGCTGCGTGCGAAGGGCGCGCTGCTCGGCGAGGAGAAGATCGTCCACTCGTATCCGCACTGCTGGCGCTCGAAGACGCCGATCATTTTCCGCGCGGTGGAGCAGTTCTTCATCCGCATCAGCGACATCCGCGAGAAGGCGCTGCTGGAGATCGACAAAGTGAGATGGCTGCCGTCGTGGGGTCGCAATCGCATCTACGGCACCGTCGAGAGCCGCCCCGACTGGTGCATCAGCCGCCAGCGCACCTGGGGCGTGCCGCTCCCTGTTTTCTACAACGCCGAGGGCGAGATCATCATGGAAGTGGAGGTGATCAACAAGATCGCCGCCATCATCGAGAAGCAGGGCACAAACTCGTGGTTCGAGAACGACGACGCCTGGTGGTGCGCCGAACTCGGCCTGCCCGCAGGCAGCAAGCGCTGCGGTGACACGCTCGATGTGTGGATCGACTCCGGCTGCTCGCACGTCGCCGTGCTCGACCGTCATCCTGACCTGCACGCGCCCGCCGACATGTATTTGGAAGCGACCGATCAACATCGCGGCTGGTTCCAGTCCTCTCTCATGATGAGCGTGGTCGCGCGTGACGCGGCGCCGTACAAATCCGTCATCACACACGGCTTCGTCGTCGATACCAGCGGCAAGAAGGTCAGCAAATCCGACCAGGGCACCACGAAGAACGCGAAGCCCACGACCGCCGATCATTACTTCAACAAGTACGGCGCGGATATGGTGCGGCTCTGGGCCAGCAGCGTGGATTACCAAAACGAGGTTCCCTTTTCAGAGGAGCTGTTCGTGCAAACCACCGAGAGCTACCGCCGCATCCGCAACACAATCAAAGTGCTGCTCGGCAACCTGCACGACTTCAAAGCAGAGCAAGCCGCCGGCTTGCCCGACTTCACTGTGGTGGATCGCTGGATCATGGAGCGCCTCCACCGCGTCACTGCCGAATGCGTGGCCGCGTATGCCGATTACGACTTCCGCAAAGTCTTCAGCGTGGTAAACCAATTTTTCACCACCGACCTCAGCGCGCTCTACATCGACATCACCAAAGACCGCCTGTATTGCGACCCGCGCGATTCGAAACGCCGCCGCGCCACACAGACTGCGATGCGCGAGATCCTCGACACGCTCTGCCGCCTCCTTGCGCCCATCCTCGCCTTCACTGCTGATGAAACGTGGGAGTTCCTCGGCAACAGCGACAGCGTGCATCTCGAAGTCTTCCCGCAGCCCAATCCCGCCTTCCCCGGCAGCGATGCCACGCTCGCCGTCACCGAGCTGCTGCAAGCCCGCGCCATCATTCAGCAAGCCATCGAAGGCGCACGGCAAGAAAAGAAGATCGGCTCCAATCTCGAAGCCACCGTCACGCTCACGCTCCCCGAGAAAGGCTTCACGCATCCCGTCTTCACCGACAACGCGACGCTGTGCGAGTTCTTCATCCTCTCCGAGCTGACTGTCACACGCGGCCCGGAGCTGGCTGCGGTGGTGCAGGTTTCTCCGCATCAAAAGTGCGGTCGCTGCTGGAAGCATGTCCCCGACATCGGCACGAGCACCGAACATCCGACATTGTGCGGCAGATGCGTCGAGGCGCTGCCTTGAGCTTTTAGCCGTGCTCATTGAGCCGGGTTTCCTGACCGGTATCACTGACCCGGCGGCAGATCAGTAGAGATACAGCGTCTGCCCTCTGGGCGGTTGCGCGGCCCGGCGTTTTTTCTCTGAGCCAAGAATGCTGCCGCCGGGTTTCTCTGTATGGATCATCGCAGGCTTTCTTTGCTTTTTCGCCTGCACTTCCTTTTGCTCCACGACAATCTCCGCAGCGACCACTGCGGCAGGTGCGCGCCCTGTGATCTCGACTGGCGTGCCGAGCGGCGTCTCGTTGAAAAAAATCTCCGCCATGTGCCCCGGCAGCCGGATGCAGCCGTGCGATGCGGGATAGCCTGGCAGGTAGCCCTCGTGCATGCCGATCCCTTTGTTGATGCGCATGAAGCAGCGCATCGGCGCGCCCACATAATGCGTGCCCGGCGGCGGCGTGTCGCGGCGGGAGTCCACGTCCTCCACCACGATGTTGCCCTCGGCATCGCAAAACGCGCCGTAGAGCGACGAGCGGTGATCGTAGTCCTTCTCGCTGATGCGGAAGACGCCCTGCGTGGTGCCGTGACCTTCTCGGCCCGAGGAGATGGGCGACTCGCCCACGAGCTGCCCGCCTTTATAGTACAGCAGCCGCTGGTCGCTCAGCGAGATGAGTATCTTTGGTTTGCCAGGAACTCCGTCGCCGGTCCAAAACGACTTGCCTTGGTCGGGCACAACAGCGGCGGGGGGCGGGGGCGGAGAAATGCAACTGCTCACACTCAGAGCAAGCCCGATGGCGAGAATGAGGGCGGCAGTGGATGGTGAGGTGCTCGATGAAGCCATGTGGTGTCCGGTTTGAATGCGCGCCGACTAAGCATCGTGATGCGCGGCTTGCCAGCACTTCCGTCGAGCCAATGCGGACATCCCATCTTGATTGCGAGACGAACCACGGCAATCTCCCCGCCCGCACGCCCAACGCGCCATCACACATGCTCCGTCTTTTCCTCCTCCTTACTCTGCCGCTTTACGCGCTCGATCAAATCACCAAGCGCTGGATCGTCGCCAACTTCGATCTGCACGGGCGCGAGGACGAGATCATCTCGGGGACGTTCTGGCTGCATCACACGGCCAACACCGGCATGGCCTTCGGCCTCTTTAACGGCACCGCGTATGCCAACTGGGCCTTCGGCGCCATCTCGCTCGTCGCGCTTGCGGCCATAGTGATCTTCCATCGCAAAGGCGCGTTCCCAGGCACGCTCAGCCGTCTGGCGGTGACGCTGATCATCGCAGGCATTTTCGGCAATCTCACCGACAGGCTCTGGCTCTACGCGCCCACTGACGGAGTGGGCGTCGCTGTCGCAGACGGTTTCGCTGGTCGCTTCATGAATGGCTATGTCGTGGACTTTTTGAAGTTTGATTTCGGTTTCCCACCCTTCAATCCCTGGCCTTCATTCAATGTCGCGGACTCATGCGTCGTCGTCGCCGCCTGCCTGCTCGTCATCGCTTCATTCACCGAGACTCCCAAGGACAGCAAGCTCACCGCTCCGTCGCCTTGATCAGTTTCGGCTGCGGGCGTTTCTTCCACGCGGCGACGTCTTGTTTCAAAACCTCCACCGCTTTGTCGATCTGCGCGTCGATGCCTTTGGCGTCATCGCCCGGTTTGGGCCACACGACGAAATCAGGCACGGCACCGTTGAGTTCCATGTCCTTGCCGCTCTCGATGCCATACCACCCACGCCCAGGCATCCGCAGCGTGCCCACGTCCATGATGCTGGCCGCGCCAGTGCTGATCACACCGCCCGCCGTCGTCACGCCCACGAGCTTGCCGCGTTTCAATGCCTTGATCGCGTGCGAAAAAATCTCCGCGTTGCTGTAGCTGTTCTGATTGCACATGACGACGACGGGCTTGCTCCACGTCGCATACACCACGCGGTCCTGCGGATAGCCTGGCACGCTGCCGCCGCGCGGGATGGTGAGCGCGTGCCGCGGTTGGGTGAGCGCGGTTAGAAGGTGATCCGTCGTGGAGCCGCCGCCATTCTCGCGCACGTCGACGACCAGGCCGTCCTTGCCCGCGCCCGCGTGATAAAGCTCCTCCTGGAACTTCTGAAAGCTCGCGTCATCCATCGCGCTGATGTGCAGGTAGCCGAGCGTGCCTCCGGATTTTACCTCGACCATGCGGCGGTTGTTCTTGATCCACTCGTCGTAGAGCAGCTTGCGCGCGGCGGTGTAGGTGATCGGGCGAAGTGTGACGTTGCGCTCGGAACCGGCTGCGTTCTTCACGCGCAAAACGATGTCGCGCTCGATGGAGCCGTTGAGCACGGCACTCACATCCGTGGCGGGCGTCACGTCCTTGCCATCCACTTTCAAAACGATGTCGCCATCGGCGATGCGGCTTTCCTTGCGGCTCGCGGGACTCTTCGCGATGACATCGCGCACCTTCCAGCCGGGGCCGGCGAACGCAGAATCGAATCGCAGGCCGAGATGCGCAGTCTCCTCGCGCCAGGTGCTCGCGCTCGTCGTCGTGGCGTTCATCGTGAATCCGAGGTGTGATCCGTTCAGCTCGCCGAGCATGAGCCACACGCACTCCACCACGCCCTTCATGTCCTGCGACTCGGCAGCCATGTCACGATACTTCGCGCGGATCGCGTCCCAGTTCTTGTTCCCGTGGCGCTCGTCGTAATAATGATCGCGCATCACCTGCCAGCACTGGTCAAACACCGCGCGCTGTTTCTCCGACCTCGCAAAACTCTGCTGCGCCTTGAATGGGAAAGTCTTCGCCACGCCCGTCTTCGTGGAAGCGCTCGTCGGTTTGCCGTCGATGAGGCCCACGACCTGATCATCGCGTGCGAGCCAGCGCGCGCCGCTCATCTCCGCGGCCACGAGCTGCTTTGGTTTCAGCTCATCGGGAATCTCCACCGCAAACGTTGCCTTCTTCCCATCGACCGTCCCCTGAAACGCGAGCTTCTTTGAATCTGGCGACCACATCAACCCGCTCTCTTTAGCGTTCGCGATGGAGACGCGATGCACACGCTCACGGATGTCATCAAAGTCGATCTGCAACGGCTTCGGCGGTGGTGGCGCCGCTGGTTTGATCTCCTGCTTCACCGCCGGTGCTGCAGCAGGTTTGTCGTCTGGTTTCGACACAGGCGCGGGTGCGGGCGCAGGTGTTTGCTCGCTGGTTTGCTTCGGAGCGGGCACAATCGTCCGCGTTCCCGTTGTGCCAGACGTTCCGCTCTTCGGCGTGCCTTTGAGTTTCTCCCGCGCCTTTGCCAGCACACGCTCGCGCTTCGTCGTCTCATCTTCCTCCGCGCGCAGGTTCACATAAAACACATCCACCTCGTCGATCTCGCGCTCGCCGGTCCATGCGATCATCTTGCCGTCGGGCGACCAAACGGGCGCGGTGTCGTTGTTCGGATGACGCGACAGATTGAAAGCCGCGCGCGAACCGTCGAGCGGCAGCAGCCACACGTCGTGATTGAACCACTCGTCCGCCTGCGAGTACACGACCCATTTCCCATCCGGCGAGAAATCATAGTCCGGCATCGACCACGACTCAACGAGCCGACTGGCGTTCTGTCCATCCGCGTCCGCGATCCACAAATCCCCGCGCTCCCTCGCGTACGCGATCCGCTTTCCATCCGGCGTGAACCGCGCGCGCGACTCCGCCGCCGCGTCGTTCGTGATGCGCGTTAGCTTGAACGCGCTGTTCTCCCACCAGCTCGTCTTTTCATTCTGCGGCACGGCTTTCCAGATGTCGGTCTGCCCTTGCGCATCGCTCGCAAACACGAGCGACTTCCCATCCGGCGCGAACACCACGCCGCGCTCCTCCTCCGCAGTGCTCGTGACACGGCGCGGCTCTTTCAGCTCCGTGTCCATCACCCACACATCGCCACCGGAGATGAAGGCGATCTGCAATCCGTCCTTCGTGAAACTCGCACCCGTGGCCTTGTCCAGCACCACGCGTGTCGTGTCCGGCTCCGTGTCCAGCGCGGCGTCGATGCTGATCTTGTCCGGCTCCTTGTCACCCGGATGCCAGCGATACAAATCAAAGCGCAGCCGGAAAACAATCGTGCCGCCATCGCGCGAGATCGCGGGGAACACAACCGAGTCACCTTCGTATTTCGTAATCTGCGCGCTCGTGCCGCCCACGAGATCGTGCTGCCAGAGATTGTGCGTGCCGTCGCGGTTCGAGACAAAGTAGAAACCGCTGCCATCAGGCTTCCACAGCGGCCAGCGGTTCTCGTGCTCGTCGCTGATTACCTGCGTGAAGCTGCCGTCATCGCGATTGAACAACCAGATTTGTCCCGCGCGCGATCCCTTGTAACCCTGCCGCCACCAGCTCTCCGATCCCTCGCGCATGAACAGCACGCGCTTCCCGTCCGGCGACACCGCGCCATCGCTCGCGTAGTCATCAAAGAGCACGCTCTCCGCGCGCCTCTCCTCCGCGCTCACGATCGCCAGCCGCGCCGCGCGCGACTCGCGCATCCACGAAAAATCACGCGCCAGACCGACGAGCAATCCCTTCCCATCCGGCATCCATTCGCGCACATCACATCCGTCCGTGTGCCACGAAAGCTGCCGCGCCTCACCGCCGCGCGCAGGCATCGCGTAGAGCAGCTTGCTCCCCTCGCGCTCGCTGTTGAAGGCGATCTGCTTTCCATCCGGCGAGAAAGCCGCGCCGGAATCCAGCGCGTGATTTGTCGTCAGCCGCGTCGCGCGCCCGCCAGCCGTCGGCGCCGTCCAGATGTCGCCACTCCAGCCGAATGCGATGGTCTTGCCATCGGGCGAAAGCGCCGGCTCGTGCGCGAGGCGCACTGGCTCGGCGAGCGAGATCGAGCACAGCATGATCGTGGCGGAGGTGATGAGAGCGCGTGATTTCATGAGGGAAGGAAGTACGCGGGCAGGAGGCGATCTCGCGCCAGAACGTCCGAAGATGCAGCGGCGATGGGAAAGCCCGGGCGAAACGGCGGCAGCTCACCGCCTCGCGCGCACCTTGATCTCCACCCGGCGGTTGATCCCCTGCTCCTCGATGGTCGCGCTTGGCCTCGTCACGATCAGCGCGCTCTCGCCCATCCCCACCGCGCGCACGCGATCCGTGGTCAGGCGGAGGGACTGGATCAGCCATTCCACCACCGCGTTCGCACGGCGCTGGCTCAGGTTCAGATTGTACTCTTCCGTGCCAAACGTGTCCGTGTGACCCTCGATGATGAACAGCGAGTCGGGATTCTTTTGGATCAGAAAGCCCAGCTTCATCAGGCTCAGGCGCGCGCCCTCGGCGAGCTGGTCGCTTCCGTATTCAAAGAGCAGATCCGTCGGCATCAAAATGGGCGCGGTGCTGCCGCCCACCTGGCCGCCACCGCCCAGCAGGTCATCCAGGTTGCTGAATCCCTTCACCCGCTTGCTCGCCGCGTCCGCCGCGCCCTGACCCTGGCGGTTCATCTGATTGAGCAGGCCCATGTCGATCTTCCCCTGCTCTTCCGGCTCCAGCGATCCCGCGTTGATCAGCATCTGGTTTGTCGAAACCGGCTTGCTGATGCTCTGGCGCACCGAGGCCATCTCCTGCGCCAGATCGGGCGTGGAGAGCGACTCCGGCGCCAGCGCCTGCGCCATCGCCTCCATCTGCGCCTTCGCCGGCGCCATATCACCGGGGTCGTCCTTGCGGATGAAATTCGTGATCTCCTTCACATTCGGCGTGAGATCGATCTCCTGGTTCTTGGGCAGCATCGCCTGCTTGTCGAAATCATCGAGCTTCGGCTCAAAGGCCTGGATCTCCGGCTTGCCCGAGGGCGCGATCACTTCCGGGATCTCCTGGACCGCCTGCTGGTTTTGCAACAGCTCCGGGTTGATCTTCACACGCTCCAGCGGCTGGCGCGCGGTTTCCTTTTTATCCGCCATCCCCAGTCCCGTGATGTTCACCGTCACATACAGCATCCCGTGAAACACAAACGACGCGATGATCGCCAGCATCGCCCACCAGCGCAGACTCCAGTCGCGACGCGAACGATACGCCGCACGCTTCTGCGACTGGTCGTTCCATTCAGGATTGTGGGTGATGGCGGACATGGCTGGCTAGGAGGCTACCACAACCCCCGCAAACACCAAGCCCCGGCGCGGGAAAGTTCGTTCCATGACAGCCCCGGCTCCGCGTCATGGGTTGAGCGGTCATCTGCGCCACGGTGCGGGTTAAGCCACGTGGTCATTTCGAGTCAGTCGTATATCCACTTCGCGTTCCACGTAATTCCATTCTTCCGTGGCGCGGAGCGCGGCCACGAGATCGTCGAATGCCGTGGCCTCCGAGGTTGCATACTCAAACCAGGTGAGGAAATCGAATGGCTCCCCGAGGTCTCGACCGTGGTGGAGCCTTCGTGCGATGGCAGGCAGGTAGCGCAGTCCCGTGGCGATATGCGACGAGCGGGCCTCAAAGATGTCGCGCCGCTCGTCCTGAGTCAGTGCCCACCATGCAGGAGTCTTGGTGATCGGAATAAGTGCCGCGCAGGTCGCTTCCCGTCGGCCAAGCCCCGCCTGTGACGCAACGAGAGAGGATTGTTCTGGTCGCGTGACGTAGCGTTGGTTGCTCGTGACGCCCCGCAACAGCCATCGCGAGCCGCTGGGAAGTTCCTGCAAATTGCTGTTCTTTATGTCAAGGCGCGGCGCGGTCACAAGGGATTGCCCGATGACGGCACGGATCTCAGTGATGTTCCAAGGGCCGGTGTCACCCGCGACGAATGTGTAAAATCGGTTGTCCATGATCGTGGCTTGGAAAAGAACGTGCGCAGTGGCACAACGTTTCGGATCAGGCGACGAAGTCGTCCTCGCCGCCAAAAGCGTCGGCATCAGCTTCGGCGATGACAGCCCCGGCTCCGGCGTCATGGGTTGAGCCGTCATCTGAGCCACGGTGCAGTTGGACGGATGCCGACCTGCGGAGCCAACCATTGGGATCAAGGGAGAGCAGGGTGTTTGTCAAGCAGTCGCACCCTGACCCGAATGGCACTTACTTAACGGGGTAAGTGGATGATTTTGTTGCAATGCCAATTTGTAAGATTGCGAAATCGGAGTAAGATCGCCGATGAAGTTACTCACCTGCTTTTTCCCTGCTTTCAACCGCGCTGGCTTGGGGCGCAAA
>JANPIW010000244.1:0-3326 GCA_031425215.1 Verrucomicrobiaceae bacterium
ATGCGACGCTGCGGCTGGCCCGCGCTAACGATGCGGTAGTGATGATAGTACTCGTCGCTGTCGTGGACGTATTTGTCATCGAGCAGGCACAGGGCGATGACGGGCTGGAGCAGCTCAAAACTCTCGCCCTGCTCCAATTGCTTCACATAGGCCTGGCTCGCGTTGAAGAGAACCCGTTGCAGAAAGGCCGTCGTCCACTGCATCTGCATCTCCACGATGAACTGCCTTCCTTGCTCGTCAACGCAGCGCACATCGACGATGCCTCGCTTGTACACCGGAAGCAGCGGCATCTGATCGATGGGCAGGTACTCCAGGCTCACGATGGGCGATTCCAGCGGCAGCATTGCATTGAGGAAATTGCGCAGAATATCCGGGTGCTCGCCGAAAATGCGGCGGAACACCAGGTCGCTGCGCGGATCAAGAAAACCATCCATGCGCGCATTCATACCATGCGAGACATGACCCGCAAGCGACGCCACCCCAGGCATCTGATCAGGGCAACTGCTCCGGCGCCACCTCGATGCCGGTGCGGTGCATCTCCAGCACTTCGTTGACCGCGAGGGAGAGATCGCGGCAGGAGACGGGCTTGGTGACGACACGTTTGATGCCGGCTTGGGCGAGAGTGGCGTGCGGGACTCCGCCGTCGTTGCCGCTCATGAGGATGATGGGAATGCCGGGCTGCATCTTCTGGATGCGCTGGGACAGATCGAGGCCGTTCACGCGCGGCATGCCCATGTCCGTGATGATGAGATTGTAGTCCTTGCCCTTGGTGCGGAAGTGCTCGAGTGCCTCGACGGGATGAATGTAGGTGTGGACGATGTAGCCCAGCATTTCGAGCGCCTGCTTCACGAACTGGCACACGGACGCCTCGTCATCGACGTACATGATGCGCTCCCCGTGGCCGCGTGTGGATTCTTTGCTCTCCACTTTCTCCGGGCCGCCGGCCGCGTCGCGCACGGCGGGGATGTAAATGTGGAAGGTGGTGCCGCGCCCGACCTCGCTCTCGACGGTGATGGTGCCGTCGTGAGCGCGGATGATGCCGTGGACGACGGAGAGGCCGAGGCCAGTGCCTTCGCCGACGGGCTTAGTGGTGAAGAATGGCTCAAAAATTCTCCGCACGGTCTCGCGATCCATGCCGCAACCGGAATCGCACACCCAGAGGTGCGCGTGCGGCCCGGGTTTCAAATCAGGATACGTCGCCGCGCCGGCGGGTGAGATGTCGATGAGCGCCTCGCCGATGCGGAGCACGCCGCCGGTTTCCTTCATGGCGTGGCTGGCATTGGTGCAGAGATTCATCAGCACCTGGTGGAACTGCACCGGGTCGATGCAGGCGGAGCTTTGCGTGGGATCAAAGTCCTGCTTGATCTCGATGTTCGCCGGCAGCGTGGCTTTGAGGAGCTTGAGCACCTCGTCTAGCAGCGGACGAATCTTCTGCACCTTGCGCTCCGGCGGACGCTGGCGGCAAAAGGTGAGGATTTGTTTCACCAGATGCTTGGCGCGCTCGCTGGCCTTCAATATCTCACCGAGCGAGCTTTTCACATTTGCATCATCGGTCTGGAGCATGGCCAGCTCGCTGTGCCCGAGCACGGCGGTGAGGATGTTGTTGAAATCATGCGCAATGCCGCCGGCGAGGGTGCCTAGGGCTTCGAGCTTCTGCGTCTGCTGGAGCATGCGCTCCATGCTTTGGCTCGACTCCTCGCTTTTCGTTTTCTCAGTGATGTCGCTGTAGCAGCACACACGGCCCACGATCTCATTGTCGAGCCGCTGAGGTTTTGATATTCGCTCAAAGACACGGCCGTCTTTGCATTCGATCACCTCGCTGGTCTCGATCCCAGGGCTGGTAAACAGAGCTGCCGTGTTCTCACGGAACTTTTCCGGGTCGATGGTCTGATCCGCGAAGATGTTGACAAGCTCCGCTGGATTTTGAGTGGCGAGCTGCTCTGGCGTGACGCGCCACATTTCGAGAAAGCGCTGGTTGTAGCCCGAGACGTTCAGGGCGAGATCGACGACGACGATGCCGTCCGCAGTTGCATTGAACGCGGCGCGCAGCAGCGAATGCGAGCGCTTCACCTCGGCCTCGGCGCGGTGCCGCTCGCTGGACTCCACGATGAGCGCGATCATGTCAGCCAGCGAACCAGCGAAGGCGATTTCCTCTGAGGTCCACTTCCGAGCTTGACCGACGTGCTCCAGGCTGATCACGCCGATGAGGTGTCCGTCGCGGCGGATCGGTGCATCAAGCAACGAAGTGATGCCTCGGGGGCCGAGGTAGTCTTTCGCGAATTCAAATGTGCGCGGATCTTTCTGCGCGATGTGAGCGTCGATCACGCGGCAGCTTTTCAGCGAGGCGAAATAGGAGGGAAAACCGGCAGTCGCCAGATCCTTTTCGTTGCTGTGCTTGTTTGCGCCGTGCTCGTAGAGATCGAGACAGCGGAGAATGGAGTCATTTTCCACCAGCACCCACACGCTCGCGCGCGAAACACCCAATCCTTTGCCCGCCACTTCCGTGATCTCGCGCATCGCCGCTGTCAGGTTTTGTGCATGCTGGCTCGTGCGCGTGCCCAGCGTTTGCAGCG
The DNA here is from genome assembly GCA_031425215.1 of Verrucomicrobiaceae bacterium. Lineage (GTDB taxonomy): Bacteria > Verrucomicrobiota > Verrucomicrobiia > Verrucomicrobiales > Verrucomicrobiaceae > JANPIW01. The sequence continues at coordinate 2,574 of JANPIW010000244.1, forward strand.
CGACGTTCATGCGCTCCAGGAGATGGCCGCGCGCTTGCACGCTCTCGGCATCGGATTCCGCCCCCTCGGCGCTCGCTGAACGCGCGTGCAGTGCAGGCGCGGCTGAGCGGCGTGTTTTCCCGTCCGTCCCGCTGGCATCGAGATCGCGGATGATCGTCTCAAAGCGCCGCGTCATCCCGGCGGAGTCGATCTGAAAGGCCGACGCCGCATCCTCGTGCGTCGAGATCACCTTGCTGATCAGCGTCACCCACTGGTCCGCCAGCATCGGCATGAGGGCGTCAGCCTGTGACTGGCTGAGCGGACGGGTGAATTTTTGCGTGGAGACCTGGCCCGCTTTGGCCGGGTCAGGCGGCGCAAAAGGATCAACGCCGTGCGACGTCGCTTCCGGCTGGCTGGCCGGCACGGCGCTGCTCCGGGGCGGCGGGAGCACGAGATTGGAAGGAGGAAGATGGTTCACGACAGGCCGTATTATATAATTATCATAATAAATTACAATCATTAGTTACCTCAGACCCCTTTGGAAACCCACTGCTAAAACTGCCACCTGCCTTCCAACCGGTTGGAAAGCCACTGCGGATATTTACACCTGCCTTCCGACCGACTGGAAGGCCACTGCGGATATTTACACCTGCCTTCCGACCGACTGGAAGGCCACTGCGGATATTTACACCTGCCTTCCGGCTGACCGGAAGGCCACTGCGGATATTTACACCTGCCTTCCGACCGACTGGAAGGCCACTGCGGATATTTACA
>JANPIW010000245.1:0-8981 GCA_031425215.1 Verrucomicrobiaceae bacterium
AATGGCTGGCCGACAAGACCAGCCAGCCGGAGAAAAACCTCACCTTTCTCCAGGCCGACATCTGCCGGGCGGAACTGGACCTGGAGATCGAGGCGGTCATTCACACGCGTCGCGATGAGGAGGCGCCGGCGTTATGATTCAGCCGCGCGCCGCGTTCTACCACTTGCCGTCCATGACGAACTGCATCCTCCCTCGGACTCTCTGCCTCGCTTTGGCGCTGCTCCCGCATGACGGTCCAGCGCAGGAGGCAAACGCGGCGCGGCGCGAGCTTTCCGCGCTGCGGGGCGAGCACGAGCTGGCCCTGCTGCGCGCCACAACGCCCGCGCTGCGAGATTACGCAATGGAGCTGACCTCAATGGAGAAGCGCCTCGCCGCCGCGCGCGATCTCGACGGTGCGATCACCGTGCGCGACGAGCGCCTCGCCATGGAGAAAGAGATCGCGAGAATGGAGAAGGAAGACCTTCTTCTCATCGCGCGTCAGGGCAGCCTGCGGGCGGCGCTCGCGCCCGAGCAGATCGTGCTCATGCCTGACCAGGCAACGCTCTCCGGCGTGGAGCGCGAGCCAGGCACGGGCGCGCTCACCGCCTGGGCAAAGCCTGGTGCCGCCGCCTCGTGGAAACTGCCCAATCTCCCGCCAGGCGGCTACGAGGTCGTGCTCCGCTACACGAGTGACGCGCTCGAAGGCGGCACTCTCATGGCCGCAGAGCAGCGCTTCACACTGACCAGCAGCATCGACACGACTTTGAAAGGCCCGGCGGAGAAAAGCATCGGCACGCTCAAAATTACCAACGGCTCCGGCTCGCTCACACTCACCGCAAAGTCCGTCGTGAAAACGAATCTCATGCGCCTCCACTTTGTGAAACTCCTGCCTGCATCCCGGTGAAGCGCATCCTGCCATTCCTGCTCGCTCTCGGCTTCGCGCTGTCGGCGGCGCGCGCTCAGTCGCTGCTGCCGGCGACGTCCGCCGCGACGGAGCTGGAGGCGCTGCAAAAGAGCTTCGCCGAGCGCGTCGCCGCTGGCTCGCGCCAGCTCACCGAGCAGTACGCGCGCGCCCTCGCCAAGCTCGAGGATGACCTTGTCGCCGCCGCCGAATACGAGGAGGCAAAACTCGCGCAAGCGCGCCGCAAGGAACTCGAAGCCACGCTTTCCGCGATCCCAGGCGCGAGTGCAGCGGGCGTTGCGCTGGATTTCACGGATGCAAAAACCAGCGGCACAGTCGTCATCGAAAACGGCGCCGCCAGTGGATGGCGCACGAGCACCAGCAGTCTCGAGTGGCTGCAGGTGAGAATCACCCCGGGCCGCTATGTCATGGAGATGACCTACCTGATGACCGAGCCTGAGTTAACCTCCGCCGGCGCTTCGCTTCTGCGCTTCGTCCCCGATGCGACCTTCAAACTGTTTGAACCCTCCCAGCTTTTTTCCGCGCAGGCCACCTCGACCACGGTCAATCTTAAGCGCACTGAAGGCACACCCGATGCTTCTCCAGCCACCGTGCGCTCCGCTCCTTTCCCCATCACGCGCGCCACGCTCGCTTTGAGGCTCGAGCCAGCCCAGGCTTATCCATCAAATCACATCCTCATCCGCGGCATCAGGCTTATTTCCGCCGACGAGGCAGCAGCCGCGACCGTGCCCCCGGCTTCAGTGAACACGCTCGCAACCGATCCAAAATCCGACATCGAAAAGCTCCGCCAGGTTTTTCTCAGCCGCATCGCCACCGCGCACGCGCCGCTCGTCGCCGCCTATCAGACGCGCCTCAAAACACTCGCGGCACAGCCCGATGTCATCGCAGACAAAGACATCTCCGCCGACATTGCCGCCGAGCAGAAGCGCGCCGCTCTCGCCGGTACGGGAGGTGGCGGGAAGCCGCGCTGGGGCGCGCTCGCACCTGCGGTGCTTGACGGTTTCGAGGACATCTCGGGTGCGAAGTACATAGCCGATCCCGCCAACACCGCCGACCGTTTCAAGGTCGAGCACGCAGGACAGCAGTTCTTCGTCCGCCTCGCCTGGGTCCGCGCGCTCCCTGGCACAAATTCTCCCAAGGAGGCTCTCAATCACGCGGTGAAACATTTCAATGTCAGCGAGAGCGACGCGCTCTTCGTCGGCACGGCGGCGCACGGTTTTGCGCGTGACTACCTCGATGGCCGCCCGCTGCGCCTTCTTTTGCGTGTGAAGAAAGACAACGACCGCGACAGACACGCCCTCGTTTTTCTCGATGGCGCGGGCCTGTTTCAATCGCTGCTCATCGATCATGGATTCGCGGCCTTCACACCACCTCCTGGCGGTATGGAGCGCCGTCCCATGATTGAGGCATCGCTGCTTCGCGACCTTTATGATCGCGAGAGAAAAGCCATGAATCAAAAACCCGCCCCGGGCGCATGGGCCTTTCGCATCGAGACTGCGCGTCAGCCATGAAATCCACGCGCCGCCTCATCATCTGCCTCACAGCGCTGTCGCTCACATTCACGCGCGCGCAGACCTCCGATGTGCCCGCTGCCGCGCGCTTGCGGGATTTTGAGGCGACGTACCTGCAAGGGCTTCGCCGCATCCAGTCTCCGATGTTGGGCGATTATCTCGCGCAGCTCCGCCAGCTCGAGGCGCGCGCATCCATCAACGACATCCCCGCCGTGCGTGCCGAGATCAAGCGGGTGCAAGACCGCATCGCCGCAGGCACCGTCATCGATCTCGCCGCGACGACAGCGGTGACCTCGCAGGCCGCGCCCAAATTCATCGATCTGCTGCCCGAAAAATCCGCCGGCTACACGCCAACGGGCCGCGTGCCCGAGTCGCTCGCGCTCGGCAAGGCTGAATGGAAAATCCCCGTGCTCCAAAGTGGCGCCTACAAAATCAGCGCGCTCTACACCTGGCCCGTCCCCACAGGCCCCGTCACGTTGCGCGTCACCATCGGAGGTGTGGGAATCAAGGGCGAGCTTCCCGTCATCAAAGCCACCAAGAGCGAGAGCGCCTTTCGCCTTTTCGCCCTCGATACACTGCTGCTCCCGCGTGACGTGCTAAATGAGACGCTCACCATCGAGCTGATCTCCAAGGAACCGTCCATCTTCCGGCTGCAGAAGCTCTTGATCAGAAAGCTGGGCAAAGAGTGACTCACACCCCGAGGCTTGCATCACCCAAAGACATCCCGCCTCAGATCTCTTAGCGCGTACATTTCAGCGTCGATCTCCAGACCTTGGAACCGTCGCGCACCGTCTTTGCGATTCTCGCCGAAGCGATTCCGCAACTTGATGAACACGCCATCGACAAACGCTTTGCCGCCGATCACCGCGCCGGCGGTGAAGTAGCGCACGCGGCAGCGCAGCAGCGTCGCCATCGGGAGCTTCGCGCCGCGCGCCAGCTCTTTGGCCGCGCGCTTCCGGTCGAACCCGCGCTTCACTGGACTGCCATCCGTCTTTGCTCCTCGCTCCTGGCCCCAGGTGAGCAACAGTTTGCGATAGTCGTGTGGAGCGGTTCCTGCATTTACCTCGCGTCCCTGACGCGCCTCCACCGCCACCTTGATTCCGTCCTTCGCCATTTTGATTCCGGCCACTGCCTCTGCGTAGCCGCACCACCGGTAGTCCTTGGGATCATGCACAATGCCGGCGCGCACCGGATTGAGATCGATGTAGGCAGCCATCATCGCCAGCGCGTCACCGCCGCCCTCCACCAGCACGCTGCCGAAGCGCTCCTCCCAGAGCGTGCCTTTGCGCTTGTGCGTTTTGTTGAACCACTGGGTGAAGCGCTGTTTCAGCGTCTTCATGAACTGGCTCACATCCCACATCCGCCCCAGCCATCCTTCCACCACGCGCGCCACCGCGTCATGCGCACCGGCCTGACGATATGCATCAAGCTCCGAACGCACTAGATGCGCCCGCACCTTGCCGTGCGATTTTTCGATGATCGCCAGCAGTTCCTTCTCAGTCGGCGGCACCGCAGGTCGCCTCGGCACCTCGACGAGTACATGAAAGTGGTTCGACATCACGCAGAAGGTCACCACCCGCAGTCCGCACAGGCGCTCGTACGTGCGCATGAAGTGGACAAACATCTCCCTCTCGACCTTGCCGAAGACGAACGACCTGTTCACCACCCGGGAAATGCAGTGGTAATAGGCGACATCGAGATGACCCGGAGCTTTCAAACGAGGCTGGCGCATGGCCGAGAATGCCAGACCAGATGGCAATGTCAATAAAGGGACAGACAAATTATTAAGCGGTGTGGCAGTTGCCTTTTGGGCTGGCTGCGCCTTCTTGCGCGCCTTTTATGACCAGCGATCAGCAGCGCAAAGCATTTCCTTTTTCCGACTTTGAACCGAGGTGGCAGGACGCGTGGGAGGCTGCGAAAGCCTTCCGCACTCCGAATCCGGGCGACGCGGATTTTGACGCGTCGAAGCCGAAGTTCTTCGTGCTCGACATGTTTCCGTATCCGAGCGGCGCGGGCTTGCACGTCGGTCATCCCGAGGGCTACACCGCCACGGACATCATCGGCCGCTTCAAAAAGATGACGGGCCACAATGTGCTGCATCCGATGGGCTGGGATGCTTTCGGCCTTCCCGCCGAGCAGTACGCTATCAAGACCGGCCAGCACCCGCGCGCGACGACGGAGAAAAACATCGCGGGCTTTCGCGGCCAGTTGAAGCGCCTCGGCTTCGCCTACGACTGGGATCGCGAGGTGAACACAACTGATCCAGGCTACTTCAAATGGACGCAGTGGATTTTCCTCAAGCTCTACAACTCGTATGTGAACGACGAGGGGAAGGCGCGACCGGTCAGCGAACTCGAGGCGCAAGGCCTCAGCCGCGATGAGATCGACGCTCGCCGCCTCGCCTATGTTAGCGAGGCGCCGGTGAACTGGTGCCCCGAATTGGGCACGGTGCTGGCGAACGAAGAAGTCATTGATGGCAAAAGCGAGGTCGGCGGTCATCCCGTCGAGCGCCGCCCGATGCGCCAGTGGATGCTGCGCATCACGGCCTTCGCGCAGCGTTTGATCGACGAACTCGACGGCCTCGACTGGCCGGAGGGCATTCGTTTGCTCCAGCGCAATTGGATCGGACGCAGCGAGGGTGCGGAGGTAAAATTCAAAGTGCTCAGCGCTCAGTGCTCAGACTTGAGTGTGACGGTTTTCACGACACGACCTGACACGCTTTTTGGCGCGACGTACATGGTGCTGGCTCCAGAGCACTCGCTTGTCGATCAGATCGTGACGGAGGAGCAGCTTTCAGCCGTCGAGACTTATCGCGAGCGCACCGCGCGCAAGAGCGACCTGGAGCGCACCGAGCTGGCAAAAGAAAAGTCGGGAGTCTTCACCGGCGCATTCGCGATCAATCCGGTAAACGACGCGCGCATTCCCATTTGGATCGCTGATTACGTCCTGCTCGGCTACGGCACAGGCGCGATCATGGCTGTGCCGGGGCATGACGAGCGTGACTTTGAGTTCGCGAAGAAGTTTGAGCTGCCGATCAAGCAAGTGGTGCAGCCGCCGGAAGGCAAAGACTGGCAGGGCTACACAGACAACGGCATCACCACGAACTCAGGTTTCCTCGACGGGCTGTCCACGCTCGATGCAAAGCATCACATCACCACCTGGCTCGAAGAAAAACACCTCGGAAAAGGCACCGTGAATTTCAAGCTTCGCGACTGGCTTTTCAGTCGCCAGCGCTATTGGGGCGAGCCATTTCCGATCGTGTGGGAGGACGGCAAGCATCGCGCCATCCCGGAGAGCGAACTGCCGCTGCAACCGCCCACGCTCGAAGACTTCAAACCCACTGGCACACCCGAGCCGCCGCTTTCCAAAGCCACAGACTGGGTGCGTTACTCCGCGACGGCGACGCGCGAACTCAACACGATGCCGCAATGGGCGGGATCGTGCTGGTATTACCTGCGGTACTGCGATGCGAAGAACAGTGACCGCTTTGTCGGCGAAGCAGCAGAGCAATACTGGATGGGCGGGGGCAAGCCCGGTGGCGTCGATCTCTACGTTGGCGGCACGGAGCACGCGGTGCTGCATCTGCTTTACGCGCGCTTCTGGCACAAGGTTCTCTTTGATCTCGGCTACGTCAGCACGCCGGAGCCGTTTCAGCGTCTCGTAAATCAAGGCCTCATCATGGGCGAGGACGGACAGAAGATGTCGAAATCACGCGGCAATGTGGTGAACCCCGATGATGTCGTCGATGAATACGGCGCGGACTCGCTGCGGCTGTATGAGATGTTCATGGGCCCGCTGGAGCAGGTGAAGCCGTGGAGCATGAAGGGCGTGGAGGGCGTGTATCGCTTTCTCGCGCGCGTGTGGCGTCTCGTCATGGAGACAAATCAAGAAGGCGAGTGGAGCTTCTCTGCCTCGCTGCAAGATGCGCCTGCCGACAAGAAGCTCAACAAGGTGCTGCATGAGACAATCAAGAAATGCGGTGAGGATATTGAGAAGCTCAGCTTCAACACCGCCATCGCGCAGATGATGGTGCTGACGAACGCCTTCACACAAAGCGCGGTGCGTCCCGTCGGCGCGCTGGTCACGTTTCTCAAAGTGCTCAGCCCTTTCGCACCGCATCTGGCCGAGGAGCTGTTCGCGATCATTCGCGAAAAATTCCCGCAGCATGTGCCTGGTGGTTTCGCCGCCGACTGCACTTGGCCCAGCTATGATCCTGCGGCGCTGATCGAGGACGAGGTGGAGATCGTCGTGCAAGTGAACGGCAAGCTCCGCGACCGGCTCACTGTTGCGCGTGACGCTTCAAAAGACGCGATTGAAAAACTCGCCCTCGCCGCGCCGAAGGCCCAGGAGTTCATTGCCGGACAGCCAGTCAAAAAAGTAATCGTGGTGCCTGGGAAGCTCGTGAACATCGTGGTGTAGGTAGCCGGAACGAAACGCCACGATTGTCGCCGACCCGTGTCCTCCCACCCAAGTGGCGGCTCGAACAACTACCGAAAGTGCAAGAAACGCCCCGCCAATGACAAGCGTGGCGAAGCATGGCGGTTCTTTGCCCGCTAGTTTGCGCTCGCATGAAACGCAACGAACTCGTCACCAAGATCATGAGCACCGGAATGATCACCGTTCACCACGGCGATCCCATCTCTAAAGTCCGGCAGCTCTTCCAGCAGCATGCCATTCATCATCTGCCGGTGGTGAGCGGGCATGAGCTGCTGGGCATCATCAGCTTCACTGATCTGATGCGCGTGAGTTTTGGCGATGCGTTCAACGCCGATGTGCGCTCAGTCGATGCCGCGCTGGATCACACGATGACGATCGAGCAGCTCATGAAGAAAGATCCCCGTTGCATTCGTCGCGACGCCTCGGTGCGCGACGCGGCGGAGATTCTCGCGGCTGGCGAGTTTCACGCGGTGCCGGTCGTGGACATGGATGGGAAATCCCTCGTGGGCATGGTGACGAGCACGGACTTGATCCGCTACTTGCTGGATCAGATTTGAATCAGAAGACGATCAAAGTCCGCGCCACCTCGCCGCGTTCGAGCGCTGCATAGGCTTCGTTGATTTCTTCGAGCGGATAGGTGCGCGTGAGAAGCTCATCGAGCATGAGCTGTCCGGCACGGTGCATGTCCAAGAGCGTGAGGAGATCGACGCGCGGACGCATGGAGCCGTAGAGCGTTCCCTTGAGCGTCTTCTCGGCATACACGAGCTGGTTCACATTGATCTGCGCGCGCGCGTCTGCGCGGCAAATTCCTGCGACGACGCAGGTGCCGCCTTTGCGCGTGGCGTCGTAGGCTTGCTCGATCGGGCGCGGCAGGCCGATGGATTCAAAAGCGTAATCCACGCCTTTGCTGCCGGTGAGATCCTTCGCGGCTTGCACGGGATCGCAGGCGCTCGCGTCGATGAAATGCGTGGCGCCCATCTCGCGCGCCTTGGCTTCTTTTGAGGCGTGAATGTCCACCGCGATGATTTGTCTCGCACCCATGATGCGCGCGCCTTGCACGATGTTCAGACCGATGCCGCCCGCGCCGAACACGGCGACAGTGCAGCCTGGATGAATGCGCGCCGCGTTCGTGACTGCGCCCACTCCGGTGATCACGCCGCAGCCGAGCAGCGCTGCGTGCTCAAAGGTACAGTCCTTCGGAATCTTCACCACCGCAGCCTCGGGCATCGTGGCCATGGTGGAGAAAGTGGACACGCCCGCGTAGTGCCGGATCGCGTCGCCTTTGGAATTGCGGAAGCGCATCGTGCCGTCGGGCATCACGCCTTCGAAGCGCATCTTGGTGCCCATTTCACAAAGCGCGGGCCGACCCGCCATGCAGTACTCGCATTGCCCGCACGATGCGCGCCAGATTGGGATGACGTGATCGCCTACTTCCACTGAGGTCACGCCAGCGCCGACGGCCTCGATGACGCCGGAGCCTTCGTGGCCAGGAATGATGGGCATGGGCATGTGGAGATCCCCCTTCATCACATGCAGATCGCTGTGGCACACGCCCGCCGCTTTCATGCGCACGAGCACCTCGCCCTTCTGCGGCATCTGCACTTGCACCTCCTCGATGGAGAGCGGCTTGCCTGCTTGGTAAAGAACGGCGGCGGTGGCGGTGATGGTGTTCGGTGGCATGGCGGCAGGATGAGAGGCGCGATGAGTCGGCTCGTCAACGTGTGAGAGCTACGTCGGCAGTCCGGCTAGCTCAGCTACGGCAGCGTGACCTCGACTGTGCCGAACATCGCGGGGACTGCTGTCGCGTCGAACGGCTCCTCATATACGGCCCGCTCCCAAGTCTCGTCGATGGGCGAGATGAACGGCGCGGATGTGAGCGGCTCCCAGTTGACGAGGTCGGTAGATTTTTTCGGCGTGTAGATCAGATCGCTGCCGGCGCGACGGAGGAACTCGACGCGGAATATGGAGGCAGTCCCGTTTTGTGCGATGTCGTAAACGGGCAGGCCGGAGGTGCTGAGGCCGGGTGTGAGGGTGCTCGCGACGGCGGTGGCCGGGTTCATGTTGAAGGCGTACTTCAAGAGATTGACGACACCGTCCTTGGCGGGATCTGCGAGCGGATCGAGCGCGGCTCC
>JANPIW010000246.1:0-4962 GCA_031425215.1 Verrucomicrobiaceae bacterium
CGGTGCTGATCAGCGGGATCGGCAGCAGATGACCCTTCGGCAGGATGCGATTGAGGTTTTGCAAATACACCGGCACCAGCTCCACATCAGCCACGCGCGATGCCAGATGATAGAGACCAGGCTTGAAGTGCGCGATCTCGCCGTCCTTGCTCCGCGTGCCTTCAGGAAAAAAAATCAGCGACCGCCCCGCCCGCAGCGACGCCGCCATCTGCTCCACCGGATTGTCATCCTTCGTGATCCCCTCGCGCCGGATGAGCAGCGCGTTGAACACATCCACCGCCAGCCAGCGCATAAAAAAATTCCGCCCCCAATAATCCCGCGCCGCCACCGGCTGCGTCTCATCGCGCAGCGCCTTCGGCAGCGCCGCCCACAGCGTCACGAAATCCAGATGGCTGCCGTGATTTGCAAAATAAACCCGCAGCGACCTCTGCGCCGGATCACAGCCACGCCACAGCGCGCTCGCACCCGTGAGCAGGCGGACGGTGAAAATGAAAAGGCTGCGGATCATCGGATGAAATCAAAGTCCAGCGCCCTTTGTCAGCGTCTTCACCCGCACGAGAAACATATCCGCTGTAATATAGAGAGTCGTGCCGTCATCACCGCCAAACGCGCAATTCGCCGTCGCCTGTCCTGTCAGGATCGAGCCGAGATGCTTGCCCGCTTTTGAAATCACCAGCACACCGCCCGGCCCCGTCGTCCACACGTTGCCGTCCTTGTCCACCTTCAGTCCGTCGCAACCACCCTTTCGCTCCTTTGATTTCAACGGCTGCGCGTCGAAGAACACACGTCCGTTCGCCACCGTGCCGTCGCTCTGCAAATCATACGCCATCACCCGCGTCGCGGCAGGATCAGACACCGCGACATAAAGTACCTTCTCGTCAGGACTCAGCGCGATGCCGTTGGGAAACGTGAGATCCTTCACCAGCAGCGTCACCGTCTTGTCAGGCGCGAGACGATACACACCGTTCCACGCGATCTCGCGCATCTCCTTGTCCTTGAGGCCGTAGGGCGGATCGGTGAAAAAGATCGTGCCGTCCTTCGCCACCGCGAGATCGTTCGGGCTGTTATAGAGATGATCATTGAAGCTGCGCGTCAGCGTCGTGAATTTCCCATCCTTGCCCAGTCGCGCGATGCGTCTGTCGCCATGCATGCAGAGGATGAGATTTCCCTCCGCATCACGCGCCAGCCCGTTGCTCCCCTGCCCTCCCGCCTCGCCACGCGTTGCGCCGCTCGGCTTGAGAAAGACCTGCGCTTCCTTCATCCCTTCCTTCCACACGAACGCCGTGTTCTCCGGCACATCCGAGAAGACCACGCCGCCATCCATCCACACCGGCCCCTCCGACCAGTTGAACCCCGATGCCAGCATCTCCACCTTCGCATCCGGAGCGATCAGCTTGTCCATCGCCGGATCGAGGCGCTCGATCGAGCCGGAAAAAACCGGGGCTGCATTTTGCTGCGCGTTGAGAACGACGGCGGTGAAAAGAAAAGCGGCGGTGGTTAGCGAGAGTTTCATGATCGGATGCGATGCGAGGATAGCGCGCGCGCGCTTCACGTCGATCACAGATTGCGCCGCGTCCGACACATCGAGCGCCTACTTCAAGTCCGACACGATCACATCGCCGCCTGACGGGAGCGCCACACCATCGCGCACGCTCACGAAGTTCCGGCCCTCGATTGAAGCATGCATGACGAGCTTCTGTTTTCGGAACTTCAGCTTCTTCACCACCTCCTTCATCTTCTCCGCGTCCGCCCTGTCCATGAAATCGGCAAACCAGTAGATCGTGTCGGCCTCCATCACCTCTTTGGAGAGCAGTGCGGTCCACGCATACTGGATGCCGTTGAACTCCACGAAATAAGTGTCCGGCCGCTTTGCCATCTGCTTGTGAATGTCGGGCAGCGGCATCTTCGCATTCGGATCGTATTGCAGCAGCTTGCGCTGCGCGGGCGGCGTGTTCAGCGGAGTCTTCCCCTGCCAGAGCTGCCAGAATCTGTCAAAGGCCGGCCCCGTCGCTCGCTTCACCTCGTCCTCCACCTTCTCACTTTCCTTCGGCATCGCCAGCCCGCAGCCGAAGTACAAAACCAGCGGCCCGCGCGCCGCCACCTTATCCAGCTCCTTCGCCACGATGGGCAGATACTTCGTCATCGAGCGCGACACATCCATCACCACCGCGATTTTCTTCGTGCCCTTCAGCTCCTTGCCAAACATCATCACCGGCTTGAAGGCGATGCCGCTCAGACCGCCCGAGCCTTGCCCCGAGCCAAAACCGCCACCACTCCCGCCCTTGCCAAAACCGCCGCTCTTCATCCCGCCGCCGAGTGTCGCGGACACATCAGGCACATCGAGCAAATCAGGTGCCACCTCCGGGAGGATGATGTCCGCGTTCATGCTCGTGCTCACCACCTTGCTCATCGGGATCGATTTCCTGATCTTCATCTGCTTCTTCACCCGCACCTGCTCCGCCAGATCACTCGATGCCTCCGCGCCCTGCTGCGAGCCCCCGCCGGGCAGGAAATCAATCGACTGCTCCGTCGTCCTCGCCGCCAGCACGATCAAGCCTGCGAGGATGAGCAGCCCGACGTGAATGAGAATGGAGAACGTCAGCGACCCGCCGCCGATCTTCCGCCACGCGCGCACGAAGCCATTCTCCTTTTTCACCGGCGTGTCATCATGCGGCGCGATGAACGGCGCGACTTGCACCTCTGGCTCGTTGTCAATTTCACCGCTGATCACCTGCTCAGGTTCGACGCGGGTTTCCTCAGCCACAGCGACGACAGGCTCAACCTTGACCTTGTCCTCCGGCACCACCGCCATTCTGCCGTCCGCCGTTTTCACCAGGACAAAACCAGGCGGCAAATCCAGAACCGGCACGTCCGAATGCTCAGCGTGCTTGCGGGCTGCTTGCTGTGATTTGTCGCCAGGATTCATGGCGGTTATTCTGTTGGATTGGCCTTGGAATGTCAAAGCTAAATCTGAGACGGAAGGAGGTGCGCGCCAGCCGAGAACGTGCAGCCCCCGGTCAGACGACTGAATCCTCACGCGATTCAGCTACCCCCTGAGCGCCAGCACCAGCTCGTCGAGCTTCGCGCGGATGATCTCGTGGAGCGCCGACGACTCGTCGGCTCCCTCGCATGGGCTGGCCGACGATCCGTCGGCATTCCATGTTAGCGCCGCAAAGCTAGTGGTGAGTCAGGCTTAAAAGGCTGGGTATAGCCGTTTGAGTTTAATGCGAGCATCCGCCGTGGTGAACTGCCAGTCGTAAGGCGATGCGGCTCATTGCGTGTGACCTGCCATGAGCCGTTTGTCCTTGGAGTTCAGCGGTGGTGGAGGATATGCCTCTGGCATGTCAGCGGCCTGGGGCCTGTGGGCTCAGTCATTCAGCCGGATCGAGTAGCCTGGTGAGCCGCTGAATCAATCGACTCGGACAAACCTGCTCCCCCTCTTCCTCCTGCTCCTCCTGCCTGGAAGCTGGGCTTCCGTGGTGAAGCACACTGAAAAGGGAGGAAGAGGAGGAGTAGGAGGAAGAGCAGGATCACCTGCTGTGTGCAAAACTCACACCGGTCGCGTCACCACCATGGTCGCGCTGCCGGCCTCGTTATCGGTGTCCAGCACCACATACACTTTCAGCGCCACCTGCGCACCGGGCAGCGTGAGGGCGAAGTTGGTGAGGAACTCGCGCGGATCGGCCGGCAGATTGGTGTCGATGACCACCGCGTCATCGTCATCGTACTCGGTGCCCGGATTTCCGCGCAGCTCGTAGCGCTCCAGGGCCGCGTCATCACTCGCATCGTAAGCCACCTTGCTCTTGTCGGGCGCTTCAAACACCGCGCTGGCATTCACCGGCTCGGGCGTGTGACCGTCCTCAGGCGTGAGGCGCGGCAGCGTCTCCACCAGCGCGGGCTGCTGGCGGCACTTGGGCGGCACCGCCTTGCGGTAGGCCTTCATCACCTCGTAGGCCGCCAGCTTGTTGTTGTCCCGGTCCGCGCGCGCCAGCGTCACCGCCTGCTCGCACGTCGCCAGCAGTGCGCACTTGGTTTGCAGCACGCCGATCTGCGCCGCGATATCCGCCTGCACCGTGCCGTCCGAGAGCGTCAGCGGCAGCGTCACCCCGCCGGGCGCGGGTGCCGCGTCGAGCTTGAGCCACAGGCTGGCCATGTCGTGCATCGGCGCGAGAAAGCGCTCCTGCCCGTCGCTCATGTTAGGCGCTTTGGGCCGCGCATTGATGAAGCCCGTGGCCGCCCAGTACGCGTCGAGCAGCCCGGTGAACTCATTGAGCCGCGCCAGCAGCGGCGCCTTCAGATTCTCGATGTCGCCACGCGTGATCTGCACGTCATTGAGTTTGTCGATCACCGTGGCGTTGTTGCCCTGCAAGGCGTCACGCACATTGAGGAAGCCGGTGCGGTCGCTGGAGATGCCGTCCTCTTTGACGACGACCAGCGGCACGCCCAGCGCCGTGTTCACACTGGCCCAGTGGGCCAGAAAAAGATTCATCGTGGGGATGTAAGAAGCATTGTTGGAGATGGCCATAAACGTGGTCCGCCATCAAGGGCGGCTCTGGGTTGGATGTGGATGCGGGCCGCGCTATAAAAAATGCGCCAGTGCAAACCCCCGCGCGGAAACAGGGCCGGCCTGGCATGTTTGATTTTCTTCGCACCGCCATTTTGACGGGTAGGCACACACAGCGCTCTCGCTGTTCGAGGCAGGGCGGCGGGGGGAGCGGCATTTCAGGTCGCTGCATCGCCACCTTGCTTGTGAAATTCGATTTCGAGGGACGGCAAGATGTTCAAAAATGTCGAAAATATTTCTTGCGACGCAAACCTCCTCTTCGTTTTTTCCCTCCTCGTCCTCCTCGGTTTTCAAGATATGAGTCAAGCGCACTGAAGGGGAGGTGGAAGAGCCAACCATGCTCCTCCTCCCCCCTCTCGTCCTCGTCCTCGATTGCCTCGAGCTCCTTGCGCAGCGCG
>JANPIW010000247.1:0-12732 GCA_031425215.1 Verrucomicrobiaceae bacterium
CGCCGATCCCAAAGGAAATTTATCAGGGGTCAAAGGAGGCATGGAGTGTGAATGATCACGAACGCGAGTACAACCGCCGCAGCATTTACATCTTCGCGCGGCGGAACTTGCGCTTCCCGTTCCTCGAAGTCTTCGACGCGCCCGACACGAACCTGAGCTGCGCCATCCGCGAGCGCAGCACCACCGCGCCGCAATCGCTCACACTGCTGAACGCGCGCGAAGTGACCACTGCATCGGACGCCACTGCGAACCGGCTGCGGAAGGAGGCGAAGGGCGAGGAAAACCAGATCGCTCTCGCGTATCGCCTCATCCTTGGCCGCGAGCCGACGGAGCAGGAGCGCGGGATCGCACGCGAGTTTTTGAAGTCATCGCTTTTGCAGGAACTTTGCCGGGCGTTGTTTAATTTGAATGAGTTTGTTTACGCACAATGAAACGTCCGCGCCACAACTGGGAAATCGTCGCCAGCAACCTCGCGGAAGCACGGGAGGAAATTGTTTGTCTCGAGCGCTTGATAGCGGAGAGGCGAATCTCTGCCGAGGAATTTGAGATTGGCCTTCGCCATGCGTTTCATCATTTGAATTTCGCCTGGAATATCAGGCACCTGCCAACCAAGCGATATGCCAATCTCACCCACGAGGAATTTGAAACATGGGGCCGTCATCCCGAAGAAATGAATCAGATATGAACTCTCATCAGATTTCCCGCCGCTCCTTCCTCCGCAATGCCGGCAACGGCTTCGGCATGGTGGCGCTGACGGCGATGCTGGAGCGCGAGGGGTTGCTGGCCTCCCCGGTTTCAAATCTCAGATCGCCGATTTCAAATCCGCTCGCGCCGCGCAACGCGCACTTCACGGGGAAGGCGAAGAGCGTCATCTTCCTCTTCATGTCGGGCGGGCCGAGCCATGTGGATTTGTTTGATCCGAAGCCTGATCTCGTGCGGCTCGCGGGGCAGCCGATCCCGGAATCGTTCGGCACGTTCAAGACGCGGCGTGCGGTGGCGAAGAACACGCTGATGCCGCCGCTGCGTCCGTTTGCGAAGCACGGGCAGTGCGGGATGGAGGTGTCGGGCCTGCTGCCGCACATCGCGGGCTGCGTGGATGACATCTGCCTGCTGCGCGGCTGCCACGGCGACAGCGTCACGCATCCGGAGTCGGTGTACATGATGAACACGGGCACGATCCTGATGGGCAAGCCGAGCCTGGGCGCGTGGGCTGCGTATGGGCTGGGCACGGAGAATCAAAACATGCCTGCCTTTGTTGTGATGCCTGATCCGGCGGGCTGGGTGAAGGGCGGCGCGCCTTCGTGGGGCAATGGTTTTCTGCCCGCCGCCTATCAAGGCACGATCTTGCGCGGCGGTGCGCAGCCGATTTTGAATCTGAACACGCCGCCGAATGTGAGCGCGACGCAGCAACAGGCGACGGTGGGGCTGATCAACAAACTCAACCGGCTCAATCTCCCGCCCGGCGAGGAGGACGGCGATCTGGCGGCGCGCATCTCGGCTTATGAGCTGGCGTTTCGGATGCAGGCGCACGCGCCGGAGGTGGTGGACATCTCGAAGGAAACTGCGGCGACGCGGCGGCTCTACGGTCTCGATGAAAAGATCACGGCGGACTTCGGCCTCCGCTGCTTGTTCTCGCGGCGCATGGTGGAGCGCGGGGTGCGTTTTGTGCAGCTTTATTGCGGCGACACGAACGGCTGGGACGGCCACAGCGACATGGAGGGAAATCACAGCAAGCTCTGCGCGCAGAGTGATCTGCCCGTCGCCGGTCTGCTGCGCGATCTCAAATCACGCGGCTTGCTCGATTCCACGCTCGTGGTGTGGGGCGGTGAGTTTGGCCGGATGCCGATGAACGAGGCGGGCACGGGGCGCGATCACAATCCGCACGGTTTCTGCATGTGGATGGCCGGCGGCGGTGTGAAGGGCGGGCAGGTCATCGGCAGCACAGACGCGGTGGGCTTGCGCGCGGAGAGTGAGAAGACGCATGTGCATGACATTCACGCGACGATTCTGCATCTGCTGGGAATCGATCACGAGCGGCTGACATATAAACACAGTGGGCGCGATGACCGGCTCACGGACGTGTACGGTGATGTGATCACGAAGGCGCTGGCGTGAGAGGCGAGGACTGGGTCATCCCGGAGCAGCAGGCTACTTTTGTGACGGACTATAATGACTCAAACGAATCAATTTACATCCCTTAACTAAATGTTAAGCTCGGCGTGTCTGGAGGCTCACTTCCTCTTCCAGCAATCACGCCATGATCTCATCCCCATCCGCACCCACCCAGGATCAAGTTTTCCCTCCGGAGCTGGCCGATGCCGGCACAGCAGTCGATCACGCGCTGCAATCTGGTGAGGGCATCAGCGAGGCGCTCGATGCTTTTTGCACTCACGCTTTCAGCCAGCGCGACTGGGCGCTGCACGGCGCGACATTTCTATCGAACGCATTTGGGCAGGATGTGCGACACCTCAGCCAGCACATCGGATCGCATCATCTGGCAGATGAGCTAGACGCGGGGTCGAGCGTGCTCAGCGGGGTGCTCGCGGCGTATTGGGACCGCAAGGAACAAACGGAACGGCTCGTCGGACTCGCCGATGAAATCGTGGCGCGTTGCCAGCCGACGACTGACGATGGCAATGCAGCGGAATTCATCGCCGCGCTCTCGTCGTCGCTCGCGATCACGCATCCGGCGAAATCAAAAGAGCTGCTCGATCTAGCCGCGCCCGCGTTGACGTCGGAGCGACAGATCGGTCTTCTCGAAGAGGCGCGCGAGTGGCAGATGGCGGGGCAGATGATCTCGGGCTGCGATGAAAAGCAGCGCGCGTTTTGGAAACAAGAGCTGCGGCGCAAGCGCGGAAACTGGTTTTGGGACACTGATGAGGCGCGCGATGCCGTGCGCGGACTGCAAGGCGCAGGTAATGGTTCCTCCACAGTGCTGCATCGTCTCGTGCCTGCATGGGCATGGTCTCAGAGTGACGAGGTCGAGAAAAGCGCTCCGCCGCCTGCAATTGTCCCGGCACCACGAGAGAGCGTGGAAGAGGTGATCGTGAAACCTGTTTCCGCGACACCACCCAGGATAAATTTTATCACGCCGACACCGCAGCAGCCAGCACGCTGGTCGCGCTCATTCTGGATCGCAGCACTTCTATTGAACGCCGCAACGCTCCTGCTCGTGGCGATGTGGTTCGTTCGCGATGATGACCAGCCGCCGCAAACGGTGGCCGACAAGACAGTCGCCACGGTTTTACCTCCGACTGCCACGGATGTGGCTGCACTACCTGATGCAGAAGAACCCGTGTCTCTGGTCGCACAGGTCGATGCCGCCGCACCACCCGCAGCGCCCGAGGAGCCAGCAGATGTGATCTCTCCCGCTTCGCCAGCGCCTGATGAGCCAGCGCTTGCACAAGCTCCCGCTGGAGCAGAGCCAGCGGTCGTCATGGCCGCACAGCTTTTGCCCGTCGAGCTGACCACACGTACCGGCTGGGTGAAAACTCCGCTCGGCCTCGAGATGCAAGTGACAGCAGAGAATTCAAAGTCAGGCCGCATCACCGATTCAAATGGCATGGTGTGGCAGCTCCCGCCCGACCCAGGAGCAAAGGCGCAAATCAAAGGCTTGCGCGGCGTGGTGAATCCCTACAACGGCGAGACCGTCGCCGTGGACGAAGCGCAATGGACTCCGCGCCAGGCGATCCCGTGGGCAAGCACCGGCTGGTCATTCACACTGCCTGACGCGCTGCCCGCTGATCCATCGCTCGAAAAAAACGCGAGCATGATCGCGGTCACGAAGCCCGCCACAACGACGACACCCCGACCAGGCGTGAGAACAAGAGCGGCGCCGCCTTCGGACAAAGCTCCCTTGCGCAAGGTCGCAGCAGCAGCCTCGAAATCAAAAGCGCCCGCCAAACCCAAGGCGGCCACAGCCCCGCGCCCCGTATCGAAGCCCGCATCTTTTGCGGCAGTCTCCGCTCCGGAGAAAGCGCGCGAGACAACACTCGCGCCACCCTCCGGCTCAGGCCGCTCATTTATTACGCGCGCCAATAGCATCCGCATGACGTACAAAAACGGATACTGGGAAAGCCATCGCGGCGCCTATCTCGACGGCTCCGCCGAGAGCCCGTCCGAGTGGGCCAGGGACATGACTCTGCGCGAGCGTTCCTCCGGCACGATCCCAAAAGGCTACGTCTTCGAAGTCGTGAACAATGGGGTGGTGCGCGTCGTGCCGGGGCTGCGGTAGTGAGATTCACTTCAAAGCCGATGCTGGCTTGAAGTGCTCAGCGCTCAGTTCTAAGTGCTCAGTTCAATTCTCAAAGGCAACAGCCAGCTCCGAACTGAGCGTTGAGAACGGAGCACTTCATTTCTCACATCACCCATGCCCTCACCACTCCGCGTCATCCACGTCCTAGACTCCCTCGCCCCCGGCGGCCTGGAGAACGGCGTGGTCAATGTCGCGCGAAAACTCCACGGCGACGGGTTCGACATCCACGCCGCGTGTCTGCGCTTTCGTGGCGACTTCGCAGACCGGATGCCCGATCAGAGCCGCATCGTCGTTCTCGGGAAAACCACCGGCTTCTCATTCAAGGCCGCGTTCGCGCTCTTCACTTACCTCCGCAGATCAGGTGCGCATGTCGTTCATAGTCACAACCTCGGCACGCTCATCTATGCGGTCGTCGCCACCTGCGGCGGCCTGCTCTGGCCCATCGTGCATGGAGAGCACGGACAGCTTCAACCCTTTGACCTCACCAAGAAACGCCTCTGGCAGCGCCGCGTTCTTTTCCGTCTCTGCAAAAGCATCCACGTCGTCTCCAGCAGCGTCCGCGAAAATCTCGCCGACCTCGGTCTTGTCTCGCGCAGCAAAGTTGTGGTCACTCCGAACGGCGTTGATTGCGACCGCTACGCTCCAGCGCCGTCAAAAAATGAGGCACGCGTCGCCGTCGGATTCGAAGCCCATCATCGCGTGATCGGCATCGTGGGTCGGCTCGTCGCATTGAAACGCCATCGCATGTTGATGGAGTCAATTGCAACACTCGCTCCCTCCATGCCCGATCTCCGCCTGCTCATCGTCGGTGATGGCGGCGAGGACCGCGAAGAAATCCTCGCAGCGATGAGCGCCAACCCATTCGCAGAGCGGATCAAATGGACGGGCCATCAAAACGACCTGCGTCCGTTTTATCAAGCGATGGACCTCCTCGCCGCGCCATCTGAGATCGAGGGCCTCTCAAACGCCGTGCTCGAAGCCATGGCCTGCGCCGTCCCCGTCCTCGCTCACTCCGCTTGCGGCAATGCCGAGGTGATCGACAACAACACCAACGGCTTCCTTCGTCAGCTCGACGATGCACAAATTCTCGCTGACGAACTGCGCGCAGTTTTATCCAACGATCCACAACTCGTCCGATGCGGCACCGCAGCCCGACGCACCGTGCAGGAGCGATTCTCCATGGAAGCAATGCTCGCCGGCTACCGAAAGCTCTACAGCGCCGCCGCGAAATAGGCGCATGGAGCGCCAACGATCCGTCGGCCAAACCAAACCTCATGCTCGCCTCCACATCAACTCCCGGCATCCTCGCCACCATCGCCGCCGTGTTCCGGCAGAATCGTGTGCCGTGCCTGTTGCTCAATGTGGTCGTCGTCGCTCTCGTGTGGAGCTATTACCGCTGGCCGGCGGTGGCGGGCATTTGGGAGATGCTCGGCGAGTTCAAGACGCGCTGGTCTTTCGGTTTCTCGCTCGTGTCCACGATCTTCGCGGCAGTGCTGATGCCTTTCGCGGTGCAGGCGGCGATGGGCACGCTGCCTGCGGAAGGTCGATGGAAACGATTGGGTCTGCTCATGCTGTTCTGGGGCTATCGCGGCATGGAGATCGATCTGTTTTATCGCCTTCAAGCGATGCTCTTCGGCAACGGCAATGACGCGGCCACGCTCATCACAAAAGTCGCGGTGGATCAATTCATCGCCAGTCCGCTTTGGTTCGTGCCCACCTACGTCATCGCCCTGCGCTGGATCGATCTCGGCGGCTCGTGGTCGCGCACACGCGCCTCGCTCGACCGCGAGTTTTGGACACGCACCTGTCCGACGGTGATGATCACGAACTGGCTCGTGTGGATCCCCGCTCTCGCGCTCGTCTATAGCCTGCCCGCCGCGCTACAGTTCCCGCTCTTCTCAGTGGTCATGTGTTTCTTCATCCTGGTGGTCACGCTGCTGGCGCGCGGGAATGCGCGATGCCAATAGACTGAGCCTTGCACCTCACGCGCCTCGCTGCTAGGGCACGCGCGCATGTTGCACGATCTGATTCACACATGGTTCACCTGGGTCACGGACTGGGGTTACTTGGGCGTCGCCATCCTCATGGCGATGGAAAGCTCCATCTTCCCGGTGCCGAGCGAGGTGGTGATGCCGCCCGCCGCATTTCTCGCCGCGCAGGGAAAGATGAACATCTGGGGCGTGATCGCCGCAGGCACCATCGGCTCGTGGATCGGCTCCGCGATCACCTACTGGATCAGCCGCGCGTATGGCAGGCCGTTTGTTTTGAAGTTCGGCAAATATTTCTTCTGCCCGCCGGAGAAGATCGAGCGCGCGGAGATTTTCCTCAAACGCTACGAGGCCGGCGGCATCTTCTTCGCGCGACTGCTGCCCGTCGTGCGTCATCTCATCAGCATTCCGGCTGGCATCGTGCGGATGCCATTTGGCATGTTCAGCCTGATGACCACCGTCGGCTCCCTCATCTGGTGCTCCATCCTGAGCTGGTACGGCTGGAGCGTGGCGGAGCGCAATCCGAAGCTCATGGAGAACCCCGACGAAATGGTTCACGCCATGAAGCACGAGTCCCTCTGGATCGTCGGCGGCATCGCTCTGATCTGCATTCTATACTTCCTCATGCTGCGGCTCACCGCGCCGAAAAAGTAGCCCGACTCTCCGAGGCGGGCAGCAGTTGTTTGATCGTCACGAAGCTGGCGAACCACCGCCGCCCGCCTCGGAGAGTCGGGCCACTTTCACCGCACGATCACAAACCCGCGCGCTCCAACGAGCGGCGGAATGCTTTTCACAATGCTCTCTTTGATCAGTGATCCGAGATTGCTCTGCTGGATGTCATCGAGAAAAGCGTCCAGCTCATCCGCATCGGCCGACATCGCCTGCAACTCCACGCGCCCATCGGGCAGATTCCGCACCGAGCCAGTGATCTCGAATCCCGATGCGATTTGTTTTGTCGTGTAGCGAAAGCCCACGCCCTGCACCCGGCCTGAATAGATCACCTGTTTCGCTGTCATGCTCGTCACTTGCTTGTCGCGCCAAACTTCTCCGCCGCCGCGCTCGCAAAAGCTTCCGATGCCGCGTCGATAAAGAGCAGGCCCGTGCCCTGTCTGATGTAGGAGAGGCGCACGCTGCGGCCATTCGCGCTGAACATCACCGGCGCATCACCCTGCGCGTCATCAGCAGGCTGGTCGTGACGTTGGTGCAGGGCGTCACGCATCGCTTTGAAGAAAAGACGCGCGCTGTTCGCGTCCGCGAGCGCGATCTGCCACACAGCGTGATTTCGCGGCGAGCCATCCGCGCTGTAGCTCAGCAGCCGGTCAGCGCGCCAGCCCTTCGCCGCGTCGAAGGCGATCTCATCGGGGTTGTAGGCTTTCAGCGCGACGATGGCGGCAAATTTTCCAAGGCAATCGTCCCAATACGGCATCGCGCCAGACACTGCCGCATCGCCCTCAATCTTCACCACCTGCGGCGGCTCCTGCACGAGATACAGCTCAGGATCAATCACCTCAGCGCTGCTCACGGGCGGTCGCTGATACGCCCCGTTCACTTGTTTGAATCCGCCCGCGCTGTGCAGCGACTGCGCAAACTCAAACCCACGCGTGAACGAAAACAAATGCAGCTCACGCAGGAAAACCGGCAGCGGCACTTGATTGAAAGGATGATCAGGATCATCAGCAGGCAGCTCCGCAACGCTCACTGGCACAGGCTTTTGCAGGCTTTGCAAAAAGCGCGTGAGCGCCGCGTCACCGCCGATCACCGCGCCGCGAGCCACCATCGCATCAGTGCTCAGCCTTGCGCCGTCATCAGGAAAGAGCGTCTTGCCAAACTGCCGCAGCAGATGCCCGTGGCACAGCGCCAGCACCGTGTCACCCGCTGGCTCCACGAGATAAAGCGTGTCATCCACCGCCTCATACCATCCGCCGAGCTGCCGCGCGGAAAGCGCGGCGCGCAGCGGCAGCGGATCAATCGCCTCCGGAATGAACCCCGCCGCCGCGAGAGCCTTGCCAAACTTCACCGGCTCATCACCCGGATGCCGTTTGCGCAACCACGCGAGGATTTTTTTCTCCACCTCCTCCAGCGGCGCGGGCACGATGACAACGGGCGCGGCCTGCATCTGGCGCAGAGACATCAGTTCGAGACTCAAGCTCACAAAGTCCGGCGGATTCCCGTTCGGCTCGGTCAGCGCAGGCGTCGTCGCGCCGCTCATCGACTTCGGCATTCCTTTGATCCCGAGAGTGCCCAGCTTCTCGATCAGCTCCGCGTTCTCATCCTGCAGCGCCTTCACCTGGCCTTGCAGATACTCCACCTGTCCCTCCATCAACGTGATCTGCTTTCGCAAACCCTCCATCGTCTCCGGCGGCGGAGCTGGCGCAGCATCGACCACCGCGGCCAGCAGCGGATTCTGCGAAAGCATCGGCACGTCTTCGACAACAGGCGCGCTGTCCGGCGCGCGCGCAGGACGCTTCCATAAAAAAAGCGCCGCCATCGCGCCAACGATGACGAGCAGCAGAAGAAAATGCAGGGGCCGAATCACGCGCCGATGGTAGGGCGAAGATGCGCGCTGTCGAACAAGGACTTCGCGAGATCCCGGCCACATGAGAGCATCGCCGGGCGTTGAGAATCGAGATCGCTTTCAAACGCCTCGCGCGAGAACAGAATCACCAAGTCCTCGTAGCAGGAGATCAGCATCACGCTGGACTAGTTCGCGGTCTGCATTCATTGTCACGCCATGAAAAGTCCGTTTCCGGGCATGGACCCGTATCTCGAGCGCTACTGGGGCGATGTGCATCAGAAGCTCATCACGTATTCGAGCGATGCCCTCAATGACGTGCTGCCTCCGCATCTTTGCGCCCGCACTGAGGAGCGCGTCTATCTTCAGGATGAGGGAGACGATGCCAACGGCTGGCATCGGATGCCGGACACATTTGTCACCCGTCGCAGATGGTCGTCTGAGGACGAGAGCGAAGGGGGTGTGGCCGTGTTGGATGCCAAAGAAAAAGTCCCGCTCGCGACGCCCTTCATCTATCCCGACAAGGATCCCGTAACTGAAGGTTTCATCGAGATCCGTGAACGAAACGGAGGCAAGGTGATCACAATCATTGAATTCCTCAGTCCCACCAACAAGCTCAATGGCAATGGCCGGACGGAGTACGATGCCAAGCGGACTGAGATATTGCGATCCGAAACGAGCCTCGTCGAGATCGACCTCTTGCGTGGTGGACCGCGCAATCTTGCCATCGCGCCCGAGCGCATACCGTCCGCGCGACGCGATGACTACATCGTATGCGTCACGCCAGGCTGGGGGGCGCGAAACAAGGAGGTCTATACGCTGCCATTGCGCGAGCGTCTGCTCGGCATCCCCATACCGCTGCGCAAAAGGGAAGCGCGTGCGCCTCTCGATCTGCAATCACTAATCGATCAGGCTTACCAACGTGGCCGCTATGATGACATCGATTACTCGCAGCCTTGTGATCCGCCGCTCACGGGAGATGAGGCAGCGTGGGCGGCGCGCATGGTAGCGGAGCATCTTGGCAGACTGTCCCAATGATCTGGCCCGTCAGCGGCAACGACATCGATCTCTCGCGGCGCGGCCTCGTCATGGGCATCGTGAATGTCACGCCGGACTCGTTCTCGGATGGCGGCCTTTATTTGAATCCAGCGCTCGCCATCGATCACGCTCTCCAGCTCGTGCGTGAGGGAGCGGACATCCTCGACGTCGGCGGCGAGTCCACACGTCCTGGCGCGGAGCCTGTGGATGAGGACGAGGAATTGCGCCGCGTCATTCCCGTGATCCGCGCGCTGCGGGATCAAACCAAGGCGCTGCTTTCCATCGACACCATGAAGCCCGCTGTCGCCCGCGCCGCTGTCGATGCCGGCGCGCACATCATCAATGACGTGACCGGCCTGACTGATCCGCGCATGATCGAGGTGGCTGCGTCCTGTGACGCTGGCCTCGTGGTAATGCACATGCAGGGCGCTCCGCGCACCATGCAGCAGCAGCCGTGCTACGATGACGTGGTGGCCGAGGTGCGCGCGTTTTTCGAGACTCGGCTGCGAGCGCTCGAGGATGGCGGCATCGACCCTGCGCGCGTCGTGCTCGACCCTGGCTTCGGCTTCGGCAAGACGCTCGATCACAATCTCGCACTGCTGCGCGCGCTCCCCGCTTTGCGTGTGCGCGAGAGGCCGCTGCTCATCGGCGTGTCGCGCAAATCCATGCTCGGCAAAATCATCGGCAGCGAGCGCATGGAAGACCGCGACTGGCCGACGGTGGCGCTCACCTCATTCGCCCGCGAGCACGGCGCGTCCATCGTGCGCGTGCATGACGTGAGGCCCAATGCGGAAGCCATGCGGATGACGGAGGCGATTCTCGGGTGAGCGCAAGACGTGGAGCGCCGACGAGTCGTCGGCGTTCCATGATCGGCTCTTACTCCACCTTCATCACGCCGTTCATCACCATCCAGTGGCCGGGGAAGGTGCAGAGATACGGGTAGTCGCCTTTCTCCTGCGGCGCGGTGAAGTGGATGGTCGTGCTGTCTTTCGCGTTCACCATGTCGGTGAAGACGAGCACGTCCTTTGAGTCGGGGACATAGTGCTTCGCGAGGCCTTTTGGATCGGTGATCATGAGGTTCGCGAGATTGCCCACGGTCTGCATCGTGCCTGGCTTCGCTAGCATCCAGTTGTGCGGGACGACATCGGGGTTTTTGAAAGTGAGACTGATGCGCTCGCCAGTTTTCGCAGTGAGCTGTTTCTGGACGTATAGCAAACCGAGCGCGGCTTCGATCACGATCTCGCGGCCTGCTTCACCCTTCGCCCAAGGATTGGGCTTGCTTGGCGCGGGCATGGTGATGCCAGTCTGCGCCGCATGGTTTGTTTTCGCGATCTTCGTGTAACCGGGGAAATCCGTGAAAGGCTCCGCCAAAGCATGCGCGGTGAGGAAGATGTCGTGGCCAGTGCTCACGCGGAGGTGGATCTGGCTGGCGGTGATGATCTGCGGGATTTCGAGGAAGAGCGTCTTGCCGCCATCGAGCTTCTGCACGCTGCGGACCTCGAGCGGATCGTGGCCAGGCGTGTCGGCATACTTCACGGAATACTCCGGCGAGCCGTATTGCGGGCCGTATTTGTAGTTCCAGCATTGGGCAAAGCAGGTCGCGGCATCGGATTCCTTCACGGGCTGGTTAAAGCGGAGGATGACGCCGTTGTCGCGTGCTTCAAAACCGATGGGCACGGGTTTGTCACCACCGGTGAAGCGCACGCGCTGGAAGCAGCCGTCCTTTGGCGTGTAGGTGCCCCAGCCTGTCATGCCATTCACATAAAGATGACCGTCCTTGGGATTGAATCGCGCACACTGCGGCCCGGAGTCGAAGTTGCCGCTGATCTTCGCCGCCGCGCCTTGCCAGAGGCCTTTCACCTGCTGCCGCATCATAAGCCACGCGCTGCCGCCGCCGGAGGAGAGATGGATCAAATTGCCATCGCCTTTGAGCGAGTCCCACTTGCTGCTGGAGATGAAGGCTTGGCTGCTCGCCGAGTTGTCCTCACCACGAGGCATGTACATCAGCACTAGCTCCGGTGGTTTGCCGTCCTTCGGGCCGCCGGCACCAAAGTGAGCGCCTTCGTTTTTGCCGAGTTCGATCTGGCAGATGGAGGTGGCGGGCGTCCAGTCACCTTCCTGCACGCTGGTGGTGATGAATCGTCCATCGGGTGAGAGGCCGAGGCCGTTCGGATTGCGAAAGCCGGTGGCAAGGACTTCGAGCGGGTGTGTTGCAGACATTCCTGTCTGCTTCCCGGAGGCAGACAAGAATGTCTGCCCCACGCTAACGCGACACACGCCCTGATTCCCCGAAGCAAAATACCATCGCCCCTGCGCATCCGTCTCCAGTCCGACAATGAAATCATGTCCACCCGGCGAGGTAGTCATCGCGTTCGTCACGCACTCATAAAAATCAGCTTCGTCATCACCATTGAGATCATGCAGGCAGGTGATCTGATCGCGACCGAGGACATAGAGTTTGTCCTTCACGATCTTCATGCCCAGCGGCTGATGCAGACCGGTGGCGAAGCGTTTCCATCGCAGCTTCTCCAGCTTCTCGTCGATGCCTTTCACCAGCCAGACCTCGCCGGTCATCGTCGCGATGGCTGCGGTGCCGTCGCTGAAGAAATCATGCGCCGTGATGAAGAACAGCGTGCCATGCGGATTCTCGAACGGGATCGTGATGCGATCCGTGGCGAAGGGCGTCTGTGTGCCGAGTTCGCCTTTAGTTTCGATCCATTGCGGCCATTGGGCGGGGCACCCATGAAAATAGTTGTCGTCCGATTTCATGCCACCACCCCAGGAAAAATGAAGCTGGCGACCTGGTTCGCCCTTAACATGGGCTTTGAACATGGCCTTCACCCCGCAGCGGTAATATCCCTTGTACACCAATTGCTCTGGTGAATACTCAGAAAATACACGGTGCCCGCCTTGCCGAACTACATTTCCAGCCAACTGAC
>JANPIW010000248.1:0-2725 GCA_031425215.1 Verrucomicrobiaceae bacterium
GGCCGTTGCCGTTGGCGTCGAGGAAGACGTGATTACCCAGCGAGAGCGGCGGGAGGACATTGATCTGAATGTCGAGTGTACCAGTGCAGCCTTTGGCGTCGGTGCCGATGATGGTGGCGTTGAAGAGGCCGTTGACGATGGGAATGCCGGAGATCAATCCAGTTGGAGAAATGTTGATGCCGCCGGGCAGCGCGCCGCTCAAGACGGAGAATGCATAGGGCGCGAGGCCGCCAGTGGCATTGGTGACTTGCAGATAAAAGCGCGTCTGCACCGCAACGTCGAGCGGCGCTGGCGTGGTGCCGACGGTGATGGTGGGGCAAGCGCGGAAACCGAAATCGATAGTGTGCTCAGTGTTCGATGAACCGGCAGTGCCCGGCTCGCCCATCGGTGTGAGTGTGAACGCGCTGCTGGTGGATGGTGTGTTTTTGGCTCCGGGTTGCTCGCCGTTGTTGTCGTTGTCCACGCCGTTGTCAGCGGTGACGAAGGTGGTGCTGGCGAGCGGATAAGTCGCGCTGGGCGTGACGCGCACTTTGTAACTGCCAGCGGTATAGGCGATGAATCCGTACTGGCCGCTGGCATTGGTCGTCGTGGTGGTGATGACCGCGTTGGTGGAGCCATTAAGCAGCTCGACTAGCAGGCCGCTGATGCCTGACTCCGCACCGTCCTTCACGCCGTTGTCATTCGCGTCATGCCACACATGATTGCCAAGCTGGATGCCGGGAAAGAGTCCGAAGTCGATGGTGAGATTGGTATCGTCGTCGCCGTCTTCGGCGGTTGTTTCCCCATTCACTGCTAGATCGACAACGGGGCTGAACATGGCGGTGCCTACGCCGCCGGGCTGTGTGCCATCGTTGTTGTTGTCCACGTCGTTGTCCGTCGTCGCCGGTGTGCCGGAGGTGAGATAGCCGGCGGGTGGAGTAACTTTGACGAAGTACTTCGCGGGCGGGAGCAACTGGAACAAGTAAGCGCCCGTGGCCGTGGTGGTCTGTGTCGCGCCGACTTGCACGTCGTCGCCAGTGTTGGCGGTGTTGTCCGCGCCCGCGAGGAAGAGCTGCACGGACGCGCCAGCGAGGCCGCTCTCGCTTGCGTCCTTCACTCCGTCATTGTCCGCGTCGTGCCAGACGAGATTGCCGATGGAAAGGGCGGCCTGGATGTTAGCGAGATGATCCTCAACCTCGCCGCTGCCGGAGGAGCCTGTCGGGGCTGGATTGCTGACTGAGGTGATGCGAAAGCGGGAGCCGGCATTGCCGACATAAGCTCCTGCCGGAATAGGGAAGGTGTAGGATAGTGCACCACTGGTGCCGTTTGAGATGAGCACGTTGTTGATGATTTTCTCCCCTGCGCTGGTGAGCATGCCGTCATTGTCAAAGTCAATCCAGGCGTTGAGATAGGTGTTAGCCCCGGAGGTGTTGGTGCGGGAGATGGTCACGGATCCGGTCTGCCCCTGCACGAGCTGGCCGAAGGTGACGCCGTCTTCGTCGTCCAGATTGGTGATGTCGTCGTAGGTGGCTGTGGCGTTGTTGCCGATGATAGACTCCGCGTCCACGAGCGCGCCAATGCGGATGTTGGTGTTGCGCAGGCTGCTGGCGCCGGTGACGAAGGAGAAGTCACCGAAGTCGCTGTTGGCGAAGGGATCATTGTTGACGAGATAGATAGAAGGACTGCAAGCACCCATGGTCATGTCGTTCATGCCGGAGACCGCGCCGTCGCGGATATAGGTGGAGTTGCCGTTGAGTAGGTTGACCTCAAACCAGTTGGCGTTGTTGCTGTTCACGCCGAGGCCGCCGTAGAGTTTGCCGTCGAGGCCCAGGGTGATGCCGTTGTGCATGTAGGCCGGGTTGCCTAGCAGCGTGGCTGTCGGCACGGCTTGGTTGAGATCGGCGGTGTAGAATTCCGGCCCGCCGCCGTTGCGATTGCAGTGCGCGTATAAGATGCCGCCCGGCGTGATGACAAAGTCGCCGTAAGAGTGGCCGCGCGTATTGGACCACAAGTCGGCGACCTTGGAGGCGGAGACCAGAGTGTAAGCGCCAGAGCTGCCGGTGATCTTGACCTTCCATAAATCGTCGGTGTTGTTCATGACGAAGTAATAGAACCCGTTGAAGTAATCGCCGCTGTGAATGGGATTGCCGGTGGGAACGCCAAGGGTGGCTAGATTGCCGACGACGTTGGTGGCATTGGTTGCTCGATCCCAGGCACCGAGCAGCAATGTGGTGGTGGCCGTGGTGTAGAAAACCACGCCGTCCGTGCCGAGATCCTGCGCAAAGGCCGCGCCATTGGTGCGCTCAAAACCCGCCGGAAGGGTGGCCGCCTGCCTGACCACGCCAGTGGCCACGTCGATTTGATACAAGTCGCCCGATTGCACACCGTAGGCATAGCCGAGCGTGGGGCAGACGTTCACGGGATAGTCCTCCACCTCGCCCATGCCGCCCGCGCCGAGGGGCGTGGGTGAGGCGGTGCTGGTGATGCGGACGCGGATGGCATTGAAACCAATCAGTGCGCCGGCGGGCGTGGTATAATTGATCGTCTCATTGGAGTTCACACGTCCGGTGATGATCGGTTGGTTCACGGCCACCTGCTCGCCAGCATTGGTGAGCGTGCCGTTGCGGTTGAAATCGATCCATGCATTGAGATAGGCGGTCGCTCCGGTGGTGTTGCTGACTTTCACCACGGTCGATCCGCTGACGAGCGGCACGAGGTTGATAGGCTCGACGAAGCCGTCCTCGTC
>JANPIW010000249.1:0-11854 GCA_031425215.1 Verrucomicrobiaceae bacterium
CGACCGAAAAAGTTAGGCGTTTAGCGCGGACGCATGATCAAGAAGCGTCAACTGCTCGATGTCGATGGGCGCGAGCTGTCACTCTCCAATTTGGAGAAGGTGTACTTCCCCGAGAGCGGCTTCACCAAGGGGCAAGTGATCGGCTTCTACTCTGACATCGCGGCCACGATCCTGCCGCATCTGCGCAACAGGCCGCTGACCTTGAAGCGCTACCCCGATGGAATCACCGGCGAGCATTTTTATGAGAAGAATGCCCCTGCTCAAGAGAACGAGAGAACGGGGTCAAAGAACGGGGTCAGGAAAGAACGGGGGGAAGGCGCAACTGCTTGACAGAAGGGCGGGCATTTCAGCTTATTGGCTCATCGATATCCTCCAGGTATGACTTCAACGCCTCCGGCACCGCCGCCAGCGCTTCCTTCTGTTCCAGCCTCCTCAACTGCTGGCTCACATTCGCCGCCTCATGACGCCGAGCCGCCGTTTGCCAAGCAGTTGCCGCCTTGCTCCGTTCTCCGTTTTCCCTCACCCCGTTCTCCGTTCTCTGGAACTGGTACGCGCGAAATATAACGAGCTGGTACTCTCGCTGCGGAGGTGAGGAGCGCGAGTATGGTGTAGGCTACTCGCCTGGCCTTGTATTGTGCATCCGACTTGCAAAAAGGAGCACCAAGCCTCACCGCTTCCGCCGACACTAAAATGGCGAGTGGTCTAAAGACATACTCGCGCTCCGTCGTATCGGCGCTGCCTGAATCTTTTTCGGAAGAAGCGGCAAGCTTCGTCGTTCACAACGCCAACACGCTCCGCCCACCCATGAAAAACACCCGATTCCTTGCTGCGTTTTCTATTCTGACCCTCGCTTCCAGCGCGCTTTCCGCGCCGCTGCCTGAGAGCGCCAAGATTGATGACATCCTGGCCAAATCCTGGCAGAAAGCCGGGTTGCAGCCCAATGCGAAAAGCAGTGACGAGATTTTTGTACGCCGTGTCTATCTGGACATCGCAGGACGTATCCCCACGGCAGACGAGGCGGGGGCGTTTTTGAAATCGGCTGATGCGGCGAAACGCGAGAAGCTCATCGACACGCTGCTTTCGAGCGACGGTTATGTGTCGCACTTCTTCAATTACTTTGCCGACATCCTGCGCCTGCAGACAGACACGAAGGGCCAGCTCACCGGGTATGCGTATGCGGACTGGCTCAAGTCGGCGCTGAAGAAGAACCAGCCGTTTGATTCCATCGTGCGCGAGCTGCTCACGACCGACGGCGCGGCGTGGGACAGCGGAGCTATTGGCTTTTACATGCGCGACCAGGGGATGCCGCTCGACCATCTCGCGGCGACGGTGCAGATTTTCCTCGGCACGCGCATTGAGTGCGCGCAGTGCCACAACCATCCTTTCGATAAGTGGTCGCAGATGGACTATTACAAGATGGCGGCCTTCACTTACGGGATGGATTCGCGCAAGGGTTACAGCTTTGACATGAAGAAGATGGCGGGCGGTGCGGAGATGGATCGCAAGAAGCTCAAAGGCCCGGAGGGCGAGGCGATGCGGAAAGATTTCCAGATGATCAAAGAGTCCGTCAATGAAGTGACGAAATCGCTTCGATACACGCAGATTACGGAGACGGACAAGCTGCCGAAGCTTCCGCATGACTATAAGTACACCGATGCGAAGCCAGGCGAGACGATCCAGGCCAAGACGATGTTTGGCCACGAGGCGGTGGCGGGGGAGGGCGAGACGCGGCTTGATGCTTTTGCGAAATGGATGACCGATGCGCAGAACCCGCGTTTCACGACAGTGATCGCGAACCGTCTTTGGAAAAAGACGATGGGCATGGGGCTGATCGAGCCGGTGGATGAGATGATGGACAGTACTGTGCCGTCGAACTCCGAGCTGATGACGTACCTCACGGAGCTGATGGTGGCGAAGAAGTATGATCTCAAGGCATTCCTCCGTGTGATTTACAATAGCGATGTGTATCAGCGCATGCCGAGCACGAAAGATGTTCTCCTCGGCGAGCAGTATGCTTTCACCGGGCCGCTGATGCGCCGCATGAGCGCGGAGCAGGTGTGGGACAGCATCGCCACGCTCATCCAGGGAAACATCGACGAGAAGGGGGCAGCGACGAACGAGGCTGCCGAGCGCCGCCTCGATGTGCTGGGCAAACTTTACGACAGGCTCAGCGAGCAGAATCCGAAGGATGTCATCGCGCGGGTGAAGGCCGCAGGCGGCGCTGCCAGCAATCCGGAGAAGGACGCGAAGATCAAAGAGTTGACCGCGCAGATGGCGGAGGCTCGCCGCAAAGGCGACAAGGAAGTGGCGAACAAGCTTTCCCAACAGATCAAAAATCTGCGCGGTGGTGATCGCGGCGACGCCTTTGTGGCAGTGCTGGGCGAGGATTTCGCGAAGCAATACCAGCAGGAGATGAAGGGCGGCTACCAGATGAAGAAGAAGCCGGACGACAAGAAAGTGGTGCGCGCCAGCCTGGACCGTGAGGCAATCCGAAAGCTGCAGCAATCCGGCGCGAGCAAAGAGGAGATCAAGAAGAAGATGGCAGCGATGCAGAAGGCCGCCCAAGAGCGCGGCAAGAGCAGCGGCATGGTCGCCGGTGCCACGCGTGCGAGCGACATGCCCAGCCCTGCGCCTCGCGGCCACATGCTGCGGACCTTTGGCCAGAGCGACCGCGAGACCATTGAGAATGCCAGCCGCGAGGCAGCCGTGCCCCAGGCGCTATCCATGCTCAACGGCCCGGTCGCAGACTCGCTCGTCAATGCCAATTCATTCTTCGGCGCCCAGGTCGCTGCCGCGAAAACCGCCCCCGACCAGCTCGACACGATTTACCTCGGCCTCCTCTCACGCCATCCCACGGCCAATGAGCGCCAAGTGCTCGATCAAGTCATCGCCGAGCGCGGCGAGAATGCGAAGTCCGATGTAGTCCACGCCCTGCTGAACACCGGGGAGTTTCTTTTTGTGAAATAATCCTCGCCTCTGATCCCGCTCATTCATTCCAAAAACCCACCGCCATGAACACACTCCTCCGTCAAGCTGACGAACTTTCCCGCCGCGATTTCGTGATGCGGGCCGCGAAAACCTGCCTCGGCGTCACCGCCGCGCCGCTCTTCCTCAACAAAGCCAGCGCAGCCTTTGAAGGCTCGTCAAAGCTCCGTCAGGTGCCCACCGCGCGGAACGTGATCTATCTCTACATGAGCGGCGGCATGACGCACCTCGACACCTTCAATCCGCAGGAGGGCTGCGAGGAGGCCGGCCCGGTGAAGCCCATCGCCACCAGCGCCGACGGTGTGCGCGTCAGTGAGTACCTGCCGCTGACTGCAAAGCAGATGCACCACGTCGCCGTGATCAATTCCCTCTCCTCCACCCAGGGTGCGCACGCGCAGGGGAATTACTTCATGCACACCAGCTACACTGTGCGCAGCACGATCAAGCATCCCTCCATGGGCGCATGGCTCACGAAGTACCAGGGCCGCAGCAATCCCTCGCTGCCCGCCAGCGTCGTCGTCACCAACGACAGCAAGCATCCGGGCGCGGGTTTCTTCGAGGCCGCCGTATCGCCGCTCATCGTCAGTAATCCCACCGCCGGCCTGCAAAACAGCCGCCGCCCTGGCTATCTCAGCGAGGCTGATTTTGATTATCGCCTCAATCTCGCCGGCAAGCTCGATGCCACCTTCCGCAGCACCTACGACTACTCCGACGTGCGCGCCATGGGCGACATCTATAAAGACGCCGTGCGCATCATGAAGAGCGAGGATCTCGTGGCCTTTGACATCAACAAAGAATCTCCCGAGATGCACGAACTCTACGGCGCTGACCCGCTCGGCCAAGGCTGCCTGCTCGCGCGCCGTCTCGTGGAGCATGGAGTGCGGTTCGTCGAGGTCACCCTTGGCGGCTGGGACACGCACAACGACAACTTCGTCCGCGTGCCCGAGCAATGCGCGAAACTCGACCAGGCCCTCGCCGCCCTGCTGGGCGATCTCGACAAGCGCGGTCTGCTCAAGGAAACACTCGTCGTGCTCACCACCGAGTTTGGCCGCACGCCGAAGATCAATCAGAACGAGGGCCGCGATCATTATCCAAAGGCGTTCTCATCCATCCTTGCAGGCGGTGGCATTCGCGGCGGACAAATCTATGGCAAGACCAACAAAGGCGGCCACGAGGTCGAGGAGAATAAACTCACTCCGCCCGACTTCAACGCCACCATCGGCTACGCCCTCGGCCTGCCGCTCGACCAGGTCATCTACTCGCCGAGCAAACGTCCGTTCACCGTCGCGGACAAAGGCCAGCCGGTGACGCAGTTGTTTGGTTGAGTCTGTCGTGCCCTCGGGCAGCGGCGTGGAGTAAAGCGTGAGGAGTTATTAGTCGCTGTCCGGCGCGACATCGGGCCAGGAGGGCACGGGCTTCCGCCGAGGACGGGATGCCGGATTCGGCGGCGGCATGTCCGCCCCATGCGCGGGTGTGCTTGTGTTGCCCGTTCAGCGGAGGCTTTCGAGGTGCAGGTCGAGGATGCGGCGCACTTCCTCAATGGCCTTTGGATTGAAATGCGCGCTGTGGCCGGAGGGGACAATCAGCTCGCTCTTGGCGTATGGGAGATAACTGCTCCAATAAGGCACGAGGCCGTCCGAGCTGCAGGGCTTCGTGTGATCCTTGCTGCCGCCTTTGCCGCGGTCACCCACGATCGCGTGATAAGGGATGGTGGTCGAGAGCGGGAAGGTGTTGATCGTCTTCACAAAGCGGTTGTTCGGCGAAAGGGTGTCCACACTGTTAGGCACTCGTTTGAGTGTCGAGTCGTCGCCTAGTTGGGTGATGTTTCCCAGTGCCTCCTTGCCCGCCTGCATGAGTGTGAAAGGTGATTTGACCAGCTTCGATCCAAGCTTGCCCATCCAGCCTGCCGCCATGTCCGCACCTTTGAGCGGCGCAGCTATAAAGATCACCCGGCCGATTTCGGGGCGATGATTGAAGATGAGCGCGTCGGTGAGCAATTTCTTTGTATCGGATGACATATCCACCTCGGCCGGCGGTTTGCCGAAGTAATCCATCCACATCTTGTCGCCGACATCCGTGATCAACAGCCTGCTGATGCAGCCGCCCATGCTGTGGCCGATGACGACCATCTTCTTTCGCAACGGAAAGCGCTTCTCGATGGCATCCAGCTCCTTCCGCAAGATAGCTGCTGAATGCATGTAGGGGTAGCCGCTCGGGTAGCTGTAAAACCAGAACTGGAAATTGCGACGGATGGATTCGTCATTGCGGAGGGTGTTGATCATGGGCGTCCAGGTCGCGGGCGACGAGTTGAGACCATGCACCACGAGCACCGCCGTTTTGTCCGGGTCGTAGGGCTGCAATCTGGCGATGCGTGCTGTCTCCGCGTATTTCTCGGGGTTCAGCAGGCGCGCCAGTCCCATCTTCTCCGGATCGGTGCTGGCGAGCATGACGGCTATGGGCACCGTGAAATCCGCCGCGAGGGGAAAAGTGCGTCCGCTCACGCTCACGGTTTCTGTCGCGAGCGGATCCTCGAAAGCGATCTCGCACTGCCTGCCGGTGAAGCGGGCCACCGCGGTCACGCCGTAATAGGTGCGCGGGAGGGAAAAGTTCTCCCTGGCGTCCGCGTTTTCCTCGCGACCGATGGCGACGATGGCGGCGCCGAGTCCCTCCTTCTTGCTGTGCTCGTTGATGAAAACGCCGCCGACATCGAACTGGTCGGCTGGCTTGAAAACATACAGCGCGGGGTTGTGGGTTTTGCGCGGGTCGGGCCGGTTGGTCAGCACGAAGTCACCACCGGCGGCGGGCACGATCAGCGGCTTCGTCCATGGATCGAGGTTTTGATCCTGCACAATCGAGAGGATGCGAGCCACGGCAAAATTGTAGTCATCGCGCACCACCTTGTCGTCGGGAGTGCTGGCGAGTTGCTTCGACGCGGCCTCCGCAGCCGCGATATAGTCAGCCAGCGCCGCCATCGGTTCGCGCCTGCTCTTTTTCGCCGCCTCACAAATCGCCTGCTCCACCGCGGTGATGGTGCCTGTGATGGGACGGAACTTTGGCCGTTTCTCCGAGACTGTGGCGTAATGGGCGCAACTGGAGAGTGTCACGCACAAGGTGAGAGCTTTTAACAAAAGCGATATGCTGGTTTTCATGGGAGATAGGAGATGGTGGATCAGAGAGCTGGGGCTGGCAAATCCGCAATGCCCGCACGGCCATCCCGGATGCGACGTGAGAAGTCCACGCTGCCGCCGTCGAGTCGAGCTGCGTCGTTGATGCGCGCGTGGGCGCGAAGCTCCGGGAAAGGAAGCCCGCCTGTTTCGAGCACGCCGCGCTCGAACATCATCTCGTCGCCCTTGCCATTGACGAGGATGCGCCAGTCCCAGGGCATGCGTTTGGCCGGGTCGTGCTGGGCGCGGATGCTGGTGGTGCAGTTGGTGGTGGCGGCATTGTACCAGCGCGGCTGTTCGCGCAACTCATTGATGGCGGTGATGTAATCCATGAAGCGCACGCGCGCCTTGTCGGGCGTGATCGTCAAACGGTAGAGATACACATCCTCGCCTTCGCGGTGGTTGGTGCGCAGCCGGATGACGTCGCGCTCGTCGGCCACGAGGTAGATAAGCTCGAACCGACGGTAGAATCCGCCGAGGGCCGAGTACTTCTCGCCGGCCTCCTTTCGCGCCTCGATGGAAAAGCAGAGAGGCGGCGCGTCCGCGAATTGAAAGCTGACGATGGGATGCGCCATGTAAGGCGACCCCCAATAGCAGATCGCCATGTCGATGCCGGTGATTTGCGAGAGGCGCACCGTCCGTGTCTCCCAGCGCGGCGTGTAGTCTGTCGCGGAGCGGTAGTCGCAGTTGCGCACGTTGTGCAGCGTGACCTCGTCATCCTTAATTTCCGCCCACGCCGTCTGCGCCACATCGGGCTGCCAGTCGCGGTAGTTGCTGGGTTTGAGCGTGAGCCACCACACGACCACCGGCACGAACCATCCGGCAAACATGAGCGCCTTGCGCCACCAGGGGCGTGCGAAGATCAACACCGCCAGCACGAGGATGGTCAGCGCCACAGCGAGCGGCTTTGATGGACCGTCGAAATAGGCCGCGCCAGACGTCCATAGCAGAACGATCGCGACGATCATTGCGAGAAAAGCCTTCCACATCCAGCGGAGGAGCTTCGCGCTTACTGACATGGAGGGAGGCATGAAGGGCTAATTCAGCGGCCCCTTCATCAGCTTGTCCTGTGCGCGGAAGCCGCGCGCCGCAAGTTCTTCCTTCAAACGCGGTGACATCGCGCCGGTGACGACGACGATGAGCGAGGGTGGCTTGGCGCCATTCACCTGCATGGACTGAAGTGAGGCGGCGAATTTCTCCGAGCGCGGCGACCACATGGCGTAATCCCACTGGATGGCGACGATGAGGCCGCCATCCGCGCCGACGCAGACGGGGAGGCCGTTGATGAGCGTGATGCGGTCCACGACGATGCCATTGGTGTGCGCGTGGGCGATGAGGCGCGTGGTCTGCTCGTAAAAGACCGCGTCAGTCTCCGTGGTGGTCATCGTGGTGGCGTCGCGCAGCAGCACTTCGCGGCCTTTCACGCCTGCCATGCGATCGAGTGAGGCGACGATGTGTGTCTGGTGCCAGGGTGAGAAGATGGGGTTGGCGAGGAAGGCCTCGGCGTCCTTTGCCGCGATGCCCATGCCCTTGAGCTTGCCGAGGTTCATCTTGCGCAGATCGACCGGGTTTTGCGTGGCGACGATGTTGTTCGTGGCGTCGATGGCGGAGAGCGCGCTCAAAGCCGAGCTGGCCGCGCCGCCGACGGGAAGCAGGGCGGCTTTGACAGTCAGCTTGCCAAAGGTGATCACACGCGCGACGCGCTCCAGCTCGTGCTGGAGGACTTCGTTCGAGCTGTACGGATTCACTCCCAGCTCGGCGCAAAGATCGCGCTTCACCTGCGCGGCGCCCGAGGCGCGCTTCGCCATGCCATCGTCCCCTTCGCCGCGCTCACGGCCGCTGACTTTCTCCTTAGCTCCACGACCGACGCGGCCGATGAATTTGCCCACGCCTTTTGGCACACCGGTGATCGTGTCCACGGGCGAGGTGAGGATATCACCGACGGTTTCGATGGGCGCCTTGGCCGCTTCCTTCATGCCGTCCATGAATTCCTTCGAGTTCGACATCTGGCCGAGCTTCGCGAGGGCGGTGATCTCCTGCACGCGGTCGGCGAGCATCTGGTTCCCTTGCGCGACAAAGGTGCCGAACTGGGAGTCGATGATGAAGCGGTTCACGCCGAGGTTTGTCGTCACGTCCTCACGCACTTTGTGATTCGGACTGGAGAGATAGGGGAGCTGGAGAATCTCGGATGCCTTCAGCGTCGGCTGCGCGTCGTAACCGCCGGGCGCGGCGGGCGGAGGCGTCTGCGCGATGGCGGATGCTGCGACGATGGACAAGAGAGCGGTGGATGTCAGTTTCAAGGAGAGTTCGGGAGAAGAGACGAGGAAAATGGGTGTGTGAGTATCAGTGCATCACGCGATCAAACCAGGCGTCGGTGCGATCCTGGTTGGCATCCGCGCGGATTTCACGACGATCCTGAAAGTTCTGGTAACGGTCGTTGCGCTTTTCGAGCCGGTCCTCCAGCTCCTCGTTGCTGGAGCAGGAGGAGAGCGAGATAAGCATCAGGCACGATGTCAGGCCGAGGATGCCGCGAATGAAGTGTGTGTGTTGTTTGGATTTCATGCTTGGGAGAACTAGAATTTCAAGCCGAGGTTGATCATTGGCCCGCTCGTCGCCATGTCGTAGGTGAAACCGCCGCGTGTGTAATCGACGGACATGTACCTGTAGCCAAGCTCTAGCGTGGTCTTCCCGGTTTTGGTCAGGTTGCAGCCCAGCGCGCCATAGGCATTCCAGACGAGGTCACTGCTCACGCCGAATCCGCCGATGTCCGCTTTGGCGATGGCGTAGAGGCGGTCGGTGAAGTTGTAGCGCGCACGCACGCCGACGAAGGGGTCCACCCAGTCGATCGTCTGTGAGATTTCAGCCGGGATCGCATCGCGCAATGCGTCCTCGATCTTGCCCGCCAGTTGCTTCTCCGCCTTGGCCACGGCTTTTTGCGCGGCAGTGCGCGCCTTGTCTGCGGCGGCTTGAGCGGCGGCGCGCACGGCGGAGCCTACGGTCTGCGCCGCTGCGGTGACGGTCTGCGCTGCCGCCAGCTTCTCGTCGATGCGCGCTTCCGTCACATTGCGGATGGCAGTCTTGAGCCGGTCGCTGTTGCGCAGGACTTGCACCAGACGCGGATGGGCCGCTGCGATCTGCTGGAGGTTGGCGATGGAGGTCCTCACCCCAGCCGCCTTGGTTGCGACGGTGGATGCTACGCCTGCTCGCGCCGCGCTGGTCACTTGGGCGGAAATCTGGCTCCGGGCGCTGGCGAGAGCCGCATCCGCCTTGCTCCTCACCGCACTGACCACTTGATTCACGATCTGCTGGCTGAGTTGCTGCGACACCTGCTCGACGCCGGAGTTGCTCACGCCCAAACTCAATTCGCCGCCGACGGACATGTAACGCACCCCGGCATAGAGATCGAGAAAGCCGCGCTCGCTCTGCCAGGCGCGGTAGAAGACTGCCGTCTCCACCATGACCTGCTCGATGCCCACTCCGATTGAGTTGAGCAGCGGCCCCGGCGTGTCGCCGCCCACGGATGCTTTCAGGTACATCCCGTCGATCCAGCCGCCCCAGCGTCCTTTCTTCACCTCCAGCGTCGCGGCGGCGACCATATCGACATTCTTGATGATGTCCGCAAAGCTGGCGCTCGTCTCCGCAGTGAAGCCATGCACTCCGGTCGTTCCCTCGACACCAGAAATCCACAGCGGCATCGACATCGTGACCTCCCACGGATCATCGACCGGAATCGTCGGCGAGATGGCGGGTTGTTTGGACGACACTGTCTCGCCACCGAAGGATGGCAGAGACAAGACGCAAAGCGCGGCGGAGAACAAAGGGAGCAGGTTCGGTCTCATGGGAGGAGAAAAAGCGGTAGTCAGTTTGCCGTGGAGGAGCAGATGTCAGTCATTCTCACCGGACATAAATATCGATGTCGATTGATCCAGCCGGAGGAGGTGGCGCCGGATAACCACCGCTGACATCAATGTCGATGTAAACCGTCCTGCCCATGTACATGTAGGGGTAGTAGTAGCGCGGGCCTACGCGGTAGTAACTGTATCCGCCGTACCTGTATGGCGCCGCGCCCACGGGCAGAGCGTAACAGCCGCGACGCCGTGCTTGCGAGACGTTGCGCCCTGTCTGGCGTGAGGCTTGCGCACCGTTCCGGCCCGATTGCCGTGAGTTCTGTGCGCCCGCACGACCTACGGCGCGGTCCACGGGGAGAGCTTGTGATTCGGCTGGAGCGAGTGCCGCTGTTGTCACTGCGGCGGTGATGAGGACGGGGAGCGCCTCGCTGGCGGCCATCAGTGCGGTGAGACTTAGGGTGATGATCTTTTTCATGGGATGAGGAATAGAGAGTTCGAGTTTTGGTTCTGGGAATGTTATTCGAGCGAAATCATTTCGATGGCCCTGCTTCCGGCAGGCGCGCTGACGGTGAGTTCCGCGCCGGACACGGCCGCGTCCAGTTCCCACTTCGTGATCGTCGCGGTCATCGTCAGCGGCGCGCCGCCCTCGCCGTTTGGATAGGTCAGCGAAATGCGGCGCGGGAGATTGTCGCCGGTTGCCACCCACAGGTTCCAGGACAGGCCGTCCTGAGTGAAGGCCAGACGGTCGCACTTCACTCCATTGATGCTCTCGGTGCCGGTGTGCTTGCCGGACTTCACGCCCTCAAGCAAAAGTGCTTTTGGATTGTTGGCGAGCAATTCACCAACCGGCGGCGTGAGAGAGTAGATTCTCTGAATGCTGCGCAAAGTGGTGTCGATGTCACCCGGAGCCTTCACTACCGAGTGCGTGCCTGCCGTGCGATCCACCACGGTGAGATTTCCACCGTCAAAGCCGATGGCCCGGGCGCCTTCGCTTGTCCTCAATCGCGCGGCGAGCTTGTTGGGCCTCTGCACCACGACCGTGCCGCTGGCGGTTTCCGCCACGACCATCCCGGCATTGAAGCCCCGAGACGCGGTGCGTGTCGCGCTCACGCGCAACGTCTTCGCGGCGGCGAGCTTGTCGGACATCGCGCCGAGCACGGCGTCCGTTTTCGCGTCGAGCGCCGCAGTTGGTGTGGTAGAACAGGAGGAGAGAACACCCGCCGCGGCGAACGCGAGGAGTGATGGCAGGATATTTGCACTGACTGGGATGTATCGTGTTAGTTTCATGGATTCGTGGTTTGTTGATGAAATGGGGTGGACTTGAGAGCAGCGGCGCACCAGCACGCCAGCGCTGTGTGCAGGCCGATGGCCGGCCAGAGGCCGATGCCGGAGAGCGCGAGACCGAGAGCCGCGTGGGTGAGGACGGCGATGGCGCTTACATTATAGAAAAGCATCGCCACGACCAGCGCTCGCCCGTTGTCGCGCGATAGCCAGCACGCAGCGCCCAGCGTTATCAGCGCCGCCCCGGCGATGCGCGCGACCGTCACTGCGGCCGGTGCGTCCAGCGTCGCGCCGAGCAGCACTCGTACGACCACGCCGGGAGCGACGAGCAAGCCAAGGCCAGTTGCGGCTTCGATGGCGGCTGTGATGGCGAGCAAGAGTTTCAAGTTCGTGTCGAAAGCTGGAACTTACTTCGCCGGGTTAAACCAGATCGGCGAGGTGTAGGCGCGCTCGGTGACGGTCATGCGAGTGCCGGGGAGTGGCTTCACGCCGAAGCGTTTCGCATCGTAGGCGGTCCAGCGAGGCGTGGGAATCTCGAGGACGCGGACGTAGTAGAAGGCGCGGAGCTTGGCGTCA
>JANPIW010000250.1:0-2278 GCA_031425215.1 Verrucomicrobiaceae bacterium
CACCGCAGCGAAGGCATGATGCGTTGTGAAGTCGCCAACCTCTCGCGCAATGTTGTCATCGAGTCCGCCGATCCGGCGGGCGCGCGTGGTCACACGATGTATCACCGCGACTCCTCCGGCGGCATCAGTTACGCGGAGTTCAGGCATCTGGGGAAAGAAGGCGTTCTCGGCAAGTATCCGATTCACTTCCATCTTGTGCGCGATACGATGCGTGGCAGCGGCGTGCTCGGCGCGAGCATCTGGGACTCGCACAACCGCTGGGTCACCGTCCACGGCACCGACCATTTGCTCATCCGCGATTGCGTCGGCTACCAGTCGCGCGGGCACGGCGTTTTCCTCGAAGACGCGACTGAGCAATGGAACGTATTCGACCGCAATCTCGCCGTGCAGTCCTTTGGCAATGTGGCCCTGCCAAAGCAGGTTCTCTCTTTCGATCCCAACGACGGCGCAGGCTTTTGGTGGGCGAATGGGCGGAACACTTTCACCCGCAACGTCGCGTGTGAGAACGATCACTATGGCTTCCATTTTCAGATCGCGAAAACGCCCGACTTCAATCCCGTGCTGCGCGTCCGCTCACCCGATGGGAAGGTCGCCGAGCGCGATGTGCGCACGCTGCCGTTCATGCGATTCGAGGACAACGAATCCCACAGCAACGGCCTTTTCGAATTCCGTTTCGGCGACGAGGAGCACGGCTCAGTGCATGGCGACCGCGAGCATCCCTTCATCGTCCGCAACCTACGCGCCTGGGCCGCGCATTATGCGATCCGGCCCAACATGAAGTTCTTCCTGCTCGAAGGCCTGCGGGTGCAGGATGCCGCGTTCGGGATCTACCACCCCGACTACGACGCGCATGTGTATCGCGACATCGACTTCCACAACATCACCTCCGAACCGATCAACGGCGGCCATGACGAACTAAGCCTCCCTTATGGCGACTTCACTTATGACGGCCTCACCTTCGCCGACTGCACGCTGAAACATGAGCCGCTCGTGCAACTCACCGCCATCGGACCCAAGCCTGGCCTCGTGGCACATTTTCGCGGCCTCAAACTCACCAACAGCACCAGCGGCAGCAGTGTGGTCGATTTCGGCGGCGGCCCGCGAACTAAAAAGACCGAGCACCCCGTCAGCTACTACTTTCACAACAGCCCGGTGACCCGAGTGGAGAGTGTGCATGTGAAGGATGCCGACAAAGGCAGCGCGTTCCCTCAACTCCTCGCGCCCGTGGACGATCTGCCACCAGCGACCTTGATCACGGGCGTCCAAACTGAGGGCACCAAACGCACAGTACGCGGTGTCTCCCATGACAACGGGGAGATCGCGACCGTCTCAATGAATGGCCGCCCCGCGACAATTACCACCCAGCACGCGGGCGTCGCGGACTGGATCATCACTCTCGACGCACCGGCCGATGGCCGCTACCTCGCCAAGGCTATTGACGTTGCTGGCAATGCGGAACTGATGCCGCACGGTACGGCCTCGGGATTCTAAACTCGAAATTTTTGGCAATTTAAACAGCCGCGCGTGATCCTACTAACTAGAGGTGTAGAGAGAGCTGTCCGACGGTTTACTTATCCGAAGGCTGCCCGAATATCGACATAGGCGGAGCCCGCCTTGCTGAACTCATGATTGACTACCGCGTCGGAGTCTCCACTCGTCAGATGAACGTCTTGAAGCGGATGGGTGAGGATTACGTCGCGGAAGGGGGATCAGAGCTGGGCTGCAAAATGAAGGGAGCGAAGCTAACGGGTCGAGTGACGAAACGAAAGCCTGCGCGGCGGACGACAGCGATCAGCGCAGCCCAGGCGCGGCGGCTGGCAGCGCGGCACGTCATGGTTGTGACCTCGTGCAGGACGCTGCCAAGGTGATGTGGAGCCTTTACAACGGGCCCTCAAGAATGCCTGGGTCCTGTTTCCCAGGAGCGAGCCTGATCGAACGATGCGCCTTGGTCCGTCCCATGTGATCGTGGTTTCCAAGCGCACGGGCCGTGTGCTGTATGACGGCCAGACGAATGAGGATTGATGAAGGGTAATCGAGTCGAGCCGCAAGGAGAAATGAAAGCGCGATGATTTGCACCGAGAGACGTAAGTCCATCAAACCAGACACACTCATGGCCCCCAAGATCATCAAACTTGTTCAGTTCATCATTCGGCACCGGAAGACCATCCTGGCGGGGGTGGCTGCCGCAGCCAAGCTGATGGAGACGAGCAAGAGAGTGGGAGCATCTGGATTCAGCAAAGCCTCCGGCACCAAGAATACGCAGGCGCGTTCTGCTCGC
>JANPIW010000251.1:0-5159 GCA_031425215.1 Verrucomicrobiaceae bacterium
CACCAGTACACTGCCGCTCCAGCCCTGCGTGATGCCAAAGCGCAGCGCCATGAGCATGGCCGCCAGATGCAGCAGCACCGTCCCCAGCAGGAGCACCACGGTGCGATTATCCCGGATGGCCTCGCGGTGCGAGACAAAAAGATGCGTGATGGCTGCCAGCGACACCGCGCCCGCGCACAGCCAGTGCAGCAGCCCCGGCATCGTCAGCCCCTCCGTCACCCGTGCGCCGATGCGCACCAGCAGGCCGACGGAGATGACAAAGGCGACCATGGCCGCCACGCCCGCCGCCGGATGGCTGCGCAGTACGTCTAGGATGTCGTCCTCCTGGGTTTTGCGGCGGGTGCGGGCGCAGGCGAGGCCTTCTCGCTGTAGCTGCGTCCGACGGAAGTTTTCAAACATGGTCGGGGTGGATGGGCCGTTAGTTTAACCTCCCGAAACACCGGGACAAGCCCTGAAACGGACTTTTATGAACGCAGGCACGGCAGAAACCGAGAAGGTTGCGTTGACAACGCCACGCCTTATCTCATTCGTCACGTCCCCAATTCCCATGCCCAAGCTCATCGAAATGCCCAAGCTCTCCGACACCATG
The DNA here is from genome assembly GCA_031425215.1 of Verrucomicrobiaceae bacterium. Lineage (GTDB taxonomy): Bacteria > Verrucomicrobiota > Verrucomicrobiia > Verrucomicrobiales > Verrucomicrobiaceae > JANPIW01. Next base: position 590 of record JANPIW010000251.1, read on the forward strand.
CTGGAGGGCACCCTCGCCAAATGGAACATCAAGGAGGGCGACAAAGTGTCTGCCGGCCAGGTCGTCGCCGATGTGGAGACCGACAAGGCCACGATGGAGATGCAATCCTTCTTCGACGGCACGATCCACAAGCTGCTCGTGAAACCCGGCGACAAAGTGCCGCTCAGCGGTCCGATGGCTGTGGTGCTCGAAGAGGATGAGAAGGCACCTGCCGACCTTGATGACATCATCGCCAAAGCCAGGGCCGCCGCGGCGCCAAAGGCCGCGCCAGCACCGGTCGCCGCCACAGCCGCCGCTTCCGCGAAACGAGTGGCCGCAGCTCCATCCGGCATCGCATTGCCCGTCGCACCCTCGCCCGCACGCCGTGCAGCAGCCTCGCGCAACGGCATCCGCGTCAAAGCCTCACCGCTCGCCCGAAAGATCGCCGAGAGCCGTGGCATCGACATTTCCCTCCTCACCGGCAGCGGCCCCGGCGGACGCATCGTGCGCCTCGATGTCGAGAGCGCGCCTGCTCGTGGGGCTGCCACACCGGTCGCATCCGCCACGCCGACGATCCGCCCCACCGTCGGACCCGACGACGAGCGCGTCACCACCAGCACGATGCGCAATATCATCGCCGAGCGCCTGCTGGCCTCGAAGACGCAGATTCCGCATTTCTACCTCCAGATGGAGATCGACGCAGCGCCGCTCATGCTGTTCCGCGCGCAACTAAACGAGGCGAACGAGAAGACCGGCGGCAACAAATTCACCGTCAACGATTTCATCTTGAAAGCCGTCGTCCGCGCCGCGCAAGCCCAGCCCGCCATCAATGCTGCGTGGGACGGTGATGCCATCGTGAAATACAAATCCGTCGGCCTCAGCGTCGCCATCGCCGTGGAGGACGGTCTGGTCACGCCCGTCATCAAGCAGGCGGAAAAGAAGACACTGCTCGAGCTGAGCGCCGCCGTGAAAGACCTCGCCGGGCGCTCGAAGAATAAAAAGCTCACGCCCGATGAATTCGCCGGTGGCACGATCACGGTCTCAAACCTCGGAGCGTATGGCATCGACCAGTTCGCGGCGATCATCAATCCGCCGCAGGCAGCCATCATCGCGATCGGCTCCATCCGCACCGTGCCCGTCGTGGGTGACAAAGGCGCCATCGTCGCCGGCCAGCGCATGTGGGTCGGCCTCAGCGGAGATCATCGCGTCGTCGATGGAGCCGTGGCCGCCACATTCCTCGCCGAGATGCGCAAGCTGCTGGAGAACCCGGCGCTGATGGTGATGTGAGGCAAGCCCTCACCAGGCGCTAACACGGCTGTCGAGCTGGAACACCTGGCCGCTGATGTGCTGCATGGAATGCAGAAACACAATGAACCGCGCCGCATCCTCGACGCTGTTCAATCGGCGGAGCAGATGTGAGCCGATGATTTCTTTTCTTCGCGTCTCATCCGACAGCAGCCCGATCGTCATCTTCGTTTCCAGAAAGCCAGGCAGCACACAATTCACGCGCACATTTCTCGCGCCGTATTCCATCGCCAGGGACTTGGTGAGGCCGATGAGTCCGGCTTTGGCGGCCGCGTAATTTGATTGTCCCGCAGTGCCGCAGATCGCTGCGAAGGAGCCGATGTTGATGATGTGCCCGCTACGCTTGAAGGCCATCTTTTGCATCACGGCGCGGGAGCAGAGAAACGCGCCCTTGAGACTGACATCGACCACCGCGTCCCATTGCTCGCCAGTCATGCGCGCGATGAGTTCGTCGTTCGTCACACCGGCGTTGTTGATGAGAAGATCGACCTGCTCCAGCGGCGCGATGAAAGCCTCCACGGATTCACGCGAGGTCACGTCCATCGCGGCTGTCCCTGGCGCGTGGACGATCCAGCCCTCCTGCTCCAGCGCGGCGCGGATCGCCTTTGCCAAGTCGCCCTCGCCGCCAGTGATAACCGCCACTTTGTTCTCCATGCTCGCAGTTTTCTCTCAGGGTTGCGTCGTCGTCAAACAATCGGATCAGGACACACATCACGGCGCTGGCACTTCAGGCAGTGATCGCCGAGGAAGTAGGCGTCGAGGAACTCCATCAACTCGCGGATCGTGTCGCGATCCTCGGTGACGATGCCGGCCTCGAAATTACGCCGGTAGTCGCTCTTCGCGCCGAGGCCCGCGCCGGTGAGATTGGCGGAGCCGATGTAGGCGATGCGACCGTCCGCGATCACGCATTTCATGTGCATGCGCGGGCAAAGGATGCGCGTGAAGAGATCACTGCCGATCAACTCGGGAAAGCGGTCGAAGTCCTTGCGAAAACGCGGCCCCGGCTCTTTCGCATGGACGAGCCGCACATCGACACCCTCACGAATCAAACCCGCGAGCACTTCGAGAAACGGCACAAACTTTTTCCGCCCGCCCTCGACGTGCAGATCCTTGATGTCAGCCGTCACAAGCCAGAGCAGTCGCTTCGCCGAAGGCACGATCTCGCGCAAGACGGCGGTGTAGGTGTCTTGGTTGAGGACGAGCTTCATGTATGCTCAAAGGGCAGATGGAAACTTGGGGATGCGCAGACTGCGCCCGAGCTTCACCATCGGGCTGCGATAGAAAGCGATCTTGCCCATCTCATCGCAAATCCAAACTTTCTTTGCGCCAGCTTGGAAGTAGCCGCGCAGTCTATCATCCAAACCAGCTTCATCAGCAATCAGCGCCCCAATGTCGATGCAAATGGCGGGCGCAACCGCGCAAACGCAGTCGTCTGCCTCGTTGTCGAACCACTCAGCGTCATGCCAAGCAAGATCAGCAACGAGAACTCCGACACTCGTCTGAATTGGACAACTGATGCACAATCCATTTCCCATGCCAGCGCGTGACATCGCGCGTCCAAGTCGTCCCTTGAGGCGGCAGTGTGCGATCTGACGGCGAACCATCACAAGGCGGCCATGCGCATCCAGCTCGATCTTGTACGGGAGATCGTTGAGCGACGGATCATTGCATGCTTCGGTCCAGGTCATTACATCAGATCATTTTGGTTCTCCAGCTTCTCTTCTCGAGTGTTCGATAATTTGCATGGCCCTCTATGGTCTTCAGATAGGCCATGAGCTGAAGCAACTCAATGTCCGAGTCATCCCCCTTGTACGGGTGGACTCGAATGTGATTCCCATAGTTGCGCTCGAGTTTCTCTGGGCTGTCGTCAATCATTAAGATTCGCTCGATGGAAAACCCAAGTTTGACCACCTTTCTCAAGTCCTTGACGCTGTATCGCTCATACGTCTCGGAATTTATTCGTTGAGTACAGCGATCGGCTGACCAGACAAAGCGTGGCGAACAATCAGCGAAGACGCATGAAACGATCGCGGCGGCATAGTCAGCACTGGCAGATGTCCAGACAGCAACCTCGAACACTGAGAAACAATAGTCGATGAATTCGGCAAGGTGCGGACGCTCATAAACAGCAAAACGATCAACACGAAATGATGGAGGCTTGGCGAGTTGTTCAACGCTCGTTGAGTGAACGAGCGTTTCATCAAGGTCGAGGATAAGAAGCGGACGGTTCACGCGCGAGACTCAAATTCTGGTCAACCGGCCCCTTCCGATCTCAGTCAGCGCGATCTTCCCGATTCACGCCTCGTAATCCTTTAGCTTCGCAGCCTCAAACTGTGCCGCGCCGCATTCATCCGCGATCTCGTTGAGCGCCTCGATCTCGGCGGCGGTGAAGAGCAGGCCGCCGGCTTTTGCGGTGTGCGCGGCGTTTTGCGCTTCAGGCTGGCCGGGCAACATGCAGCCTTCGTTGCCGTGGCCGAGGATGTCGTCGATCACGGCCTTGATGTTGTCGGCAAAGCTGCGGCCTTTCGCGAAGAGGCCGGTGCTGATCGCGTCGGGGTGGATGACTTGAAAGTAGAATGACGAGGTGCGCTTCTCGCCTGCGGGGAAGGGCTGCGATTTGATGTCGGGATGCGCGCCGCCGCCGCGCAACGTGGGCAGCGAGCCGCCGATCATCGCGCCCATCACCTCGATGAGCAGCGAGAGGCCGTAGCCTTTGTGCGCGCCGAAGGGCAGGAGCCATGCGGCTTGATTGGCGTCTGTGGTGGGATTGCCAGCGGCATCGACGGCTGCACCGGGTGGCAAAGGTTTGCCTTCGCGCTTGAGCTGTTGCACACGGCCCATCGCGACGGTGGAGGTGGCCCAGTCGAGGACGATCGGAAAACCGCACGCGTCCTGCGTCGGCAGACCCCATGAATGTGGATTGGTGCCGAGCACAGGGAACTTGCCGCCGAACGGCACGACCTCGCCCAGCGTGGACGTGCAGTTCGTGTAGGCGATGTAGCCCTTCTTTGCCGCGTCCATGACGTAGCCACCGCCCCAGAGATAATGGAAGGCGTTGTCCACGCTCACCTGTCCGATGCCGTATTTGTCAGCCATCTCCATGCAGCGCTCCATCGCGTGAAAGGCGACGCTCTGGCCGAGCTTGAGATTGCCGTCCCACGCCTCGCTGGCTGCGAACTTCTTCTCGATCACCTTGATCTCAGCGCCCGGCCTGCAACCGCCCGTGGCGCTGCCGTAGAGGTGATCGAGGTGCAGCGCCTTGATGACGTTGTGGGTGCGAATGCCG
>JANPIW010000252.1:0-1897 GCA_031425215.1 Verrucomicrobiaceae bacterium
CGTTGCTCTTTTACAAGCCCTACTACCTCGAAGCCGCGAAAGGTGGCGACAAAGCCTACGTCCTCCTGCGCGACGCGCTCCTCGACATGGGGAAGATCGCCATCGCCAAAGTGGTCATTCGCACGCGCCAGCATCTCGCCGCGGTGAAGCCACAGGAAAAGGGGCTGATGCTGGAGTTGATGCACTTTCCCAAAGAGCTGATCGACGTGTCCGAATTCAACCAACCTGCGGAGAAAATAATCGGCAAAGCGGAGATGCAGATGGCCAAGCAACTCATCGAAAGCATGACCACCGATTGGCAACCGGAGCTGTATAACGATGAATATCACGAGGCGTTGGAAAAGCTGATCGAGGAGAAGATCGAGCATCCGGACATGAAGGAGGCCGCGCCCGCGAAGAAGAAGAAGCCGACCAACGTCATCGACCTGGTCGCCGTCCTCCAGGAGAGCCTGCAGCAGTCGAAGAGCAAACCTGCCGCGGCGAAAAAGAAGAGTGCTGCCCCGGCAGGGAAGGCCCGGAAGACAGCGCCGCGCAAGAAGGCGGCGTAACGCGGATCACGTTTCTCGCGCGGAGCTGTTTTAATCAGCTTTCCCGGACCACCGCGCCCGCTTTCTTGTCATCCCGCATCGCGACAAAACTGGGGTGGCGGAGCTTGCCGCCGTCCGTCCACTCCACGAAGGCGACCTGACAGACCTGCACTGGTTTGACCCAGCGACATTCTTTCATCTTCGCGGCAGTCAGCGCTTCGCCCCAGCGCGAGGCTTTCGCTTCCGGGAGATTGGTGAACGGGCAGTTGTCGATTTGCAGCTTCTTGAGCGCGGGAAAAATGGCGTCGCGGGTCCGAGGGACGAAGCCGTCCTTCACCTTGGCGACGTAGATCAGCCGCTTCTTTTCGTAAACGCCGACGAGAAGCATTTCAAAACCGTGAGTGCCCGGCACGTAGCCGCCGAGGACAAACTCCTGCTGCCGGTCGGTGCGCATTTTGATCCACGCTCCGCTCCGTTCCCCCGCTTCGTAGCGCGAGCCGATGCGCTTGCCGACGACTCCCTCCAGCCCGAGCTTCCGCACTGCTTCGAGAATGTGACCAGCCGGGGCATCGAGCAGCGGTGACAGCCGCACCGGATCGGGGGGCACTTCGAGCAACTCCTGTAACAATGCGCGCCGCTGCTCGATCGGCGCGCGGTGAAAATCTTCGCCGGCGTGGTTCAACAGGTCGAAAGCGTAGAAGTAAATTGGCGGATTTTGCTCGCCGCTGTTTTGCAGAAGCTGGAAGGACGGTTTTCCCGCGTCGTCCACCGCCACGATTTCCCCATCGATCGCAAAATCACCCGGCAACTCTGCCAGGGCCTTCGCAACGGCTGGGAAGCGGGTATTGAGCTTCTTCTCATTGCGGGAGAAGAGCGTGACCTTGCTGCCTTCCTTGGTCGCAAAGCAGCGGTAGCCGTCAAACTTGATCTCAAACGTCCAATCATCGCCTCCCGGCAATTCCTTCACCGGCTTGCATTGCATGGGCTCGACGAACGCTGGCTTCATCACGCGATGGCTCGTCGGACCATGCTTCGCATCCTTTTCGGCGGGTGTGTTGCTCTGCCATTGCGCGTCGTTATCCTGCGCGATTTTCCTCATGGAGCGTCCGCTGATCGCCGAGGTGTCATCCGCCTTCGCGGAAAGCGTGAGCGGTTGGCCCGCCTTGATGAGCAGCCATTTGTTGCTCCCCTCCTCGCGCCGATCCTTCACCAGGATCCATTCTCCCATCAGCTTTTTGCCCCGCATGATGATGTGCATCTTGCCTTGGTGAAAGGCCGCTGCGGGATTGCCGGTGAGGTCCTCATATTCGCCCTGATCCCAGACCATCACGGTCCCCGCGCCGTAGTTGCCAGGCGGGATCGTGCCCTCG
>JANPIW010000253.1:0-12429 GCA_031425215.1 Verrucomicrobiaceae bacterium
TGATACACGCCGAAGAGCGTCCCAGGCTGGCAGTCGCTGAGGTCATACCACACATCATCGCCGCCATCGCGCCCGACGATGTGCAGGTTTCCATTCACCGTGCGCATCACATAAAACTCCAGTTCCAATCCCGTGGTGCTGATGCCCGCCGCCGTCGTCGCCGCGCTCGCGCCGACATAAACAAACTTCTTCCCCGGATAACTTCCCTCTGTTCCCACCACGGCAATCGGCAGCACCGCGCCCGACATGCGCTGGACGTGCTCCTGCATCTCCTGCGCCGCGAGCTGAACATAGCCTGGCGGATTCGGACGTGTCATGATCACCGCTTGCGGCTGTCCGTTGGATGTGAGCGTCACCTGCGCCTGGGACAGTGAGGCCATAAGCAAAACGATGCTGAAAATGAAACGCGGCAGCGGTTGGAGAAAGGTGAACATGGGCACGGTGGTCGGCGATTGATCTACAAACGTAATTAAATCACAATCTTGCCCGAAAAAAGCACCACGCATCTTTTTGGCGACCACCGCGCCAATCTCGGGAGGTGATGCGAAAATCCCGGTGGAACTTCGTTATGCTTCGCCTCACTCATCACACTATAAACATGAAGACCACCCGCCTCGCCCTCATCGCCCCGCTCGCGCTCACAGCCCTCGTCGCCTACGCCGCCACGCTCGAATACAAAGGCGTGGCTGACTGGATGAAGCTGCCGCAAAGCCGCGTGAAGCTCGGCAACCAGCACGGAGACGTGGCTGTCAGCTCAGCGGGCGAGGTGTACGTCAGCATCATGGATCCGAAGGCTGGCGTGCAGGTCTTTTCTGCCGACGGACAATATCTCCGCAACGTGCCCGGCGCACCCGGCGACTTCCATGGTTTTGTCATTCACAAGGAAGCGGACGGCGAGTTCATCTATGGCGCGCGCCTCGGTGCCGGAAACATCTTGAAGCTCGCGCTCGACGGCAAAGTGGTGCTCGACATTCCCTCCACGGCGATTCCCGATGAGTTCAAAAACAAAGGCAAAGACGGCAAGCCGGTCGTGCGCCTTACCGCGATGGATGTCACGCCCGATGGAGACCTCTTCGTGGTGGACGGCTATTCGAGCGATTTTGTGCATCGCTTCGACAAGACCGGCAAATATCTAAAATCATTCGGCGGCAAGACGCCGCCCTACGGCTTCAGCACGCTGCACAAGATCGCCATCGACACGCGCTTCACCCCGGCGCGCATCATCGGCACCGACCGCGCGAATGGTCGTGTCGTTCACATGTCGCTCGAAGGCGAGTTTCTTGGCGTGATCGTGAAGGATTTGATGATGCCCGCCGCCGTCGCCATCCACGGTGATCACGCGATCATCGGCGAGATCAAAGGCCGCGTCACCGTGCTCGACAAAGACGGCAAGATTGCAGCGCAGTTCGGGGCAAACGACAAAGCTGATGAAGTGGGCACCAACAAGACTGAGCCGACGAAATGGCGCACTGGCGTCGTGACCGCCCCGCACGGCGTGGCGAGCGACGAGAAGGGCAACGTGTACGTCTCGGAGTACAGTGTCTTCGGCCGCATTCACCGGTTCAACCGGCAGTAAGCCGAAGCGCGCTCTCCTCTTACAGCGGCCACTCGATCTCCGTCTCGCCGTGCATCACCTCGGCGATGACGGGCACATTTGTGAATGAGGCGAGCACGGCCCGGTTTGAGATGCTGGCTGGATCGCGCGAGTCGAGCACCTGATTCAAAATGATGCCGGCACACGTCATGCCGCGCGCCTGGATGTTCTTCACCGTAAGCAACGCGTGATTCAGCGCGCCGAGCTTGTTGTTCACCACCACGATGACGGGCAATGCGAGCGACGCGGCAAAGTCTGCAATCGTCACGCCAGGTGTCACGGGAACCTCCCAGCCCCCCGCGCCTTCCACCAGCACATGCTCATGCGTTTCCGCCAGCGCTCGATAGGCCCCGCGCAACACACCGAGATCGAGCGTCTTGTTTTCCATCAATGCAGCCGCATAAGGCGACGCGGGCACCTTGAGCCAGACAGGATTGATCTGATCGAGCGACAAACCATCCGTGCTCGCGCGCAGCAGCCGCACCGAGTCATCGCGATCCCCGCAACAAAACGGCTTGAACCCCGCCGCGCGTTTTCCCGCTCGCTTCAAAGCATCAAGCAGCAGGCAGGTGACGAAAGTCTTGCCCGCGTTCGTGTCGGTGGCGGTGATGAAAAAACTCATGGCGCGTTCTTGCGCAGCCACTCGCGGCATTGGCGGATGGCAACGCGACGGAAGTCTGCACCGAAGAATGATGGCGCATGTGTGGCGTGGAGATCATCAAGCATCCCGGAGAAAGCAGCCTCGCATTCCTCGGCACGCGGATCGAATGGGTCGAGCGGGTTGGCAAAGCCGTTGTAAAGCTCAGCAAGATGCCGGAGTTGCTCGCTCGGGATCATGAGTGCCAGTCGGCGAGGCGCTGGCAGCGATTACGCACATCGAGAATGCGGTCGTGCGAAAGGCTGCATTGCGGGCGGTCGCGCTTCAATTCCGAAAGCATCGCGCACGCCTCATCGCACACTTTTGCCATCGCAAGCCAGATGCCGGCCACCTCGTCGTCGGGCGCTGCTTTTGCGGAGAGCGCAGCCACGCGGTAGATCGAGAGCACTCGCTCTTCGATGCGCGCGGCTTCGAGAGCTGGAGACGGCTCGTGAATAAACTCACCGGTTTTCGACTCAGGGGCGGCGGCTTCCCAAAGATGGTTGAGTTCGGCGGCTACGATGGTCATGGCAGAGTTTAGGTTAAGCGCGCGCGCGCCGCAACGAGCGTCTTCACCCAATCTGCGCCAGCACTGCCGAGGCTATCTTGTCTGCCTGCGCTTCGAGGTACTCCACGTCGCGGCCCTCGATGAGCAGGCGGATGAGCGGTTCTGTGCCGGAGAAGCGAAGGAGCACGCGACCGTAGTCGCCGAGTTTTTTCTCGGTCTCTTTGATGATCTTCTGCGCCTCGGCCAGCGTCTCGATGGAAGGTTTGGAGCGCACGCGAAGGTTGCGCGCGGCTTGCGGAAATTTTTTCAGGCACTTGCGGAGCTGGCTCAAAGGCTCGCCGGTTTCCTTCATGATGCGCAGCAGTTGCAGTCCGGCGATGAGGCCGTCGCCTGTGGTCGCCCAGTCGCCGAAGATGACGTGGCCGCTTTGTTCGCCGCCAAAATTCAGGCCGCGCTCGCGCATCGCTTCGAGCACATAACGGTCACCCACTTGTGTGCGGATGACGCGGCCGCCGCGACCGGACACGAGTTCATCGAGGCCGTAGTTGCTCATCACGGTGACTGCGATGGTGTTTTGCTTGAGCGTGCCTTTGCGCAGCATGGACTCAGCAGCCACGGCCATCAGCTCGTCGCCATCGAGAGCGGATGCGTTCTCGTCGCAAAGCAGGATGCGGTCCGCGTCGCCGTCGTGTGCAAGACCGGCGTGCGCGCTGGTGAGCTTCACGATGCGCTCGATCTCGTCGCTGTGCGTGCAGCCGCAGTCCTCATTGATGTTGAAGCCGTCCGGCTCGGAATGAAACAGCTTCACGTCCGCGCCGAGTTTTTCCAAAGCCTGCGCGCTGGTGTATGAAGCCGCGCCGTGCGCGTTATCCAGCGCCACGCGGATGCCGTCGAGCTTCAGCCCGCCCATTGAGGCGACTGCGTGCGCGACGTAGATGTCCACCGCGTCGGTCTTTTTTGAAATGCGTCCGATGCCGCGGCCCTCGGGTCGTGGCTCCTCGCCGCTGTAGTTTCCGAGCACGATCTTCTCGATCTCGATCTCCGTCTTGTCATTGAGTTTGAAACCGTTGCCGAGCACGAACTTGATGCCGTTGTCGTGAAATGGATTGTGCGATGCGGAGACGACCGCGCCAAACGCGCCGCCGAGCTGCGCGGTGAGCATCGCCACAGCGGGTGTCGGAATTTGGCCGACGAGAATGACATCTACGCCGGCGGAGTTCAGCCCCGCTGCCAGGGCGCCCTCCAGCATCTCTCCCGACGCGCGCGTGTCGCGACCGAGCACGCACTTTGGCCTCTCGGTTTTTGCCTTGTCCGCCGCCAGCACGACAGCGGCGGCCTGGCCGAGACGCATCACAAACTCGGGCGTCATCGGATGGCGGTTGGCAACGGCGCGCACACCGTCGGTGCCGAAGAATTGGCGTTTTTCAGACATAGGCGCGCTCTGTAGCCTGAAAGCGCGCGGGTGTCAAAAGCGCGGGTCAGTGCAGCTCCACATCGCTGCGCAACGAGCGCGGCGTGTCAAAGTCCGGCCGATAGCGCAGGGCCGTCTCCCGGATTTGCGCGCGGACGAGATACCAGAAGAAGAATGCGATCACCAACGCCACGAGTTTTTCGCGCCAGTTGCTGAAGATGATCTCTCTAATTTTTCGATCCCATCTCATGGCCGCGATCATCCTCCTTTCTTTTCTCACCCGCACCCGTGCTGGAGCCGAAGGTGAGGATTTCATTCAGCCGGTTCCGCAACCGCTCCGCCGTCAGATCATGCTCGATTTTTCCCTCGTGACACATCGAGAGCGCGCCGGTCTCCTCGGACACGACGAGCGCGATGGCGTCCGTCTCCTCCGTCACACCCATGCCCGCGCGATGCCGCAGGCCGATGGCCCGGTCCTGCACCTCGCGCTGGCTCACGGGGAAAACACAGCCCGCTGCCATGATGCGTCCTTGCTCGATGATCACGCCGCCGTCGTGCAGCGTCGTCTTCGGATGGAAGATCGTCGTGAGCAGCTCGGTCGAGATTTTCGCATCGAGCGACACACCCGACTCCGCAAACTGGCTGAGGTCGATCCCGCGTTTGATCGCAAAGAGCGCGCCGCAGCGCCGGTGCGACAGCTCCTCCATCGCCTCGACGAGATCATCGAGCGATTCCGAGTCGGGTCTGTTAAATGAAAACAACTTCTGGCTGCCGATCTGCGCGAGCGCACGGCGTATCTCCGGCTGGAAAAGCACGAGCAAACCGACAGCGAGGATGACCGAGAGCTGATTGAGCAACCAGTAAATGACACGCAGGTCCAGCAGCAGCGAGACAAACGTCAGCCCCAGCAGCAGCGCCAGCAGCCCCGTGAGAATGTGCGCGCCGCGCGTCGCGCGGAAGAAGAAGTAGCCATGATAAGCCAAGGTGGCGAGGATGATAATCTCCACGCCATCCCGCCAGTGTTCCTGAAAAAACTCCCACATGCGATCCGCTACAAGCTCGTAACGATGCCACGGGGCTGAGGGTTTCTCAAAAGGGTTGTGCGAGCTGGATGAAAATAAACCCGGTGTGGCGCTGTCGCTTCCTGGCGGCGACCACATGCAGTTAATCGGAGGATGGGCTTCAAGCCCGTCGATGGCTCGGGGCTTCCAGCCTTGATCCGATCTGTTTCAAGGCTGGAAGCCCCGAGCCGTTGACAGGCCGGAGGCCTATCCTCCTTGCTTGCTGGCGAGCACTTCCTTGAGCACCTCAATGCAACGTTTGCACTGGTCCATCGTGCCGATGGAGATGCGGACCCACTCGGGGAGTTTATAGGCGGCCATGGCGCGGACGATGACGCCTTTGTCCATCATGGCTTTGAAGGTGGCATTGCCATCGCCGACTTTGACGAGCACGAAATTCGCAAAGCTGGGGACGAACTCGAGGCCCATCGCGGCGAACTCAGTTTGGAAATACGCGCGGCCATCGTCGGTGATGCGTTTGGTTTTCGTCTGGTGCTCGTCATCAAGGATGCCCGCCAGCGCAGCAGCCTGTGCGACGGCGTTGGTGTTGAAGGGCTGTCGAGTGCGTTGCAGCACCTCAATGAGTTCCTTCGGCGCGAGACCGTAGCCGATACGAAGTCCCGCGAGGCCCTGGATCTTTGAGAACGTTCGCAGCACAACGACGTTCCGACCTTCGCGCACGAATTTTAAAGTATCGGGCGGGTTGTCGAGAAACTCGTAGTACGCCTCGTCGAAAACCACGACGACATGCGGCGGCACCTTGTCCATGAAGCGGTCGATCTGCTCCTGGCTCACGAGCGTGCCGGTGGGGTTGTTCGGGTTCGCGATGAAGACTTCCTTGGTGCGCGGCGTGATCGCCGCAGCCATGGCGTCGAGGTCGTGGATGAATCCAGGATCAGGCACCTCGATGGTGTCGGCGCCGAATACCTTCGCCATGAGCTTATAGACGAGGAAGGCGTGCTCGGCGGTGATGATGTTATCGCCCGGTTTCAAAAACGCATGGCCGATGAACTCAATGACCTCGTTGCTGCCGCTGCCGAGGATGACATTGCCCATCTCCAGTCCGAACTTGCTGGCGATGGCGTTGCGCAACTTCCATCCGCCGCCGTCTGGATAAATGTGAACCTCCTGCACCGCCTCACGCATCGCTGCCAAAGCCTTGGGCGAGGGGCCGAGCGGATTCTCGTTCGATGCGAGCTTGATGATGTCCTCCGACCTCATGCCACGCTCGCGCGCGACTTCTTCAATGGGCTTGCCCGGCTCGTAAGCGACGAGGTCACGGAGTTGTTGATTGGCGGAATCCCAGACGGACATGAGGAGGTTGACGGTTGTTGGCTTGGTTGAGGGTGGATGAGGAGGTGATCGGCATTTCAACAACCGTCAACCACGTCAACTCACCCAATGAGCGGCTTCTGTTTCTCCCAAAGCTGCGCCATGCGCGTGTCAGGAATCTCCACATCGTCCCAGGTGATGGGTTCGTCTTTTTTCACAGCGCGGCGCATGACGGGGCGCACGTCGGAGCCTTCCACGTCGAGGACACCTTGAGGCACATGATGAGCCGCTGTGGCTGTCTTTGCCACGTCAATGAGGCCATAGACCTGATCGCTGCCGATGGCGTGCTCGATGCGCTGGCCAGCGGCGAGGTCGGCTTTTGCGTACGCATAGCAGTCGGTGACACGGCCCATGCGCTGAGTGCAGACGGGTTTGCCATACATGGCGGCGAGGGCAGCGGCGCGCGTGGTCTCGAGATGGCAGAGATGATAGGGGCGGAAGAAGAGGTAGTACGGATGCTTGTTGGGCACCTTGTAGTAGTTCATGTAGCCTTGCTGGAAGGTGTTCTCGCTCTTGCCGATGACATAGACACCCCCGCCGAAATCCTGCGCGCCGAGGATGTAATCGACGCGGCCTTGGCCGCCGTAGCCATCGAAGTCAAAGAGACCGAGCGCCTCCTGCACTTTGCTCGCGGGTGGGCCGGTCATGCCTGGCTGCGTGGGTGTGAGGCCGTGCTCGTTGGCGATGATGGACATCTCGATGTTGAGCTTGGATCCGTCGGTGTAGGCGAGGCATTGCAGCGTGGAAAGGCCGAGCTTCTTCGCAATCTCGACGGTGCCAGCGATGTCGCGGTGGCGATCAAGGAAGCCTTTCATGTTGCCCGCCTGCACAATATCAAAGCCCCACATCTCGACTTCCTCCATCATGCGCGCGAGCACGCCATGCTGGTCGCCGGCGTCGCTGGAGACCATGACGCCGTTTTTTGCGGCCTCCGCGCGCAGGAGGTCACCGAAAATGAGATCGACCTCGGCGTTCATGAGCAGGCAGTGGGACTTGCGCTCCATCGCGGCGACGCAGTAATCGTACGCGGCGATGATGGAGTTTGTGGCCTCGACGAAGACATCGCATTGGATTTTCTCATCACGCAGCACGCCGAGGCAGTCGGTCGTCACGAGCGTCGGTTTGCCGTATTTTTCGGCGCCTTTTTTCGCATGGCTCTCATTCCAGTCCGCCACAAATGAAAGCCTCATGCCCGGCGTGCGTCCGATCTGATAGGCGATGCCGCAACCCATGGCACCGAGGCCCACGAGTCCGATGTGAATGGGGCGCCCTTCTTTTTCGCGGAGTTTGAGTTCGTTCAGCATGGCAAAATGAGCGCGCAAAGGACAACACGAAACCTGCGGTGTCAACGAACGCGCAATGTCCTGTTTTGTTCGCGCGCCGACACGATGAGACTGTGAAACAATCCGATGATTGGCTGAATCAGCGGCGCTCATTCACCGTTCTGTGCCCATGCATCACACCGTCTTCTTGTTTCTCGCCCTTGCTCTCAACGCTACTGCCTTCGACATCACGGTCGCTGAAAAGGACCATGTCGCGGTCGCCAATGACGGAAAAGTCATCGCCAAGCTCATGATGGCGAATGATCTCAGCACGCCGGAGAAGCACCACGACACCTACAAGCCCTACCTGCACGTCTTCAGCGCCGATGGCTCCACGCGGCTCACCAAAGGCCCCGGTTTCACTTTCACGCATCATCGCGGCATCTTCCTCGGCTTCAGCAAGATCGCTTACGGCGGTAAATCCTATGACCGCTGGCACATGAAGGGCGGCGATCAGGTCGTGACGAAGGTCACGCCTGGCGACAACACTTTCACCGCATACATCGACTGGCAGGGCGATACCACGGCACCCTTCCTCACCGAAGAACGCCAGTTCAGCTTCACCACGCCCGCGAAGCCCTTCTATCTGGGCATCGAGATGAACAGCGCCATCAAAACTGTCAGTGGCGAGGCCGACATCAGTGGCGATCCCGAGCACGCTGGCGCGCAGTTCCGCCCCAGCGAACTCGTGGACACGCAAAGCACGACCTACATCTTCCCCGGCGAGAAAATCGACGCGCACAAAGTCAAGGACCTGCCTTGGGCCGCCGAGGTCTTCACTGTTGAAGGGAAAATCTTCACCGTCGTAATCCTCAATCACCCCGACAACCCAAAGAACACCGCCACCTCCGCCTACCGCGATTACGGCCGCTTCGGCATGTTTCCCAAAGGCAAAGCCACTGCCGATGCGCCCTTCAAACTGCGCTATCAGTGGCTCATCGCCGAAGGGGACGTGCGTGATGCCGCCGTCTTCCAAAACGCGTGGAATGCCTTCGCGGGCAAAAGTGAGCCTGTGCCCGCGATCACCATCAACGCCTCCGAACGCAAAGCCGCGAAGCCGAAGAAGTAAGGTCACTGCCCGCACGAGTCTTTAACGTGCCACCAGCCAAGTTCCCGCCAGTCGATCCAGGAGACTGCGGCGAGGAAAGGTGAGTCCAAGGAGCATGAGCAGCAGAAGGAGGGGCACCCAGATCATACAGGTCTCCGGCAGATGGCGGATGATGTCTTTCCCCATGAATACGTTTTCCATGATCAAAACGAGGCCGGGCAGCCACAGCGCTGACCAGCCGATGGTCCAGCGCCAGATCATGCGCAGCCGCGATGCAGGTCGATTCTTGACCGAGACGGCAGCGATGCCTGTGAGTGACATCAGCAACGGCGAACCCGTGGCGATGATGCAGACGAGCTGCACCAAGGCTGTGAGAGCGAGAAGAATGAGCGAGATCACAGCAATGGTTTTGGCTAGAGGAAAATCGGCGAGCACACCCCTCCTCGGCATGGCCTCTACGGCTGCCTGCACCGCTCGATCTGCGGCGGCGAGAGTGGTGGCATCGGGGACGCTTTCTTCTTTGAGGATTTCAATCAATGTCTTCCTTTTCGCCCACACGAGGTGGCGGTTGGGCAGGCCTCTTAAATCGCCGTTCACGAGAATCGAATGGTAGTGCCCGGCAAGGTGCTGCCGAATACTGGAGATAAGCGGCGCTTGGCTCGTCGGGTCCGCCTGCGCCTCCAAATGAAGCCTGTACACATCAGGCAAGGGCGGAATTCCGGGGAACCGACTCGTCCACTCACGCTCATGGGTGATTGGGGCAAGGAGGTAAACCGTCAAGAAGCCAAGACCTGCCAGCAGCATGGGTGCCGTGGTGCAGGCGATGCGTTTGACCCGATCCACCGCCGTCTTCTTTTGCCGGAGATGCTTCAAATTGCCGGACACATGACTGATTCGATCAAAGGTACCAAGGCAGAGGCCATCCACCAAGGCATCGGCGTGAACTGGGCGCTCCGAGTCAGCTACTTGGCCGGCGAGATGGTGCAGCAGTTTCTGAGGATCGGACGTCGTGAATCCATCCGTTGGTGAACCCGGCCAAGGTTGATCGAGCAGGATGGCCAGCCCGTTTGAAGTGATCCAGACGCGATCCAGCGAGAGCAACTCCGGCATCGTGCCATCCTTTTGTGCCGCATCGAACTCCTCAGCGAGGTCATCGAGCCAACAGAGAACGTGGCTCCAAGATGGGACTGTTTTTTGCAGCAGCGATGACAACGGCGAACCTGCTGGGGCCTGCCAAGCATCCCACATCTGACCCGCAGGGTCTGTCACGCTCTGCAACCAGCGCAGGCGTCCTGGGCGACTGCAGTCACGACGCTGAGACGAAGGCCCATCTCCCTCGCGCTGCTGAAGCAGGACTGGTCGGCGCAAGACAGGATCATAGCCGCAGCGGAAGTCTTGGCTCAGTTCGGTTCCCGCTTGAAAGGGATGCCACTCTTCCTGTGAGCTGGCGGGGCTTGCAGGCAGCGTATCAGCGGCACTCAGACGTTGAGCCACCAAGCCCTGCTGCACCACTCGCAGCCCGGTCACCTGATCATGCCACGCCGCACGCTCACGATGACGCAAGGCCGGAATGAACAGCAGCATCTGGGGCTGCCCCAGCAACATGACAAGCGCAAGGAATGGCAGTGCCACCAGGATATTCTTACCTTCCGCCCATGCGGCCAGATCTAACCACCCTATGATCAGAAGCGCGGCGAGGCCCGGCAATACAAAGATCGCTTCCCGCAGCAGAGCCTGCCGCCATGTGGCACGCTCTCCATGGGGTTGCTGTAGCCGTTGCCGACACAACATCATGCCTGGCGTGGCACCCCAACGTGTCTGCATCAGCGCATAAGTAACGATGCTGATCAAGACGATGGAAAACCCAATGTAGTCCACCCGGTTCGAGGGATCTTCCGCTTGATTCCAGGCTTCATACATGGGCCCGCCGATCAGGGCGAGGATGTAATAAATGCCTGTGAAAAAGGCCATAAGGAACAGGCTGTCCAACAGATGAGCGACCACCCGCAACCCGAGCGGAGCCGGCTCCTTGGCCACCGAGCTGAAGGGCAGCAACTCCATCCGCAGTTCCGCATAAGTCGCGGGTCGCTTAGACGCATCTGCCGCAAGGGCCTGCATGATCACATTCGCCAAATTTTCTGGCACCTCAGCACGATGCGTTCGCACGTTCGGGATATTTCCCTCCAACACTGCTGCCACAGTTTCCACCGATGAATTGCGTTCCACCGGAGCCTTGCCTGTGAGCAGGTAATACAAAGTGCCAGCCGTTGAGTAGATGTCCGCTCTTTGATCCAGCGGCTGACCGCGAAGCTGCTCCGGTGGCGAAAACGCAGGCGTGCCCATGATCATGCCACTGCGCGTGAGTTGTTCGCCGTCGGCGGGATTGTTGGTCTGCGAAATCGAGAGACCGTAGTCGCCCACGATGGCCTTGCCTTCACCCGTGACGAAGCAGTTCGATGGCTTCATGTCCCGATGCAGCACGCCCTTGGCATGAGCGGCTTCGAGTCCGTCGATGATGCCGAGGATGGCATCCACCGCGTCGCGCACCGGCATGGTGCCGCGTCGTTTCAGCTCATCCCGCAGCGTGCCACCCTCCGCCAGCTCCATGGCGATCACAGGGATGCCATCGATCTCCTCGGTGCCGAAAACATACACACTGTGCGGATGATCGATCGTCGCCGCCAGCCGACCCTCCCGCAGGAAGCGCTGGCGCTGCTCCTCATTGTCGAGGCTTTGATTCAGCACCTTCAGCGCCAGCCTGCGGCCGCTCGCGATCTCCTCCGCCTCATAAACGATGCCCATGCCGCCCGCGCCGAGCTTTTTCAGCAACCGATAACCACCGAACACGCACGGCAGCGTCGTGATGCCCGCGCTCACAGGTTGCAGCGGTAGCGTGGCCGCGCCCGCGCTCAGCAGACAGGCGGGGCAAAGCGTTGCGCCGGGTTTCATCGTCGCGCCGCATTCAGGACAGGTGGAGGAGTTCATGGTGAGGAGGTGGTTTGGGAGTTCACCAGAGTCCTTTTGAGTTTGTGGCGTCAGGTTACAAAAAAAGTTTCAGCGGCGCAGGCAGGCCACCAGATGGGCCAATTCGGAGTCCACCTCCGCCTCGCTTTCCACCGTCTCCGCCACGGCGGCACGGAGCAGCTCGCGGTAGCGTTTGCGTAGGCGGTGGATGCTCACCTTGAGAGCGCTTTCATTCATCCCCGTGGCCTGCATCAGCGCGGCGCGGTCCTCGCTGCTGGTCAAAGCTGGTGCTAGCAGGTCAAAGCGTGCATCGTCCTTCTGCTCGGCGCGGAGCTGCTGCATCGCGCGGTCCAGCACGCCATGCGCCCAGCTTTGATCGAAGACCTCCTCGTCGCTCGTGCTCAGCGCCTCCACCTCCAGCCGGTAGCGCTCCTCCGCCTCCAGCGCATCCAGATGCACCGCCGCCAGATGCCCGCCGCGACGCTGCGCATTCCGCTTCTGCCAGGCATTGCCGAGAAAATGCTTCAAGCACCCGAGCAGGAACGAGCGAAA
>JANPIW010000254.1:0-18594 GCA_031425215.1 Verrucomicrobiaceae bacterium
CCAGCGTCGCTCCCCGCATGATTTCTTCGCGCGCGATGTCCTCCAGTTCTCGCGCATCTTTCCTGCCGTCGCGACAGGCATCACGCGCCGCGATCAAGGCGCGTCTGAGTGACGGAGCTTGTTTTCTCTCCTCCTCGCTGAGGTAACGATTGCGCGAACTCAGCGCCAGCCCGTCTGCCTCGCGCACAGTCTCGCTGCCGTGGATCACGACGGGGAAATCCAGGTCACGCACCATGCGGCGGATAATCGCGAGCTGCTGGTAGTCCTTCTTGCCGAAGACCGAGTCGTCGGGTTGCACGAGGTTGAACAGTTTTGCCACCACGGTGCAGACGCCATCAAAATGCCCGGGCCTGCTCGTGCCGCAGAGCACGTTTGACAGGCTCGATTCGATGATCTTGATCGAGCGATCCGGGTGATACACCTCAGCGGCAGACGGCGTGAAAACCATGTCAGCTCCTGCGGTCTGACAAAGCGCGAGGTCAGCATCGAGCGTTCGCGGGTAACGGCTGAAATCTTCCTTTGGCCCGAACTGCAACGGGTTCACGAAAATGCTGACTGCCACCTTGCCCGCGCTCCCCGCCAGCTCGCGCGCCTCGCGCACAAGCGTGGCATGTCCCTCATGCAGCGCGCCCATTGTCGGCACAAAAACCACACGCCCGGCTTTGCGTCGCCATTCGCGTAGTGCGGAGACTGTCTCGATCATCTTCACGACTTCAAATCCCTCGAACAAAACCACGCAGTGCCGAGCGCGAAGAGGCTGATATTCACGGCGGCTATCACGGAGTAATTCCGCGCAAGCAGTGCCCAAGGGATCGGTTCGACGAAGACGCGAACCCATGACTCAAGGTAAGTCGTGATCAGCAGATACTCGTAGCTGCTGAGCAGATTCGTGCGGAGCAAAATTGTGTCCACGAGCATGTAAGACAGTGCGGCGATGGTGGCAGCCGCTGGTTTGATGCGGAAGCAGGAGAAGAAAAACGCCACGGAGCTGACCGTGGTCATGCTCGCGCCAAGAAATACGGAGCACATCGCGTAACGGCGCAGCCCTTCGTCCCAATCCCACAGCTCAGCGAGACCTTGCTCGGGCGCGAAGACAAACATGCCGCCGCCAAAGCCGCGCATGTAAACGCCGAGCGCGAAAGCTGACCAGGCGATGAACTGTATGAGCAGCCAGGCGTAGCAGGTGCAGGTCGCGTATTTCACCGCCAGCAATCGCAGCCGGCTCACGGGTCGTGCGAGCAGCAGCCGGAGGTTTCCGTCTTCGCTTTCTTTCGCCACGATGTCGCCGGACACGAGCGCGAGGTAGATGCTGCCGAGCAATGCGGCGGAGAAGGCGAGCACGAGAAAGCCGAGCGTGAGAGCGGAGAAATGACTCTCGAACATGCCGCCTTGGCGCTCGATCATCCGCCGATAAAAAGTCTCCGGCCCCTGGCGCTGTGCTACAAAGAGAATCACCAGCTCCATCGCGATGAACGCGCCGAAGCCGATGTAGGTGCGCTTGCGCATCAGCAGCTTGAGCCACTCGGCACGCCATTGGGAGAGAAGGAGAGTCATGCGTTTGGGCCGGTGAGTTCGAGATAGCAATCCTCCAGCGTGCGGCGGTTCTTCTGCCACGATTCCACGCGCACGCCGGCCTCGACTAGCCGACGCACAAATTCGTGGCCGAGAATGTCAGGCGGCAGATCGACGGCGCCATCCGCATGGATCGCCGCTCCAAATTGCGCAGCAAGGGCGCGTGCTTTTTCCAGATCGGGCGACTCGATGCGATAGCGCGCCTCGCCCGCGTCCTTTGATGGCACGGGACCTTCATAAACTTTGCGGCCCTCCTTCAAAATGACGCAGCGGTCGCACATCAGCTCCACTTCGGCGAGGAGGTGCGAGTTGAGCAGAATGGTCATGCCAAAATCGTTTTTCAATTTGAGGACGAACTCGCGAAATTCGCGGATGCCCTCGGGATCGAGGCCGTCCGTCGGCTCGTCGAGCAGCAGGCACTTCGGACGCGGCATGAGCGCCTGCGCGAGCGCCAGCCGCTGCCTCATGCCGTGACTGTAGGTCGAGGTCTTGTGACCGGCGCGGTCGAGCAGGTTCACCATCTTCAAAATGCGTCGCGCCTCTTGTTCATCCCACCAGCCGGAGAGCGAGCAGAGCACGCGCAGATTCTGCCAGCCGCTGAGGTAATCATAAAACACGGGCGCCTCAAAGATGGCGCCGATTTGTTGCAGCGCCTTCGCGCGATTCTTTTGCACTGACTCACCGCCGATGCGCACCTCGCCTTTGTCCGGTCGCACCATTCCCAATGTGATGCCCAGCACCGTGCTCTTCCCCGCGCCATTGTGTCCGAGAAGGCCGACGATCTGTCCGTAACCAACCTCAAAGCTCACGTCATCCAGCGCCGGCTTGTCCTTGCGCCAGGCTTTGGTGAGATGTTGGACTTCGATCAGAGGCATGAGAATAAATCAAAGTCCAAGTGCAAATCTGGCTTCTTTGCGGATCACCTTGATGTCTTGCTTCGCCATTTTCATCTGCGGTGCGGTCGCTTCGTTTCCAGGGTATCGGATTTTTGCGCCAAAAGGCGTGAGCCGTCGGAGAGCTGGCTCCAGCGCAGTCCAAAGCGGCTCAAAGGGAACGGCAAGGTTCAGCAAGTCTTCGAGGTCATGCGTTTTTGGAATGCGCACACAAGCTTCCTCCAGCCTGGCCTTGAGGTACTTTTCCGCGCTTTGCTGGCAATGAAAGCACACCGCGTCACGCAGTGGGGTTTTCCTCTGTCGTGAGAGAACCAAGGCCGCCTGGTAGTCGTCCTCCGCCTTCTTCACCCACTCACGAGTGGCCCGCTTCATACATGACCCTCCCCTTTTCCGTGATGTCGAGAATGAACGACTCACGATCTTTGATGCGCCGCTCTATATCGCGGATGCCGCGCACCAATAGATCCACGGGAAAGCGCGCGCGTACTTTTTCGCGAATCTTGATGACGGTCTGATATCCCGCGCGCCGGCTCTCAGGCATCACCACCAGTACATCGACGTCAGAGTCAAGGTGCGGCTTTCCATAGGCATGGGAGCCGAAGAGAATGATCTTCTGCGGCTTGAACGCCGCAGCGATCTCATCGCAGTAGCGCTGGATGTCCTTGATCGGAATCATGCGCCGAAGCAATCACACGCCCGCTTCGATGGGGCAAATGGATTCTGCCTGCACCGCGCATCTAAGCTCGCTCGCCGACAGGTCAGGCATATCAAGTCCTTCACAGCGTTGGGGTTAAAAGCTGGGATTGTTTTTCGCCGCCCAAATTTGTCGCGCCACTTCTGCGCGTGTGAGTTTGAGAGTGCCCTGTTTGATGAGTCCGTCACTGAGCTTGATGCCATGCTTTGTGGCCATGTTGTGGAGTGATGACCATGTGGCAATGGTCGCATTGGCAGGCGGCTGCGAGTCGGGGAGTTTTTTTCCGGCGGCGCGCAGGACGGTGTTCTCCATTTCGGTGACGGTCACTTCTTTCCATGGCTGGAAATCGAGGCTGTCCGCGTCCGGCACGATGATGCCCTGCACGGAGAGCATGTTGATGGCGACGAAGTTGGGATCATCGGGCGGGAGATCGTGGTAGGGCCAGAGCAACACGCCGGGGCCGCCAGCCGCGCCACGTGCGAGGATCATTTGTGTTTCACGCACTTTTGCAGGACTCGCAGCGATGTCGCGGGGTTGCACGTCATCGCGCAGGCAGAGCGCGGCGACAGTGCCGACGGCCTGACCGCAGTGCATCATCTGGCCGTGCAGCCGTAATGCGGATTGCACCACGCTGGTGATGCCGATGTTTTTGGAGCAGCCGAGCAGACCGTCCATTTTCTCTGGCACGAGCGCGCGCAGCGGGAGCATGGTGCGGTCGGTGTGCGTGGACCAGTTGCGGTTCTTCGTATGGATGAATCTCCACGGGCCGCTCGTATCGCCGCCCTTGATGAATTCGCGGCGCGTGGGATGAAAGTCGATGTTGAACTGCCAGCCAAACACGCCGTCTGCGGGCATGAATTTTGCCCAGCGTGGGCTGTCGCTCGGCGTTCGGATGTCCTGTTCCTTCACGACGTAGAGCGCGTCGAGCCGCAGGCCTTCGCGGACGTAGGGCTTAGGCGGCAATTGATCTGCGGTGCCGAATTCGTCCGTGAGCTTCATGCGCCGGAAGACCGACGCGGTCATCACTGTTTGCAGATGATGGAGAAAGCCGAGCGAGTGCTGCCTCGCGTCCTCAAACACGATGCGACGCTGCGCGTAACTCATGCGGACGATGTTTTTCCGCGAAGCGCCCGGCTCAGCGGCTTCGAGCGCGTCGGCGACGTGCTTGGGGAAGTTGTAGATCGGATAATCCTGCTGCGGCCAGTTCAACAGGACGCACTCGGTGCCGGGCGCGAGCACGTTGTGCCTTTGATCGATGAGCCTGCGGTGCGTGTAGATGCTCCAGTTCGACATGGAATAAATGCCGTCGATGCCCGCGTTGTCGATGAAGAGGTGCGAGGGTTTGATCGAGGCGAAATTCTCCGCGTGATAATGCATGGGCTGCGGAATGAGAGTGTCCGCGTCGCTCTCGCGCACGACGACGCAATACGAGATCGGGTTCATTTCGTTGGCGGCATCGCCATCAGCTTTCTCGGGCGCGCTGGGTTCGCCGTAGCGTGATTTCAAATCCACGCCTGCGCTGGAGGCCGCGCCGGAGAGCCGGATCACGTCCCCCCAGTCGCTGGAGTCGGCGGTGAGATTTGCCTCGACCGTGAGCGTTTGATTCGCGTCATCGGGCCGCTCAAATTCCACAGCCGTGACCTTGCCATCAGTGACCACGACCTTGCGCGGCTGCCACGGACGCAGCACGCGGATTTGTCCGCTGCCTTTCTCAGTGTAGGGCGCGAGCATCTCCTCAAAGACGCGCGCCGCCGCCGCAGGCTCGATGGTCTCGCTGGCGCAGAATGCGTTGCCCGGGCTGGCGATGCCATATTTGCGCGCGTTGTGTTTCTGCATCTCACGGATCACTTCGAGGAACAGACCGCTGCGCGGGAAGTGCGTGCGCTTGCCGCGATAGATCGTCCACTCGTCGATGGCGCCCACAGCCTCCGCGCTGAACTGGCCGCCGAGCCATTCGATGTCGTTGGTGAGCACGATGTCCTTTGCTCCGAGACGCGCGGCTTGGATCGCGGCAGCCACGCCGGATTCGTTTCCACCGACGATGAGGAGATCTGTGCGGATGGTCTCTGCGCGGAGAGGGAGGACGGAAAGGACGAAGAGGACTGAAAGGACGCGACGAAGGATGGATTGCATGGTGTGGAGGTGGGTTAGTCCGCGCCGGGCAGCTTTCCCCAGCGCGAGGAGTCGTCTTCGTCGTCGCCGTCGGGCATGGTTTCGATCACACTGCCCTCTGCATCGCACACCGTGAGCAGTCCGCCCTTGGGTGTGGCGACGGCTTGCACGCCGAGGCTGCCGGTGTGATTCAAATGCAGGCCGGCGCTTTCTTGGTACACGCCCATGGCGATGCGCTGGAAGCCGAGGTCGTTGTTGATGAGCAGGCGGCCGCCATGATCCGTGCCGTCGAGCGTGAGCTGCAAGGTGCCGTCCGAAGTGGCGAGCGATAGCGCGCCAACGATGGGGCCGCCGGAGAGCGTGGCGATGCCGGCTTTGTCAGGCTCGGGGCCGTAGGCGCAGACCACGCCGCCGTTTTCGCCCTCGCCCATCATCACGCGCACATGCTTGTCCTTTTGCATCATCACCACTGGCTTGCCTGGCTGCACGATGGTGAGAATCTCGGTGTCCGCCGTGTCGGGGGCCACGACGCGCATGGCTGTGAGGTCTTTGTTGGCGACGATGCGGAAGCAGTCGTGCTCCGCCACGCCATTGAGCGCGAGGCTCGAGTGATTGCCGGCCACATGGGTCAAGGCGACCGCTGTCTTGTCGTCGTCATCAAGCAGATGCACCGAGCCGGACTTTGCCGCCGCTGAGATGTCCACACGCTTTTGCCCGTCGCAATCCATCAGTGTGGCGCTGCTGCCGAACTCTCCTGCGGACAGGCTGGCCTCCGCGCCATCGTCCATGTATCTGCCCTGATGCGCGGCGACGCGTGCGATGCCATCCGTGGCCGCAAGGCTGATGCTGGTCTGGAGCGCCGGGCTTTGCAGCATCATCGTCGCGCCGTCCTCGCGTGCCATGATGACGGCGGCATCCGGCTGTCCTGGATGGCCCACGCAAAGAATGCCGCCATTGTCATCGGAGCGCAGTTTCAGCGTCGTGTTGGTGTTGGCGAGCGCGAAGATCAGCTCTGTCACGGACTCGGTTTCGTCGCTGCCTTTGACCTTGCTGAACTCGTCATGAATCAGCACCGCGCGCGCCTTGCCATCGGGCTGCAACACGGAAATGGAGCCGCCACCCGGACGCGCGCGCATCACGGCCCCGGGCGCGCTGTCGGGCGCGAGCACGGCCATAGTGCCGTGATCCTTGTCGATGAAAATATCAGTCCGCATTTTCCAGTCCTTGCCGAGCAATTGCACATGCGGCTCGCCGTCGTCACCGATGGCCATTCTGATCGCGGTCTTCACGGCGTGTTCCTCGCCCGTGTAATGCACGTCGATGTATCCGCCACTCTCGAGCGATCCCAGATGCACGGCGAAGAAGCGCCGGTCACTCCGCTGCCTGACGATGAGATCGGCGCAATCGATGTAGGCCACCTCCTTGCCATCAGTGCCCTCGTCGAAGGTCACCACCGTCTCGATCTTCGCGAGTCTGGCCTTGGTGTCATCAAGCTCGGCGCGCATGGCGGCGAGGGTGGCGTGGAGTTGCTGCATGTCGTCATTCATGATGTGGAGAGATTTTGCGCAGCATAAACGAACGCCGGGGGAATGAGCAAGGCGGCATTGGTGCTGCGGAGGGAGGTTGGGCGCTCAGCCCTGTCAAAACTCAATGGCCTCCACGCCGGGGAAATTCGCGCACAGCGCTTTGATCTCCTCCGGCGTCATGATCATGAAGGAGGTGGAGAGCGCGTCCGAGAGCGCTGCTGTCGGCGCCACGACAAAGGTGCGGCCTTCGCGAACGGGCACGGGGCGCATGGTGCGCGGATTCATTATGTGCGCGCCTTTGACTGCGAATCCGCTGCTGCTGATCGCGCGATCTCTGAGGCAGACGGTGCGCGCCTGATCGCCGCCGAGCGTGACGATCCAGCCAGGATCACCCTCCGGCGCGCCGAGGCCGAGGATGGTGCTGTCTCCGGCGTTCAGCAGCGCATGCCGAACGCTCCAGTCTTCGAGAATCTCCACGGCCTGGTCGAGCGCGTAACCCTTTCCCACCGCGCCGAGATCATAGATGATGTCGTCAGCATGAGCGATGACGCGCAGGCCGTCGGGCTGGAGATCAAAGCGCTGCGTTCCCACATTTTCGCGCGCCCACGCGATCTCGTCCTCATCAGGCTGACGCGGCGAGCCGTCTTGATTGCGCCAGAGATTCATGAGCGGTCCGACGGTGACATCGAATGCGCCGCCGGTTTCCGCGTGAACGGTTTTCGCCAGCATGAGGCAATCCCACGCGGCCATGCCGACGGTGGCGGACTCGCCTGATTTCAAAAGGCTGATGCGATAAATGTCCGACGTGGATTTGAAGCGGCTGAGTTCCTCCTCAAGCCGGTCCACCTCGGCGAAGACGGCGTCCGCCACACTGCCCGCGTAACTCTCGTCCACGTCAGGCTGCGCGATGGTGATCTCAAACACCGTCGCCATGGCCTCATGCCGGAAGCGGAAGTGATTACTCATGCATGGCGGGCAGCGCGTTCATCGACACGCGGAATTGATCCCAAAGTGTTTTCTCGACGAACATGGTCATGTTCACATTCGGCCGCAGGCCGTAGATGCCGGATGAATCGTACGCTTTGCCCCCGAGCCGCGCCTCGACCTCGGCTTGTTTTTCGACATCGACGAGAATGACCGGCGCGTCGAGCGCGGGTGGCGTGTCGATCTGGTAGCCGATGTTTTTCATGCTGCGCAGATACCACGGCATGGGCCAGCCATTGTCACGATTGATCACCTGCATGGAGAACGTGTCTGGCCGCAACCGCGAGAGGCGCTCGATCATCAGCACGAGATCGGGGAACTTCCCCGAGGTATGCGAATAGACATACGGATTGCGCGGATCAGCGCGGTAGTCGTGGATGGAGAGGGAGGTCTGCTTGCTCAAATGCCATGCGCCCGCCGCAAACAACAAGGCCAGCACGACCCGCATGATCCTGCCCTCCGCGAAATGCCAGATGGCCGCCGCGCCCACGCCGGCGAGGAGCACGAGCGTGTGTTGCGCGCCGAGGATGGACCACGGCGTCTTGTAACCGAGGATCGAATACACGGTGAAGAGCGCGAGCGTGTAGATGCTCAGGAAAACAAGAAACGCCTGTCGCGCGGGATCGCGATGCGTGCCGAGAAAGGCGTGGAGCATCCCGATGACACCGAGGCCGCCGATGAGGCCCTCACTCCATGTCAGCCCGTCTTTGCGCCAGAAGATCAGCGTGAGGTAGTAGTGCCACGGCTTCTCATGGCCCACGCCTTCGCTGCGGCCGAGGTAGTGGCCGTATGTCAGCACGCTGTCGCGCACGGCGGCCCAGTCTTTGAAGAATGACGAGAACAAAGTCACTGACACGATCACCGCCGGAACGAGCACCCAGAGCCAGGGCAGTGCCACGCCTTTTTTGTCGCGCGAGATGCTGAGCCGTCCATCGGGTCGCGGCGAGAACCCGCCCACCACGACTCGCGCCGCGATCCATCCGCAAAGTGTCGCGCCGAGGCTGAGCACAAAGGTTTCCTTTGTCGCGTGCTGCATCCCGAGGGCCACACCCGCAAGCAGCAGCCACGCGGTGCCTTTCGATTGCGAGAACCGCCACAGCGCCACGAGAAACACGGCGATGCCGAGCACGAACGGGATCTCCATGATGAAGTAGCGGCTGTAAAAAACCTGCATCGGCGAGACGGCGATGAGCAGCATCCCCAGCGCCGTTCCCAAGCGGCCGAGTCCATCGACAGCGAGCAGGCCGACGAGCAGCAACATCATGCCGCACAACGCCGTGACAGTGCGCAGGCGCGCATCCGTGAGATCACCCACGCCCCACCGCATGACGGCCGAGACTGCGCGCGTGATGTGATGCAGACCGGGGCCGTGGTAGTCACGCGGGTCGTATTTGAAGTGACCTGTCTCCGCGAACTCGGAGTACTTCACCGCGAGGATGGCCTCGTCCGTGTGCATCGGGCGCTTGTCGAGATAGGGAAAGCGGAAGTTTGCGGCCAGCACCAGCGCGACGAGCGCGACGATGCCGAATGCGGTCCAGGAGATGTTGGGTTCCTTCCTTGCCATGACCCGGGTTCTACTGCTCCAGCTCCACCGCGAAGAAATCCCTGAACACGGCGCGATACACCGGCTTCTTGAAACGCGGCAGCCATTCGAGACGGAACTCAGCCGGCATGATCCATTTCCAGTCTGAGAACTCTTGGTTGTGCCGCTTCAAATCGATGTCCATGTCCGTGCCAAGAAAGCGGCAGAAAAAGTACGTCTGCTCCTGCCCGCCGTAGATGCCGTACTTGAGCCGGCCCTTCGGGAACGCGTAGCGATAGCCTCCGCGCTGCGAGATGACGCGAATCCTTTCACGGCTCACGCCGACCTCCTCCTCCACCTCGCGATAGAGCGCGGCCTCCATCGACTCGCCATCATCCACACCGCCCTGCGGAAACTGCCACGAGCCGCGAAAGGTCACGCGCTCCGCGATCAGAATGCTGCCGTCCTCGCGCGACAAGATTGCCGCCACGTTTGGACGGTAGAGGATCGGATCAGCAGGAGGCGCGGCGGCTGTCGATTCAGATTCGGAATTCATTTTTTAATGCGGGGCAACAAGGACGCTAGTCATACACGTCAGCGCCTGGAACGAAACCCTTGCGTGTGATTTTCAGTCGAAAGTAATTCGGGCGCACGAAAAGCTTGCCTTCGCGCCGCCTGTTTGATGTGATGTCGGCATGAAACTTCCCCATCTCCTCCCGGCACTCGTCATTTTCATCGTCTCGCTATGCGGTGAGGTGCGCGCGCAAGTCCTGCACCGCCATCTCTACGTCGCCGCGCCTGGTGTGCGGAACTACCTCGAATACGGCGGCCACGGGGTGCTCGTTTTTGACATGGGCGCTGAGCATCGCTTTCTGCGTCGCATCCCGATGAAGGGACTCGATACCACGGGCAAGCCGCTCAACGTAAAAGGAATCTGCGCCAGCGCCACAACTGGACGGCTCTACGTCAGCTCCATCCGCTCCCTCCAGTGCCTCGATCTGCTCACCGACAAATTCTTGTGGGAGCGCGATTACGAGGGCGGGTGTGATCGCATGTCCATATCGCCCGACGGCAAAGTCATTTACCTGCCTTCCTTGGAGAAAGATCACTGGCATGTCATCGACGCGCTCAGCGGCGACATCATCACGCGCCTCGAACCCAAGTCCAAAGCGCACAACACCGTCTTCTCCCTCGACGGCGCCGAGTGCTACCTCGCGGGCCTCGGCTCTCCGATTCTCCGCGTCGCCGACGCACGCACACACCGCATCGTGCGCGACATTGGCCCGTTCAGCGCGCCCGTGCGGCCCTTCACGGTGAATGGCGCGAGTACGCTCGCGTTTTGCTGCGTCAATGACCTGCTCGGTTTCGAGATCGGCGATTTGCGCGGCGGCAAGATGCTCCACCGCGTTGAGGTCAAAGGATTCAAGAAAGGCCCCGTGCTCCGTCACGGCTGTCCCAGCCACGGCATCGGCATCACTCCCGATGAAAAACAAGCCTGGCTCTGCGATGCGCATAACAAGCGCCTTCACATCTTTGACATCACCAAGCTCCCGCCCAAACCCTCCGGCTCCATCCTGCTCAAAGATGAACCCGGCTGGGTCACCTTCAGCATCGACGGCAAAACCGCGTATCCTTCCACCGGCGAGATCATTGACACCGCGAAGAAAAAGATCATCGGCGAACTCAAAGATGAAAAAGGCGCCGCCGTGCAGAGCGAGAAGATGCTAGAGATCCAGTTCCTCGGCCCCAAACTCCACGCCACTGGCGACCAGTTCGGCGTTGGCCGGAAAAAATAACCCGACATTCCAACATGAAAGTAGAACGACTCAAATACATCATCTGGGCGGCCGACATGAGCCGCGCGGTGGATTTTTACACGCGCGTCCTCGGTGGCACCGTGATCAAAAAAAACGACATCATCAGCGAGGTGGCGATTTGTGACGGCATCATTGGCATCCACGGCGGCGGGGAAGGGAAGCGCACCTGGACGGGACTCAGCTTTCAAGTGCCCGATGTCATCGCAGGCGCCGCCGAGATCGTAGCCGCCGGAGGCCAGCTCACCCGCGAACCACAACCCGAGGACAACGAGCCGCCCCACCTCGCCATGTGCGCCGACACCGAGGGCAACGAGATCATGCTCACGCGCAAGCGGTCGTAGTGGTGCGATCAAAGTTCATCCCCGCCAGCGGGTCATACGCCGTCTTCCACCAGCCTTGGGCGTCGGCGGCGTGGCGCTCTTCTCGCTGTGATCCGCCCGCTTCCCCGTAGCTCACCCACAGGTCGCGCTGCCACGCAGCATGGGCGGGGCGGCTGGCGGAGAGGCGTTCGCGGATGGTCTTGCTCTCGGTGAAACTGCGCAGGGCAAGGGCCAGATCGCCCTGGGCCACGGGCGGGGCATGGCGGGCTTGGACTTCCTCGTGCTCCGCCTCTTCCTTGGTGTGGCGTTACTTCTTTCGAGGGAGGCGGCGGCGGCTGGGAATGGGTTCAGGCACGTCAGGGGGGACATCCCAGAGAAAGCTGGCGTCTTTGAGCATGGAGATGCGGTCGGCTCTGAGGCGCCCACTGTTGTAGAGTTTGCGCTGATGCGCCTCCCACAGGGCGAGGGGGCGATCGCTGTTCTGCAGCACCGGTATGTGGCGGATGGGGTATCTGCCCGCCACGGCCCGCCATTGCAGCAGGGTGCGCTCCCAGAGGCCGTCGAGACCGTTCCAGGCGATGCCGATGGCGCTGAGCTTGTCCACCTTGTCCTGGGGGAGCTGGCGATGGTGATGGAGGACGCGTTGGCCCTTGAGCCAGGTGTTCAGTCGGGTGTAGCCGGTGTCGCCATCGGATAAATGGGGGTGACCATGGCGTTGCTTAAAAAGGGCGAGGTCGCGGAGGCGTTGCTCCCAAGAGCGGTTCTTGGGGGTGAGACGCGGCGGGGTCCAGCGCAGACCGATGGCGGTGAGTTTCTGCTTTCGCTCGTCGGTGATGCGGCCTTGACGATGGCGGACGCGCTGGGAGGTGACCCATCGGGCGAGGCCGGGATTGGCCTGGTAGGAGGAGGGGACGTTGGGGTGGCCGTGCTGCTCTTTAAAGACGATCAGCTCAGCGTAGCGGCGCTCCCAAAAGTCTGCGTTGTGAGATGCGGAGCGGCCACGGACCCAGAGGAAGCCGAGGGCGTCGAGCTGGGCGATGCGGGCGGGGCTGAGCTGGCCTTTCTTGCGGCTGATGCGAGTGTTGGACACCCAGTTGCCGAGCTTGGGATTCGGCGGGTATTTGGTCGGCACATCGGCATGGCCGTGCTGGGCGTTGAAGGCCAGCAGCTCGGCGTAGCGCTGCTCGGAGCTGGAGTCTCCAGGTTGCGCCGCGAAGCCATCCCGGTGGCGCGGGCCGCGCAACTGAAAGAGGAAGCCGATCTCCTCCAGGCGGCGTGCCCGCTCGGGGAGCAACTGGCCGGTGCGGTGGAGGCTGCGCTGACGGTTCGCCCATTCGCCGAGGTCGAGCGGGGTGCGGGGCGCGCGCGGGACGCGGGTATGCCCGTGCTGGGCGTGGAAGGCGCGGAGGCGCTCGAAGTGCTCGTCCCAGCTCATGGGGGTGCCCACGGTGCCGGAGGAGCGCGGGCGCCCGGGGGCGCCAGGGTTCCAATCGAAGCCAAGGGCAGCGAGGCGCTCCTGGTGGTCGGGCCGCAGAGTGCCCCGGCGCTGATAGACGCGCTGCGCCACCACCCAGCCGCGCAAGCGCTGGTGCGCGACGCTGGGCTTCGGGATGCGCGTGTGACCGTGGGCCTGGAGAAAGGCGCGCAGCTCCTCAAAGCGCTGGTCCCAGATGCCGGGGCGGGGTGGCGGAGCGGGCGGCGCGGGCGGCGGCTCCCAGGCAAAGCCGAGGGCGTCGAGCCGGGCTGTCCGCTCGGGCCGGAGCCGGTCCTGCCGCCGCAGCGAGCGCTGGCTGCCACACCACTGGGCGAGGCCGGGGGCGGTCTGATTCCGCCTGGTGATGCGGAGATGGCCGTGCAGTTCCTTGAAGGCGGCGAGCTGGGTGAGGCGCAGATCCCAAACGGGCGCGGCCACGGCACGCGGAGCGGCTACGACGGCCGGCTTCGGAAGCAACCAGCCGAGGGTGTCCAACTGCCGTTGATGAGGCGCGATGAGGGTGCCCTTGCGGAGCTTGGCGCGCTGATCTTGGAGCCAACTGGCCAGACCGGCGGGCGCAGAGGGATCCTGCCTGGGAACATGGCAGTGCCCGTGGACGGTCTGCCAGGCGGCGAGCTGGGCGTGGCGCGCCTGCCAATGCCGCTCCTCGGGTGTGGCCCAGGAGATGCGCAGCGCGTCGAGGCGCTGCACCTCCGAGAGGGACAGCGCACCCAGGGCGTGGGCCACGCGCTGCCGCCGAACCCAATCGGCCAGCACGGGATCGGCGGCGGCGAGGGCCGCGTCCTCAATGTGCCCGTGCTCCTGCCAGAAGGCGGTGAGGCGGGCGCAGCACTCGTCCCACGGGGCGGGATGGCGGGCGCGGGGGCTGCCGGGGCTGGTCCAGTCAAAGCCCAGCGCGTCGAGCCGTGCCTTTTGCTCCGGGGGCATGGTGCCGTCCCGGAGCCGGAGGCGCTGGTTGTCACGCCAGTGGAGCAGGCCGGGATGTTTCTGGTTGGTCTTGGTGATGAGGAGATGTCCGTGCTGCTCTTTGAAGGCGACGAGCTGGGCGAAGCGGCCCTCCCAGCCCTGCCCATAGTAGAGCATGGTGGACTGCCAGGTGAAGCCGACGGCCTCCAGGCGGGCGGCGCGTTCCGGGCGCAGGGGCGCCTCGTCTTTGGCCTTGCCATGGTGCAGGAGCCGCTGGCGCTGCACCCATTTGGCAAGGCCGGGGTCCGCCTGCCAGGAGCTGGGTACCTGGCAGTGACCGTAGGCCGTTTTGAAGGCGAGGAGCCGGGCAAACTTGGCCTCCCAGCGCTGCTCGTTGTACACTTCCATGCTCACGGGCGGACGCCCCGGACACAGCCACTCGAAGCCGATGGCATCAAGCCGCGCCTGTTGCTCCAGCGGCATGACGCCGGAGCGGCGCCGGAGGCGCTGGTTGTCGCGCCAATGCTTGAGACCGGGGGAGGTCTGGTTCTTGCCCGTGACGTGGAGATGGCCGTGCCGCTCTTTGAAGGCCACCAGCTCGGCGAAGCGGCCCTTCCATCCCGCCCGGTAGTGGGGCTTGGAGGCCCGCCATTCGAAGCCGATCTGCTCCAGGCGTGCCTGCCGCTCCGGGGGCAGGCGGTGGTGCTGATAATGCTCGCGCTGGGTGCTTACCCACTTGGCCAGAGACGGGTTGTCCTGCCATCCCTTCGGCACCTGGCAGTGACCGCGCTCCGCCTGATAGGCCATGAGTTGATCGAAGCGCAGGTTCCAGAGCGCCTTGTAAAGAGGCTCGTCGTTAACCGGCGGGCGCACCGGACACTCCCACTCGAAGCCGATGGCATCGAGCCGCGCCTGACGCTCCGGGGTGAGGGTGCCGTTGCGCCGGTTGATGCGCTGGTTGTCGCGCCAGTGCATGAAGCCGGGAGAGGACTGACTTTTGAGCGTGATACGCAGGTGCCCGTGCCGTTCCTTGAAGGCCACCAGCTCCGCGAAGCGGCCCTCCCAGCCGTGCTCGAAGTGGAGCTTGCTGGACCTCCAGAGAAAGCCCGCCTGCTCCAGACGCTCGACGCGCTCCGGGGACACGCGGTTCCGCTTGTGCAAACAGCGCTGATTGATGACCCAGTTGGCCAGGGTGGGATTCTCCTTCCACCGGGTGGGCACCTCGCAGTGACCGTGCTCTGCCTTGAAGGCCAGCAGTTTCGCGAACTGCTCCTCCCAGCGCCGGTCCGCGTCGCGGCGTGCGCTGTCCCGCTGCTCATGGAAATCCCACTCGTAGCCCAGCGCTTCGAGCGCGCGCTGGCGCTCCGGCGGCAGGCGGCCTTGATGAAAATGCTCCGTCTGCTCCGCGAGCCAGGCACCGAGACGGGGGTTCTCTGGGCAGCGAAGCGGCACGAAGCAATGCCCGTGAACGGCCTTGAACTGCACGAGCTGGTGGAGCCAGCCCTCCCACACCGTGTCATGCACGGGCGCGGTCACTGCTGACACATCCGGCCCGCCGCCCGTGAAGTGACTGGATTGGACCGCCTCATTCATCGGGCAATATGTTGCCCATGCACGCGGCGCTTGGCAAGCGCAGGTTGTGGCACATCACGGCAACCCAACAAAAAGGCCCCGCATCGCTGCGGGGCCTTCGGGGGATAACAAGTGCTCAATTCTCAGTGCCCAGTGCTGGAAGCAGCTCGTCAGGACTGAGCACTTCGCACTGAGCACTTCTTACTTCATCACGCCTGCTCCTTCGCTTTCACGTCGGCTTCCTTCATCGCGGCTTTGCGGCTCATTTTCACGCGGCCTTTGTCGTCGATGCCGATGCACTTCGCCGTGACGAGGTCGCCGATCTTGACGACGTCCTCGGTCTTGTTGACGCGGAAGTCGGCCAGCTCGCTGATGTGGATGAGGCCGTCTTTGTTGCCGAAGAGGCGCATGAAGGCGCCGAACTCCTTGGTGGAGACGACCTTGCCGGTGTACACCTTGCCGATCTCGACTTCGGCGCTGACGCCGCTGATCATCTCGATGGCGCGCTCGAGGCCTTCCTTGCGGCTGGCGTACACGAACACGGTGCCGTCGTCCTCAATGCTGATCTCGGCGCCGCTCTCGGCCTGGATGGCTTTGATGTTTTTGCCGCCGGGGCCGATGAGTTCGCCGATCTTCTCGGGGTTGATCTTGATGATCTCGATGCGCGGGGCATGCGGGCTGAGGGGTTTCACTTCGCTGATGGACTCGGCCATGACGCGGAGGATTTCGGTGCGGCCGGTTTTGGCTTTGGCGATGCCTTCTTCAAGGAGCGCGAGCGGGATGCCGGGGAGCTTGAGGTCGAGCTGATAGCCGGTGACGCCTTCGCTGGTGCCGCAGAGTTTGAAGTCCATGTCGCCGAAGTGATCCTCGCTGCCGATGATGTCGAGCATGGTGAGGTAGCGGCCCATTTTGCCAGCGTCGTCGGATTCCGAAACGAGGCCGACGGAGATGCCGGCGACGGGACGGATGAGCGGCACGCCTGCGTCGAGGAGGGCCATGACGCCGGAGCACACGGAGGCCATTGAGGTGGAGCCGTTGGATTCCATGACCTCGCTGCTGACGCGGATGGCGTAGGGGAAGTTGGACTGCGGCGGGATGACTGGCTCGATGGAGCGCTCAGCGAGCGCGCCGTGGCCGATCTCGCGGCGGTTCTGGCCGCCGAAGCGTCCGGTCTCGCCGACGGAGAAGGGAGGGAAGTTGTAGTGAAGGATGAAGCGCTTCGACTCGGGGCCGCCTGCGTAGGTGTCCATTTCCTGGGCTTCATCGACGGGCGCGAGTGTGGCGATGGAGAGGGCCTGTGTCTCGCCGCGTGCAAAGAGCGCGGAGCCGTGGGTGCGGGGCAGCACGGACACTTCGCCAGAGAGCTGGCGGAGCTGGTCAACACCGCGGCCGTCGCAGCGATGCTTTTTGTCGAGGATGGAAACGCGGAAGGCTTTCTTCTGGAGGTAATCGAAGGCCTGGCTGATCTCGAAGCCGGTGGCCTCGGGGAACTTGGCTTTGATGGCGGCTTCGACTTCGTCCTTCAAACCGCCGACGGCTTTGCCGCGGGCGACTTTGCTCGGGGTGTAAAGAGCGGCTTCGATGCGGTCGCCTGCGATGGCGTAGGCCACCTCGAGGAGTTCGTCCTTCACGAGCATGAGGGGCATTTCGCGTTTCTCTTTGCCGGCTTTGGCGCGGAGGTCTTCCTGCGCGGCGACGAGATGTGTGACCTGGCTTTGGGCGAAATGCAGCGCCTTGATGAACTCGGCCTCAGGCAACTCGTTGGCGGCGCCTTCGATCATGATGACGTCGGTTTTGTTGCCAACATAAACGAGATCGAGGTCGCTATCGAGACGCTGGGTCTGGGTGGGATTGACGATGAACTCGCCATTGATGCGGCCGATGCGCACCGCGCCGATGGGGCCGGCGAAGGGGATGTCAGAGACGCAGAGGGCGGCGGAAGCGCCGTTCATCGCGAGGATGTCCGGGTCGTTCTCGCCGTCAGCGCTGAGGAGGATGGCGACGATCTGGGTGTCGTAGAGGTAGCCCTTGGGGAAGAGCGGGCGCAACGGCCTGTCGGTCATGCGGCAGGTGAGGATTTCCTTTTCCGTGGGGCGGCCTTCGCGCTTGAAGTAACCGCCGGGGAACTTGCCTGCGGCGGATGCTTTTTCTTTGTACTCGACGGAGAGCGGAAACCAGTCCTGCCCGTCCTTGAGTTTGGTGGCGGAGACGGCGGTGACGATGACGACGGTGTCACCCAGACGCACGGTGACGGCGCCGTCAGCGAGCTTGGCAAGTTTGCCGGTCTGGATTTCGATGCTGCCCTGAGCCAGGGCGATGTTGGCGGTATGTATGGCCATATGGGTTCTGTGTTCTTCTTGGTTTGGTTCTTGTTTGGGAAAGGAGCGGGCGCGTTGGCGGTTGTTTGCCGTTGTTTGCAATGGTTGGCAGTGGTTTGCCGGAACAACGCCTTGCGCGTGGAGTGTGCTGGAGTCAGCGACGGGGGCGCATTTGAAACAATCGCAAACAACGGGAAACCATTGCAAACGACCGCAAACTCAGCCCTCCAAAGCAAAAGGGGCGATGCTTTGCGGCATCACCCCCTCGCGGAAAGTCTATCGGCGCAGACCGAGGCTCTGGATGAGCTTCGTGTAGCGCGGTGTGGCGGTCAGCTTCAAGTAATCAAGAAGCTTCCGGCGGCGTGCGACCATTTTGAGGAGGCCACGGCGGGTGGAATGGTCTTTGACGTGCTTGCCGAGGTGGCCCGTCAGGTAATTGATGCGCTCGGTCAGGAGCACCACTTGCACGTCGGCGCTGCCGGTGTCAGTGGGGTGAAGTTTGAATGCTTGCGGTTCGATGGTGGCGGTGTCGCTCATGGGATGGGGTCAGATGCCGGACAGAATGCCCGGCGTGTTGGTCTTGTTTTTGAGGGCGCGACATTTCCACAGATGACCTGGATGGCAAGGGGAAGTTTGGCAAAGCTACAGGACCAATTTATGGGTGAGGTGGAATTGCAATCGAGAGTGTTTCGCCTGCAATGCACGGCTTGGTGGCGGTTGTTGTCAGGTTTGCAATGCCTGGGTGGGTATGGCAGACTCGGCGCATGAAGACCGAGGTTGTTAATGAAAAGCTGATGGCGCTGATCCGCGAGGTGCAGGCGCGCAAGAAATTGAATCCGCCTGTGGCGAAGACGACGTGGATG
>JANPIW010000255.1:0-3572 GCA_031425215.1 Verrucomicrobiaceae bacterium
GCGTCGTCCTGGTGGTGAAGGCGGCCAGCCTGGTGGCGAGGGCGGCTTTCGTCGTCCCCCGAGTGGTGAGGGACAGGGCGGACCTCAAGGTGGTCCTCCCGGCGGTCCACAAGGCGGCCCTCCTGGCGGCCCAGGGCAAGGCGGCCCTCCCGGCGGCCCAGGCCAAGGCGGTCCTGGTGGCGGCATGGGCGGCGGTCGCGGTCAAGGCAGCATGGGCGCCATGCTCATGAATACCGATGAAACTTTCGGCAAGCTCGACAAGAACACGGACGGCGGCATCGACGTCGCGGAGTTCACCGAGCCTCAAAAGAATGAAATCGAAGGCCGCTTCAAAATGATGGATGCCAACACCGATGGCAAGATCACGAAGGACGAACTCAAAACCGCCGCAGAGAAAATGCGCTCCATGATGGGCGGACGCGGCGGTCAGGGCGGCCCAGGCGGCCAGGGCATGCGCCCCGGCGGTCAAGGCGGCCCGGGTGGACCCGGCGGTGGTGGTGAAGGCGGCTTCCGTCGTCCCCCCTCAGAGGAAGGCGGCACAGGCCGTCCGCGTCCAGAAGGCGAAGGCGAAGCTCCGAAGAAAGACACCGGAGTCTGATCCTGACACAACGAGCTAACTCAAAACAAGAGCGGGATGCCAGCAATGGCATCCCGCTTTTTTGCATCAAGGAGTGAGGGCTTCCAGCCCTGAAATGCGGGATGAGGGCTGGAAGCCCTCACTCCATGCGCGCAGAAACCCCTTGCCAGCCTGCGTCCCTCAGGCGATAAAACGCCCGTTTCAAACAAACGTTTGAATGCCTGCCGCAACTTCCATTCCTGACTCACGCACCCGCGAACGCCTCCTCGACAAGGCGGAGGAGCTTTTTGCCGTGCGCGGTTTTGAAAACGTCTCGCTGCGCGATCTCACCCAGGCTGCGGGCGCGAATCTTGCGGCGGTGAACTACCATTTCGGCTCACGCGAGGCGCTCATCGGCTGCATCATCGAGCGCGCTCTCAATCCCATCAACGAGGAGCGGCTCGCCCTCCTCGCCGCCGCCGAGAAAGACGCGGGCGCGCGCGGTCCTGCCATCGAGATCATCCTGCGCGCCTTCCTGACGCCCGTCGTCACGCAGGTGGGGCGCACGGATCTCTCCGAGATGCTTTTCTTCAAGCTCATGGGCCGCTGCATGAGCGACCGCATGCACCTTCTGCCGGAATCCACGCTGCCGCTGCTGGAAAAGGTCGTGACCAAGTTCGGCGCCGCCTTGCGCAAACAAGCGCCCGGCCTTGATCCCGTCGCCACACTCTGGCGGCTGAACTTCACCATCGGCGCGCTCATCCAGACGCTCGTTCACGCGGAGATGCTGCAGCGGCTCTCCAAAGGCTTGATTCGCGATGTGACCAGCGATGAAATCCTCGACCGGCTCGTCGAGTTCTGCGCCGCCGGATTCCACCACAAGCCCGTTGCGTCACGAGGCTCAAAGTTAAGACGTCGCGTCAGCAAAGCCGCGCGCCTCGTCATTCTCGCGGGCGCGCTGGTGCTGCTCGCGAGCTGCGCCGCTGTTTCTCCGCCATCGAAAATGAGCAAGGCGGTGACGGATGTGCCCGGACAATGGAGCGCGACCAAAGAGGGCAGGGCAGGTGTGGACTCGGACTGGGTGCGTCGTTTCCGGGATGCGAAGCTCAGCGCGCTCGTCGATGAGGCGCTGGCGAACAATTACGATCTCCAGCTCGCCGCCGCGCGCATCGAGAAAGCGCGCGGTCAGGCGCGCGCTGCAGGAGCGGCGGGCAATCCGTCGTCTGATCTCACCTTCAATGGATCGCGCTCGAAGCGGAATTTCATCGGCTTTCCCATCGGCGGCGGCACGGGCGGCTCGGAGGGCGGCGTGCTTTCCAGTCAGAGCAACAGCTTCGATCTCACGCTCGACATCAAATGGGAGGCCGATGTCTGGGGCCGCATCGCCGCCGGGAAATCCGCCGCGCGCGGTTTTCTCGAAGCCGCCGAGCTGGACGCACAGGCCGCGCGCACGTCCATCGCCGCGCGTGTGGCAAAGAGCTGGTTCGCGCTCATCGAGGCGCAGCGTCAGGTCGCGCTGGCGGAGGATGCGCGCAAAATATATGAGGACACCTCCAAGGCTGTGACGGAGCGATTCAAAGCCGGCAATCAAGAGGCTGGCGGTGTCGGTGCTCAGCTACGACTTGCGGAGACTGACGTCGCCGCGGCGAGCGCGAGTGTGGCCGAGAGAAAACAGCAGGTCGCCGCCGCGTCGCGCGCGCTGGAGATTCTGATCGGCCGTTATCCTTCGGGAGAGTTGAAGAGCAACGGCGCGCTGCCTGACGTGCCATCGAATCCGCCTGTCGGTCTGCCCTCCGAGCTTTTGCAGCGCAGGCCCGACATCCTCGCCGCCGAGCGCCGCTACGCCGCGCAGGGCAAGCGTCTCACCGAGGCGAAGCGCGCCCTTTTCCCGCGCATCGCGCTCATAGCGAACACCGGCTACGCCAGCGATGATCTCTCGAAAATCATCAGCAGCGACTTTGGCGTCTGGCAGCTCGCGGGCAATGCCGTGCAGCCCATCTTCGCCGCCGGCGCGATCCAAGCGGAGTCCGATGTGCGCTACGCAGAGCAGCGCGAGGCGCTCGTCACACTCCAGCAGACCGTGCTCAAAGCCTTCGGCGAGGTCGAGACCGCGCTCATCAGCGAGCGCTTCCTCTCGCAACGCGAGGCCGCCATCAGCGAGGCCGCGCGTCTCGCTGAGGACGCAGACAAATCCGCGCGCGCCGACTACCGCGACGGCGTGGGCGACATGCTCACTGTCCTCGCCGCTCAGAATCGCATGATTCAAGCGCGCACGCAGTGGTTTGCCGTGCGCCGCCTGCGTCTCGAAATCCGCGTCGATCTCCACCTTGCGCTCGGCGGTGATTTTACCGTCCACACCGTGCCGGGCCGTGAGCCGCCCGCGACGAGTGTGCGGCCCTCGAGACCGGTGCTGAAATCACTCTTTGAAAAGGACTGACGATGAAAATGCTGCTCAAAATCATCCTGCCGCTCGCCATCCTCGCCGGAGCCGGGGGCGCGTTTTTTGTGATGATGAAAAACAAAGCCGAGGCTCCGAAAGTTGAGGCGCCGCGCATGGTGCAATCGGTCGAGGTCATCACCGTGAAGGCTGGCGATGTGAAGCTCTCCCTCGCATCGCAAGGCATGATCGAGCCGGAGAAGCTCACCGTCATCGCGAGCGAGGTTGCGGGCCGCGTCATTAAAGTGTCCCCGAAGTTTGATGCGGGTGAAGTCTTCGATGAAGGTGAGACCTTGCTTGAGATCGACCCTGCGGACTATGAGGCTGCTGTGTCACAATCCGAGGCCGTCGTCGCTGATGCGAAGATGATGCTCGCCAGCGAGCAGGCCAAGGCCGATCAAGCCGTGCGCGACTGGCAGAAGCTCGCCGCAGGAGAAAAACCCTCCGAGCTAGCCGTGCGCAAACCACAGCTCGACAGCGCGGCGGCGCGGATCAAAGCCGCCGAGGCTGCCGTCGTGAAAGCGCGGCGTGATCTCGAGCGCACCACGATCAAGGCACCCTATCGGGGCAGAGTGCGTG
>JANPIW010000256.1:0-4274 GCA_031425215.1 Verrucomicrobiaceae bacterium
ACAGCAGCCGTGACAGCAGCAGGCAGTGATCGTATCACGACCAAGCGCCACCAGAATCTCGTGCCGAAAATGCAGCTCCACATTGAGGCTGAAGGCGAGATCGACAGCTTCACAAAGAAGCCAAAGCCCTATGTGCTTGCCATTGTGAAGGCGGTGGACGGCGACACCATCATCTTGGAAAAGCCGCTCAAGTTTCTCATCCCCGCCAGTGCGTTCATCCGGGACGCCGACGCTCCGAATCTCATCGAGATTCGCGGCGCGAGTGAAGGCGTGAGCATCGAAAAGCTAACGCTCGACGGCGGACGCATCGCTACTGATCCATCCGTGCGCGGCCATGCGCAGCTCTGCGGCATCTTTGCAACAGGAGCTTACACCTACGAGAAAGGGCCGACCGCACCGCGCATCGCGGGCATCAGCGTCTCGCGCTGCATCATCCAGAACTGTCACGGCCGCGGCATCGCGTTCTATTCCGTGGCCGACTCCGAGATCGCGGACTGCACGATCATGGACACCACGGACGAGGCCGTCGATCTCGATCACTTCACGATCAAAACCCTCGTGCGCCACAACCATATCGCCCGCAGTCTCGTCGGCGTGGAGTTGAACGACGCCACCGACTGCACCGTGAGAGCGAACGAGATCCGCGAATGCAAAACGGGCGTCAATCTCTGGCGCTGGTGCAAGCAACCCGGCCTCAACGAGAACAACCGCATCGAGAACAATCTCTTCGTGAAAACTCGCGGCACGGCCATCAGCGTCGCGATGGATACGCCGAAAAACGTGGTGGAGAACAACGAGACCAGGTGATCTACTTCGAGAACTTCTTCACCTCCGACATCGTGCCGTCTGAATACTCCAACTGCACCATCACGAACTGCGTCTTGTTCGGCAGCGTTATATAGATCGTGTCGCTGGTGTCGATCTCGTTGGCAGCCTTGCCAGGCTTGGGCTGCTTGAAAGGGAAAGTCTTGTCCAGCGCGTCGCTGTCCAATGAGTAGCGGATGGTCTTCAGCGCGTTCCTGTAGCTTAGCAGCGTGGTGAAATAGCAGAGCAGCTTGCCCTCATAATTGCGCAGCATGATCCAGGAGCCGCTCA
This sequence comes from Verrucomicrobiaceae bacterium, assembly GCA_031425215.1. GTDB lineage: Bacteria > Verrucomicrobiota > Verrucomicrobiia > Verrucomicrobiales > Verrucomicrobiaceae > JANPIW01. Next base: position 1,096 of record JANPIW010000256.1, read on the forward strand.
TGGAGCCGAGCACCTGTTTCCCAAAGGCTAGCGTCGTGGCATCGGTGTTGAAGCTCACCTTGTATGGGCCGTTCATCTGGTCGGCCATGTCCACATAGCGCACCTCCAGTGCGTGATCACCGGGAGCCAGCTTGCCTGCGGAGACTGACATGACTGGCATCGGCAGGCCCGTCTGCGAGTTTGTGATGGTTGATAGTCCCGTGTCTTTGAAATCAGCAGCACCCTCGGTACGCCACTCGATCTTTTTGATCTTGTAGTCAGCAAAGCCAAACGTCAGCATCCAGCCGTCATTGGTGTTCATCGCGGTGAGCGTGACCGGGTTTTTCAAAATGGCCGAGGGCATCGCCGCCAGTCTGGCCGCGCGGGCCTCCACATCGTCGAGCCATTTCTTTCCCTCCTTCTTGTCGAGCACATACTTTTGAAACTTGCCCTCGTCATTGAGCGAGCGAAAACCATCCAGCCATTTCTTCTCCGCGTTTTTGTCGGCGATGGTCTGGTCGCCCAGCTTCTCGGCGGAAAATTCGCGGCTCAAAAGATAGACGGCGGGCGCGAACTCGGGCGCCTTTTTCGCCAGCTCCTCCAAAGCAGGGACGCGCTGCGCCTTCGGCAGCATCAGCGCGGACGCGGCCTCCAGTGACAGAGTGGTGTTGCTCTTGCGCAGTGCGGCCGCCACCTCACGCGCGCCCTCAACGCCATCCTGCACTTTCAGCATGTCAGTGTAAGCCAGATAGGGATCGATGAACTCCACGCCCGATGCGAGGAAGGCGTTGTAGCTTTTCCGCGCCGTGGCGAAATCCGCCTTCACCTCGGCGAAGCGCGCATTGTGATAGTGCTCGGCGGGCGTCTGCGGATTGGGAATGATGCCGTCGCGCTTTGATGCTTCCTCAAAGAGCTTCGCCAGATCATCGAGCTTTGCCGATACCTGCGCCGTCTGCTCGCGCATCGCCGTGGTGTCCGCTTTGATCTCGGTCGTCGTGGTCTTGATGTCCGTGGTTGTCGCCTTGATCTCAGTCGTCGTTGCTTTGATCTGCGTCGTGTCGGCGGCGATGGCGTCCACCTTTTTTTCGATGTTGAAGAGCGAGTCCTGCATCTTTTGCAGCGCGGGCACGAGCGTCGCCAGCACGCCGCGATCAGGGTCGCCGTCGTCTTTCTTTGGCACGAGTCCCTGCGCGAAGACGGCAAAGCCGAGCATGATGCTGCCCACCAAACCAAATGCAAAGGTGACCGCCCAGCCGTTCGTCTCCGTCGCGTGCGCCAGCTCGTCCTGTGTGATTCTCCCATCCGCCAGCGCCACCCGCATCGCGCGCTGATAGCGGCCAAACCACATCACGCCTGCCAGCACGGTGATCGCGACGCAGGCCACGGCAAGGATCGCTCTGCTTGCGGCGATCGGCGCGCCGAGGTCAGCCAGCGTGGCGATCATGGCGCTGGCCGGACCGCCGACCTTTGCCGCGCGACCGGCCAGCTTGCTGTAGCTGCTGGCGCAGGTTCCGACGATACGGGAGACGATTTCACTTGGCATGGCGTTGGCAGGTCAGGGATTGGGCCGGAGAGTCGGGTCAGGTTTCCCATATTGCAAGATTCCGCTCATTCCACATCCGGCAACGCCGGTTGCGCGTTGGTTTATTTAAGCCAGTATAGCCGCCCCTTTTGCCGCGCGTCTGTCGCGCGGCTTCCTTCCCATCTCCACACCATGTTTGACTGGATCATCAAGAAAATCATCGGCACCAAAAATCAGCGCCTCGTAAAGCGCATGTGGCCGATGGTCGGCGACATCAACGGCTTTGAGGCAAAGCTCCAATCTCAGAGTGACGAGGCACTGCGCGAGCGGGTCGCACAATGGAAAGATCAGTTCAGCGCGTTTCGCACACCGCAATTCCTCGGCGGCGTGTCGCTCCGTATCGCGGACGAGGAGACTGTCGATGCATGCCTCACGCACATCGCTGACATGTTCTCGCGTTTGAAGAAGCACTTCCCGCAGATGGACGAGCGGCGGTACGCCAAGGCCGTCACGGATCGCGACAAGATCGAGACCAAGAAAGCGCTCATCGACGAGGCGCGCGAGGCATGGAACGCGGTGCAGCCCGGCTTTGATCCCATCGAGCAAAAGATGCTGAACGACATCCTGCCCGAGTGCTACGCCGTCGTAAAAAATGCCGCGCGTCGTCTTTGCGGCCAGGAGATCATCGTGTGCGACCAGCCGATGAAATGGGAGATGGTTCACTTTGACGTCCAGCTCATCGGCGGCACGGCGCTGCATCGCGGCATGATCGCCGAGATGGCCACGGGCGAGGGGAAGACACTCGTCGCCACGCTGCCCGTCACGCTCAACGCGCTTACGGGGCGCGGCGTCCACGTCATCACGGTGAACGACTACCTCGCACGACGCGACAGCGAGTGGATGGGCCACCTGTACAAATTCCTCGGCCTCACCGTCGGCTGCATCCAGAACGACCAGCCCTCGCATGTCCGCCACGAGCAGTACGTCTGCGACATCACCTACGGCACGAACAGCGAGTTTGGCTTCGACTACCTGCGCGACAACGGCATGGCCTCCAGCAAGGAGCAGCAGGTGCAGCGCGGCCACTACTTCGCCATCGTGGATGAGGTGGATTCCGTGCTCATCGACGAAGCGCGCACACCGCTCATCATCAGCGGCCCCGTCACCGTCTCCACGCATCAGTACGACCGCTACAAACCTTTGGTCGAGCAGCTCGTCCGCCGCCAGAACACGCTCTGCGCCCGCCTCGTTTCCGACGCGCGCGAGGCCGCTGAGAAAAAGGACATGGAGCTGTGCGGCAAAAAACTTTTCCAGTGCCATCTCGGCCACCCGAAGAACCGCGCTCTGCTCCGCTGCCTGGAAGAACCCGAGCTGCGCCGCGCGATGGAGAAGGCGGAGTTGGCCGTCTATGCCGACACGCAGAAGATCGAACTCTTCAAGCTCAAGGAAGACCTCTATTACGCCATCGAGGAAAAAAGCCACGACGCCGACCTCAGCGAAATGGGCCGCACGTTCCTGAATCCCGATGATCCCGACGCCTTCGTGCTGCCGGATCTCGCCACGCTTTATTCCGAGATCGACGGCGACCAAACCATCCCCGAGGCGCAGCGTGTGCAAAAGAAAACCGAGCTTGCTGATCGCCTCGATCACCAGGGCCAGCGCATCCACCAGATCAGCC
>JANPIW010000257.1:0-2892 GCA_031425215.1 Verrucomicrobiaceae bacterium
GGCTGATGCTAGGGCGAGGAGGCTCCGCTGCAATGCCACGTTGTGCTCCAGCAGCGGAAAAGAATCATGCGAGAGTAACGCCCGGCCTCGCCGCGTGTCACTGAGGGCATGGACACATCACCCGCCGCCGCTGCCACGAGCTTGATGCAAAACAAGACACAAGCGCCAAGGTGTGTCCGATGCCCGACACCACCGAGGACATGCCAGATCTGCTCGCCCGCGCCGCCACGCGCGACGAGGCTGCGGCGCGCACGCTCGTGGAAAAACTCGGCCCGCTCGTGCGGCGCATCATTCTCGGCCATGCTGCGCTCAGGCACGAGGCCGACGACCTCATGCAGGATATTTTTTTCAAAGTGTTCCGCTCCGCCGCGAGCTACCGCGCGAGCGCGCCCGTGGAGCACTGGGTGGCTGCCATTGCCAAGCGCACCTGCCTCAACCGCCTCCGCCATCATCGCGCGCGGCCCGAGTCCTCCTGGAGCGATCTCACACCCGAGCATCGGGCATTCCTCACCGAGGACAGTGCCGTGCCTTCCTCATCTCACAGCGGCGAGGACGCTCTCGCGCTTGTTGAGAAGCTCCTCTCCATGCTCCCGCCTGCGGATGCGTGGCTGCTCCGTGCCGTCGAGCTGGAAGAGCGCCCTCTCGCTGATGTGTGTGCCGAGGCCGGATGGAATGCCACGCTCACTCGCGTCCGTCTTTTCCGCGCACGCCGTCGTTTGAAGCAAGCTCTCATCAACATCGAATCCCAACACCATGAAAAACGCTGACGAAAAGCTCACCGCCCTTTGGAAACGCGCTCGCAAAGCGCCGCGCGCAACTCCCGCTGACGCCGGGCCACTGGCGCTCGGCGTGGCCACGCGCATCGCCACGCGCATCGCCGCGCGCTGGGCTGCTGGCGCTGAACGGGCCACCTCGCTCGCGCTTTTCGAGCGCATCACCGCCTGCTGCCTCGTGCCCGTGCTCATCATCCTCAGTGTCATCACCTGGCTCCATCCAGCGCCAGCCGCACCCGATCTCATGACCGCCCTCTTCAGCGCGCGGATCGAGATCGCGAATGACTTCCCATTCTGAACCCTTCACGCCGCCCCGCCAAAATGGAACGCTTCCGCATTCTCCGCATCGTGCTCATGATCGCCTGCATATTCGCCGCCGGCATCTGCGTCGGTCGCTTTCTCATGCCCCCTGTCGAGCCGGTATTCACGCTCATGGCATCGGGCGGAGACGGACGCGCCATCTCCGCGCAGACCATCGTGAGCTACTACGACGGGAAATTGCAGCTAAGCCCGGAGCAAGAAACCGAGGTGGGAGTCCTCGCCGAGGAGTTTGTCAAAACAGTCGCCAAAACCCAGCCGCGCACCAAGAAACGCCTCGCTGTCTTTAATGAGTACTACCCCAGGCTCCGCGCCCTCCTGCGCGAAGACCAGCACGCCGCCTTTGACCAGCTCACCGACGAGCACCGGCAAAAGATGCGGAGCACGGCGAAGTAGAGCGAGGAAGACTTGAGTGTTCTGCCATCACGCCGTGGATAAAGGAAATGATGTGACGATGCAAAACCTTGGCGCTTCGGAATATTGATCTACGATGCAGCATGTTCATCCGCATCGCCTCCGCAATTCTGCTCACCGCATCCACGTTCGCCGCCACCATCCCCAATGGAGGTCATAACCTGCTACCCGCCGACTGGCAGTCCGCCGCAAAGGCGCAAGGCAGCAAGCAACTCTGGACAGCCGCGAAGGCCGATTTCGCGGAGCGCGGCAAAGGCTGGCGCGTGGAGGTGCTCGATGACAAGGCCACGCCATTTCAGCTCCAGCTCTCCTGCGCGCTCGAGGGCGAGGTAAAGAGCGGGGACAAGATGCTGCTCGTGTTCGACGCGCGTTGCGTGCCGGGTTCTTCCGCGGATGGCAAGGGTCGCGTGCAGTTGTTTGTCGAGATCAAGGAGCCGCCGGACTACGTGAAGCTCGGCCAGGACGCGCTCGACATTGCGACGGAGTGGGAGACGGTCTTCATGCCGTTTCCCGCGGACGCGGACTCGAAACCCGGCGCCACTTACGCATCGATTCTGCCCGGCGGAAAAAAACAGACGCTCGAGATCGCCAACATGCGCCTGCTCGATTACGGCGCTGCCTTTGATCTCGCGAAGCTGCCCCGGCCCTACCTCCACTACCCGGGCCGCGAGGCAGGCGCGCCGTGGCGTGTGGAAGCCCTCGCGCGCATCGAGAAGATCCGCACCACCGACATCGCTGTCGAAGTCGTCGATCCGAAAGGCGCGCCGCTGCCGGATGCGAAAGTGAGCATCGAGCTGAAGCGGCATTCCTTCGCCTTTGGCACCGCTGTCACAGCGCGGCACATCATGGGCACGGATGCGAACGCGGAGAAGTACCGCCAGATCGTCGATGAAAACTTTAGCGCCATCGTTTTGGAGAACGACTTGAAGCCCTTCGGCTGGGAAGGTGGCGCGTCGAACACGGGCAAATCGTATCGCCAGGAGTGGACGCTCGGTGCGATGGCCTGGGCGAAGCAGCGCGGGATGCGCGTGCGCGGTCATTACTTGTGCTGGGGGCCGTGGGACGACTGGTCGGAGAAGCTGAAGGACGAGCCGCAAGCCATCCGCGACAAAGTGATGAAGCATCTCGAGGCAGTGCTGCATGGCGCGGGCAGCCTCGTGGATGAATGGGACGCGGTGAATCATCCCGTCGGCTGGGAGAGTCCGCGCCGCACCGTTGATCAAGTCATCAGTCCCGATTTTTATGCCGACGTTTTCAAAGCAGCCCGCCAGCGCACCGGGCTGCCGCTCATCATCAACGAGGATCAAGTCTTCCGCGAAGGCCGGCAGCAGAACGAGTTCTACGACGTGATCAAAGACCTCATCGCGAAAGGCGCGCGGCCCGACGG
>JANPIW010000258.1:0-3716 GCA_031425215.1 Verrucomicrobiaceae bacterium
GAGTTGGCAGCGAAGAGGGCGCTTTTTCAAACTCCGCTTTATTCAGCGTCTCCCTAGTGCGCGGCGGCGGTCATCAGGCGAGCGGAATGGTCGGCGAATGATCTTCGGGAACTCGCTGTAGGTGCGTCCGTTCAACTCGCGTCCGAAACGGCTCTTTTGCACGCCACCCCATTGTTTGAAAAAGAAGGGGATGGCCTTTTCCTGGCATTGCTGCTGGATGGAGGTGACCCACTCTTGCTCAAGCGGACGTGCACCTGGTCCGCTCTCACCGCCGACAATTACCCAGTCAATACCAGTGAGATCGAAGGTGCCAAGGTCTTCGAGCAGAGGTTCGATGGAGAGGAACTTCATGGCGGCTCCGGTGCGGCGGAGGGCGTCGATGCGCGGAAGTCCGTGTTTGCGGTTCTCGACGGTGACACCCCACCAGATATGTGGGGCAGATGCTGCTTCGCGCAGGCGGCCTGTGAGGAGCTTTTCCAGGCGGGCGGGGCGCTTGGTGAGGACCTGATAGGTATGCCAGTCGGCGGTTCGCATGACGGCGGCGACCTTGGTGATGTAATCCTCGGGAATGTCTTCGTGAAACATGTCGCTCATCGAGTTGACGAAGATGCGACGCGGAGTGGACCACTTGAGTGGATCGGCAAGCTTCTCGGGCACGAGGCGGAGATCGAAGCCGAACTCAAAAGGGTGGCCTTTGATGCCGCGCCAGCGCTCGGCGAAGGTTTCAGCGTAGCAATGGGCACATCCTGCGCTCACCTTCGTGCAGCCGCGCACGGGGTTCCAGGTGGCGTCGGTCCATTCAATTTTTGAGTTGTCAGCCATGCGGCGAGAGTAATGCGAATGCGGTTATTAAGTAAAATTAAACATGCGCTTCCATCACGCGGGTCCTTGAGGCCTTGGACGGGCTGCTCGGCCTTCGTGATGGGTCGAGGAGGAAGCGATCAGCAAGGAAGAGGCCACGAAGCCATAACGAACGCTGATTTCACGCGATCAACTCCCGCACCACATGTCCCTCGACATCGGTGAGGCGGAAGTTTCTTCCGGCGTAGCGGAAGGTGAGGCGCTCGTGATCTAGTCCTAGCTGATGCAGGATCGTGGCGTGGAGATCGTGCATGTGGACTTTGTCTTCCACAGCGTGCTGGCCGAACTCGTCGGTAGCACCATGCGAGTAGCCGGGCTTGAGGCCGCCGCCTGCGAGCCAGACGGTGAAGCCGAGAGGATTGTGATCGCGGCCGGTACCATTGCCTTGCGCATAAGGCGTGCGGCCAAACTCGCCGCCCCACCAGACGATGGTGTCTTCGAGAAGGCCCCGCGCCTTGAGATCGGTGAGCAGCGCGGCCACCGGCCTGTCGATGGCGGCGGCGTGCTCGGCATGCTTGGGCATGTTGGAGTGCTGGTCCCAGGCGGGGTTGTTGGTGTTGTCGCCGTAGTTCACCTGGATGTAGCGCACTCCGGACTCGGCGAGACGGCGGGCCATGAGACACTGGCGGCCGTAGTTGTCGGTGATCTTGTCGCCGATGCCGTACATCTTCAGCGTGGTCTCGGACTCGCCAGCGAGATCGAGGACACCTGGCGCTTTGTTCTGCAGACGCCAGGCCAGCTCGTAGCTCTCGATGACGGCCTCGATTTCTGTGTCGCGCGGCGCGGCCTGCTGTGCATTGAGCGTGCGCAGGAGATCAAACTGGCGGCGCTGCTGCTCCGGGGACCATGCGGCGTTGACGATGTTGTTCATCCGCGTCTCGCTGGCCGGGATGCCGCCGCGGCCGAGCGCGGTGCCTTGATACACGGCGGGGAGAAAGGCGTTGCCGTAATTGCGCGGGCCACCATTGCCAAGCGCGGGGCTGATGCTCACGAATCCCGGCAGGTTTTCATTCTCGGTGCCGAGGCCATACGCGACCCACGATCCCATGCTGGGGCGGATGAAACTCGTGGTGCCAGTGTGCAGAAAGAGCGTGGCCGGTCCATGTGCCACGCCGTTCGTGTGCATGGAATGGATGAAAGTGAGGTCGTCGATGTGGCGATTGATGTTCGGAAACAAATCCGAGGCCCAATGCCCCGTCTGGCCGTGCCGCGAAAACTTCCAAAGCGGCTGCATCAGGCGCTGCGGCGCGCCGTTGCCGGTCTTCGCCACGGTGCGGGCGTCGTCGAAATCGAGCACGCGTCCGTTGTCGCGGATGAGGCGCTCTTTGTAATCGAACGAATCAACGTGGCTGACGCCGCCCTGCATGAAGAGGAAGATGACCCGCTTGGCACGCGGCGCGAAGTGCGGCTGCTTGGCAGCCATCGGCGACGACGCGCCATTGGCCAGCCCGGCTAGTGCGAGCGAGCCGAATCCACAGGCGGTGGACTGAAGGAAATGGCGGCGAGTCTGGTGTGTCATGGGCGAGTTTGAGAGGCGTGTTTCTAAACGCGGCGTATGAGCGTGGTGTTTCTCCTTCGCGCATCATTCGCGCAATGCCACAGGCGCGCTGCGATCACGGAGGTGGTATGCCCAATTGTCGGCACACGGAACGCGCTGCGCCCTCTTTGATTTCACGGTGACGAGGCACTGGAGCCACCTTCCCGCTGGTGGCGTTTCTCCACAACGTGTCGCTGCCGCCTTCCCGCTCAAAGTGACAGCCGTGTGTCCGCAAATGAGCCTCCAGGTCGCGAAGCTTCATGCGGCCGCGAACTGGAATTCGTGGCGTACGGCCCCGGTGGTCGTCCGCGTACGGCGTGCCTGGTCACGGTGATATTCCAGAACCAGTTTCAGCGCGTCAAAAAGGTTGGCCTCCGCCTCCGGGATGGATTCCCCCTCTGAGAAGACATCTGGCATCTCCTCGAAGAAACAGGTGTATCCACCTTCTGGTGCAGACTCGTACACGGCGGTGAGTCTCAATTCCGGCTGCGTCTGTTTCGAGATCATGGGCTGACTTTACTTCAAGTCGCGCGGCCGTCAAAGCGCGTGGACGGTTTCTGTATTTACCAGCCGAAACCTCAAAGCGCTGGCGTGTCTTTCCATCCTGCCTTTGATCAGCGCTTCGCGGAGAGAAACAGACTGCCACCACATTTTTTATGAACCAGATCGACCTCAAAAACAAAAGGGCTGCCGTGACCGGTGGCGCGCGCGGAATCGGGTATGCCATCTCGAAGCGGCTGCTGGAATCGGGAGCAAGCGTGAGCTTGTGGGACATTGATGTGGATGCGATGGCGGAGGCGGCGCTGGAGCTTTCCAAGATCGGACCGGTGCATGTGTCGCAGGTGGATGTGACGGATGATGCCTCGGTGAGCGCGGCAGCGGAAAAGACGGCTGACGCGCTCGGAGGCATCGACATTCTCGTGAACAACGCAGGCATCGCAGGCAGCACGGACAAACTTTGGGAGCTGCCGGTGGCCGAGTGGCGCAAGGTCGTGGAGATCGATCTCATCGGCCCTTATCTCTGCTGCCGCGCCGTCGTGCCCGTGATGCTCAAGGGCGGTTACGGACGCATCGTGAACATCGCCTCCATCGCGGGCAAGGAAGGCAATCCCAACGCCTCGCACTACAGCGCGGCGAAGGCGGGCGTGATGGCGCTGACGAAATCCCTCGGCAAGGAACTGGCGACATCGAACATCATGGTCAATGCCGTCACGCCGGCGGTCATCGCGACGGACATCCTGCAGCAGATGACGCAGGAGCACATCGACTACATGCGCGCGAAGATCCCCATGGGACGCTTCGGGACGAAGGACGAAGC
>JANPIW010000259.1:0-2109 GCA_031425215.1 Verrucomicrobiaceae bacterium
TCGAACTTGCTGGCAGCCTCGGCAGCAGCGTCACCGTCGATGGTGGCACTCTTGCGCTCGGACCAACGACAGGTGCTCGCACGGTAAGTGGCAGCCTGACCATGAACGCCGCCGGCACCGTGCGAGTGCGCATCAATGGACCGACCGCCGGCACGCAATACGATCAGCTTCGCCTCACCAGCGCCACCAGCAGCATGACGCTCGCTGGCACACTCGATCTCGTCGCAGCCCCCAGCCTCAATGCGGGCAACACCTTCCGCATCATCGACAACAGCGGCAGCAGCACGGCCATCAACGGCGCCTTCACCGGCCTGCCCGAGGGCGCGGAGTTTTATGAAGACAGCCAGTGGTGGCGCATCAGCTACATCGGCGGCAGCGGCAACGACGTCGTCCTTACCCGCATCACGCCCACCGCTTGGCAAACCTGGCAGGCCGCCAATTTCGCCACGGATGCGAACAACCCTCTCATCGCTGGCGATCTTGCAGACATCGACACGGACGACGTGAGCAACCTCCTCGAATACGCCACCGCGATGAATCCCGCCGCGAACGACACGGTGCCGCAATCCGTCACCAAGACCGCCACGACCCTCGACTTCATTTACACCAAAAACAAAGCCGCCACCGACGTCACTTACACCGTCGAATGGAGCGACACACTCGCTGCTGGAAGTTGGAGCACGGCCGGCGTCAGCGCACCGACCATCCTCAGCGACAACGGCGCCACCCAGCAGATCAAAGTCATCGTGCCTGCGGGCACGGGAATCACACGGCGGTTTGTGCATCTCAACGTGACTAGGCCATGATTTCCATCCGCCCTTCATTGCTTCTTTTCACCCTGGGGTTGATCGCGATGCCCTGTGCTGTCTTTGCGGCGTCGGTCAATCTTGTCAGCAATCCGGGCTTCGAGTCGGGGCTCACGGGATGGGCGGCGTATGGCGGTGGGACCGAGCAGGCGGTGACAACTGCGCCCCACTCGGGAACGCAAGTGGGACGTTCGACGAATCGCACCAGCACCAATTACGGTCTGCGGAACTCTTTGCTCACGAGCGGCGCGGTATCAGGAAAATCTTACGTCGCCTCGGGTTGGGTGCGGACGTCGAGCGCCTCCGCGGTGACGGTCAACGTGTCGGTTCAGCAAACCGACACCTATGGCGGAAAGTTTTACACGGTGAAGTCGTTGCAGGTAACCGATACGTGGACGCCGATCAGTGGTGCGTTTCGATTCGATGTGAACGGCCCGCTCACCGTCTTAAACCTCTATTTCAATGGACCTCCCTCGGGCGTGGACTTGTTTGTCGATGACGTCTCGTTCAGTGCGGTGGACACGGTCGCGATCGAGAATTTGCTGACGAACCCGTGCTTTGAAAATGGCACCGCGGGGTGGAATGGACATGGACCCGCGACCGTGTCGTCCACGGCATCGGTGCATTCAGGTGCGGGTGCGGCCTCGGTAGGAAATCGCACCGCGACGTGGCATGGGATGGAGCAGTCGGTCTTTGGCAAGACTGAGGATGGCCGGATATATTACGGAGCGGGCTGGGTGACGACGGATAGTGCGACGGCGGCTTCAGTGGGGCTGACGATGGAGGTGATCGACAGCAGCGGGTCGCGTTTCTTCGCCATTGCCTCGGGCACGGCGACGAGTGCGACTTGGACGTGGCTCTCCGGCTACGTGACCCTGCCCGCGACGAGCGGGCTCACGAATGTGAAGTTCTTTGTCGAGGGCCCGCCCAGCGGTGTGTCGATGCGTGTGGATGATTGTTACTTCGCACCGGTCACTGGATTGCGGCGCGCGGCGGCGGCGTATCCCACGCTGCGGCTTGGGTAAGGCGGATTGGGAGTGTCGGACTTTGCCGTGAACGACCGGTTTCGCGCAGCGATGAGTGCGCACTTTCACCTCTCTTCTCCGGCCAATGCGACGAAGTTTGCCAACACGGAGCCGGCGGACGGCATTTGGACGTTTGAGGAGGCGAACGCGATCATCGAGCTAGGTCTCGCGAGTGGTGGTTCGTCGCGCGGACACACTTTTCTCTGGCACAGCGGGCTGCCGGGTTGGGTTAGCTCGGGCACATTCACGGCGCCACAATTGCAGACGATCCTGTGGGA
>JANPIW010000260.1:0-13001 GCA_031425215.1 Verrucomicrobiaceae bacterium
CGTGGAGGCGATCGAGGCGAAGAAGCGGCAGCTAGGCGCGCTCGCGGACAAAGCTGCGGCGAAAGGTGATGCGGCCGCTGGGAAAAAGCATTTTGAAATGGGCAAGGGCACCTGCATCGCGTGCCACAAGATCGGCGAAGCGGGGCGGCCCATAGGTCCTGATCTCTCGAAGATCGGGGCGATCCGCACGGAGCGTGACCTCATCGAGAGCATGCTCTTTCCCAGCAACACGCTGTCGCGCGATTACGAGGCGCACATCATTGAGACGAGCGGTGGCGAGACGATCACAGGCGTGATCCGCAGTCACACGGCGGAGGGCCTGCTCGTCGTGGATGTCGCCGGCCAGGAGAAAAACGTGCCGCACGGCAGCATCACGGGGAACACGACGCTGACCACGAGCCTGATGCCGATGGGCCTCGATGCGACGATGCCGGAGCAGGAGATGCTCGATCTGGTGGCGTGGTTGCGAACTTTGAAGTGAGAGAATTCATTGAATTGCTCTTTGCCCGCAGGCTGTAGATGGCTCACTCATCGGGGAGCGCGCCAAGCAGCGTCCAGTCACCGTCATCCGCCAAAATGCGGCACAGAGCGCGGGGTAGTCCAAACACTCAACCTCCGCGTCCATCCGCTCGATTTGCTGCTCCTCTCCGCATGGCGCTGCCACGCATCGATGGCCTGCTTTACTAAAGACAGAAGTTTTGGTAGCTGCTCACCGCGACGCTGGCGGCTTATCGGCAGATGAGGAAGCTAGAATCCTCTGGTTCGCGGGTTCAATTCAATCTCCCGAAACTCCGCTGCGCATGCGGGCAGATGGACACGCACATGGATGACGCGGCCAGTGGCAGGAATTTGGAGTTCATGCGTCTGCCAGTCGTTTGAAGCTTTGATTGAAAACACGACCCGGTTGGGTGGCAGGAAGTCATTCTCATCGCTGGTGCGCCAAGCGATGGCGCCTTGGCCGGTGGCAGTGGTTTTGAGGGTAAGTTTGGCGGCGACGGGACCGGCGAGCTTGAGCTTGGATTTTGTGATGAAGGTCGGTTTGTCGGCCTTGTCGGGCGTGAGAATGAAAAGGCCGTCTTTGGCGGTGAGTTTGCCATTGCGGGCTACCCAGCCGTGGATCTCGGATGCTTCGGGTGTTTCGGCGCGTGGGGCGACGGTTTTGCCTTCGAGGTAGTGATCGAAGTAGTCGTTCCATGTCGAGGCCATTGGTCCAAGCGCCATGCCGGGTGGAATGAGGCCGTCGGCCCAGGTTTTGAGCTTCGCACGGAGTTGCGTGGCGATCTCGGGGTGCTTCGCGGCGAGGTTGTGCTTCTCCTCGCGATCTGTGGCGAGGTCGTAGAGGTATTCGCGATCACCACCGAGGAGAAGTTTCCAGTTTCCATCCCGGATGGCGCTCTGGGCCATCCATCGCCAGTAGAGCGTGTCGTGCGGAGGCGCTTTGTTTTCGCCGGTGAGATGGGGGATGAGGTTCACGCCGTCCAATCCACTTCGATTGCCAATCGAAGCTACTTCACAAGCCGTCGCTGCGAAATCGAGCGCGGTGACGGGATGCTCATAAACCTGCCCGCCGGGGATGGCGCCGGGCCAGGCGATGAGAAAGGGAGTGGACATGCCGCCTTCGGCCAGCATGCCTTTCTCGCCGTTGAGCGGTGTATTCAGGCTGCCGTCCCATCCACCGGGATCGCCTTTGAGCGGAGAGTCAGTTTTGTGGATCTTCAGCGGAGCGCCGTTGTCACCGATGAAAAAAATGAGCGTCTTCTCGGTGAGGCCATGTTTTTTCAAAGTGCCCGTGATGAGGCCTACGCCGTCGTCGATGGCGGAAAGCATGGCCAGCGCGGCGCGGCGTCGCTCAGGCATCTCGCCGGGAAAGCGGTCCATGTAGCTCTGCGGCGCATCCAGCGGCGTGTGTGGTGCGCGGTAGGCCACGTAGAGAAAGAAGGGCTGGTCTTTGTAGCGCTCGATGATCGACGCGGCGGCCTTGGAGCAACCATCGAGGTGATACTCAGTTGGCGGCAGATCGCTCATCGGGCGGTCTTTGCCATCGAGCGTGATGTTCGCCGAAAAAGGACGCTGGGCGTTCTGCGAGAACACATGCTTGAAGCCATGCTTCGTGATCGCCTCAGTGGGTCCGAGGTGCCACTTGCCGAACTGCGCCGTGGCGTAGCCCGCGTTTTGCAATCGCGTGGCGATGGTGGTCTGCTTGTTAAAGCCGTCGAGCGCAGAGCCGTTGTTGTCGAGGTCGAAGCGGCCTTGGAAGCGACCGGTCATTACACCGCCGCGAGAAGGCACGCACTGCGGCGCGGTGCTATAGCCGTGCGTCGCTACCACGCCGCTGCGGGCCAGCGCATCGAGGTGCGGCGTCTTGATGTCCTTCACCGCACCGTGGATGCCGAGATCGGCGTGGCCGTGGTCGTCGGTGTAGATGAGGATGATGTTAGGCTTCGTCTCAGCAAGGAGCGAAGGGCTGAGAGCAAAGAGGAAAGCAAGTATCAGTCGGCGCATGGAATGCCGTCATAAACGGTGCGCGCTCCGCTCACATCTCAGCAAATGTGTCAGCAGCGACCGGCATTCCAATCGGGCTTTTGCCCATTTTCGTGCGGAGTCCCCAGTCGATGAAAGGTAGAGTCCGATTTGGCATGGCTAAACGTAGAGGAGGGTCTCAAAGTGAAAATTACGACCCATACCTCCTGTCTCATTCTCGTCCTCGGTGACCAGCTCGATGCTGAGTCTGCAGCTTTCGATGATTTCGATGCGAAGCGTGATGCGGTGTGGATGGCGGAGGTAAGGCACGAATCCACGAAAGTATGGAGCACAAAATCACGGATCGCCCTCTTCCTCGCTGCGATGCGGCATTTTCGCGAGGCGCTGAAGGAGCGCGGATGGCGTGTGGACTATCGCCAGCTCGGTGGTGCGGGTGGAGAGACATTTGCAGAGCAGCTCCGAGGGGCGATCGGGCGGCTAAAGCCGCACAAGCTCGTCATGGTGGAGGCCGGTGAATGGAGCGTGGCGCGAGAGATCGAATCGGTGGCGGCTGAGATGGGGGTGGAGATCGAGGTGAGGACGGACCGGCATTTTCTCTGCACACGCGAGATGTTTCAAAAGCATGCGCAGGGCCGCAAACAGCTCCGCATGGAATTTTTCTACCGCGAGATGCGCCAGCATACCGGCGTGCTGATGGAGAAGGGCAAGCCCGTTGGCGGTCAGTGGAACTTCGACCACGACAACCGCAAGTCATTTGGCAAAAGCGGCCCTGGTTTGCTCGTGGCACCGAGGCGTTTTGAGCCGGATGATCTCACGAAAAGTGTGATCGCTGATGTGGAGATGCGCTTTGCGAAGCATCCGGGATCGCTGGCGAAGTTTGACTGGCCGGTGGTCGCCACTCAGGCACGCGAGGCGCTCGCCGATTTTATCGAACACCGGCTGCCCGACTTTGGCCGATACGAGGATGCGATGTGGACGAATGAGCCGTGGCTGTACCACTCACGTCTCAGCGCGGCGATGAATTTGAAGTTGCTCGATCCGCGAGAGGTGATCGCGGCGGCGGAGAAGGCGTATCGCGATGGCCTGGCACCGCTGGCAGCGGTGGAGGGCTTCATCCGGCAGATACTCGGCTGGAGAGAGTTTGTGCGCGGCATCTACTGGCAATTCATGCCGGACTACATCGAGCGAAACGCCATGCACGCCGAGCATGAGCTGCCGGCCTTTTACTGGAGCGGCGATACGGACATGCAATGCCTGCGCGATGCCATCGGCCAGACGCTGCGGCTCGGCTACGCGCATCACATTCAGCGGCTGATGGTCACCGGGCTTTTTGCGCTGCTTTACGGTGTGCATCCGCGCCGCGTGCATGAGTGGTATCTCGCCGTGTATGTCGATGCGGTGGAGTGGGTGGAGCTGCCGAACACGCTCGGCATGTCGCAATATGGCGATGGCGGCGTGATGGCCAGCAAGCCGTATGTGGCGAGCGGCAAATACATCCAGCGCATGAGCAACTACTGCGCCGGCTGCCGCTATGATCCCGCGCAGAGCACCGGCCCGCGCGCGTGTCCGTTCACCACGCTCTATTGGGACTACCTCCTCCAGCACGAGCCGGTACTGCGTCAAAATCAGCGGATGAGCATGCAGGTGCGAAATCTCACCCGTCTCTCCACGACGGATCGGGAGAAAATCCAAAAACAGGCTCAACTCGTCCGCACCGCCTGCGCCTCGAAGTGATGAAGCCTTGCCGCATTTGCCGCACACATTGCCAGCACCACCACGGTTGATGCGGATTTTGAGCAGCCGAGAACTCCTCTCAAGCGCAGTGCCAGCAGACCTGCCCAAGTTTTTGCCGCGCACGCCATCTCATCGACATCTTCGCCACGGCGCTCACGCCGGGACGGATGAGCGCTACGCGTCCGGTGCAAACAGGCCGATGTAATCGCGCGCGGCCGCGTCCCACGAGAAACTCGCCAGCACATGCTCACGACTGGCGCGCGCAATCTGCGCGCGCAGCGTTTCGCTGGTCGCGAGCTGCCGCAGCCTCTCTGCAAAAGCAGGCGCATCATTCAGCGGCAGCAGCCAGCCGGTCTCGCCATCACGGATGACATCCACATTCCCGGCGATGGCGCTCGCCACCACGGGCAGCGCGGCGGCCATCGCTTCGAGCACAGAGTTCGGCATCCCCTCGTAAAGCGACGGCTGCAGCAGACAATCACACGACGAGTACATCGCGGCGATCTGCTCGCGCTTCATCCAGCCATGCCACACGATGTTGCCCGCGATGCCGAGATCGGCGGCCTGTTTCTCCAGCGCGGCGCGCAACGGACCGTCCCCCACGATGTGATACTCGACGCGCTGCGGGATCGCATTCACCAGCGCGGCGATGACTCCCAGCGCAAAGGAGTGGTTCTTCTGCTCCTGCAATCTTCCGACAGCGAGGATGCGAAACATGCCATCATCGCGCAGCGCTGCCGCAGGGGTGAAGCGCTCCGTGTCCACGCCGTTCGGGATCACGCGCACGGGAATGGGATCAGCCGCGAGGGATAGCGTGCGCAGCCCCTCGGAGTTCGCGATCACCGCGCGCGCGCGTCGCAGCACAAAACGGCGCGGCAGCGTGAGCACGCGGTGCATCCAGCCGATGCGTGCCTCCGTGCCTGGCACATCGCCTCCGCGCAGGGAGACGACATACGGCACACCTGCGCGCGATGCGGCCCACCACGCGGCGGGGCCGCATGGGATGGAGAAGAAGGCGATGATGCCCGCGCATCGCCGCTCCTTGATGATCGATGGCAAATGCCACGCAGCGCTCGCCGTGAATGCGGCCATCTCGGTGATCGAGCACGCATCCGCACGACGGCGGCCCGTTTTGAGGCGCAGCACTTTCAGGCCGCCATCCTCGCTCCATCCGCTCAGATCATTCCATGCGGAGGTGACCACAACAGCCTCGTGCCCCAGCCTCACCATCGCCCGCGCCAGCGCCTCAGTCGCAGTCGCCGCGCCTGCGCCGATGGGAGGGTATTCGTAGTTGAGCAGGCAGAGTTTCATGACGCAGGCTCGGCCCACAATGCGGCGCGCGCGATCCAGAGGCGCTCATCGTCGCGGCGAAAATCTGGGGAGAGGCGTGATGCAACATCGCCCTTCGCATTTTCCTCGACGCCCTGCTCCACGACGCGCGCGCTCCAGCCGCCGCGCTCGAGCGACTCAATGTGATCGTAAAGGCGCCAGCGCGGGAGATCGCCCGGATTGAGCCAGCGGTTCCACGTCGTGGCTTTGAAGCGCAGAAAGTGGTAGGGCAGTTTGAAAAAGTGATCGCGGTAATCCACCAGATGCAGCGCGCCACCGCCCGGCGCGATGAGCGGCAGCAGCTCGCGGAAAAGCGCGGGCGGATCACTCACATGCTCCAGCACCGAGTGGCTGAGAGCAAGCTGCGCGCCGCGCGGCGGAACGTCGGCCAGTGATTGCACACGGCGCACACGCGATTTGAGATCGGCGGCTGTCGTCCCGCAAAGCTGGGCGGTGCGCTCGCAAAGTTTTTCATCCAGCAGGGCATCGAAATCCACAAACGGCTCCACGCCCCAGACGATAGCGGCTCCCGCTGCGGCGAGCGCGTAGCAGGATGAGTTCGTCGTGCCGATGCCCAGCTCGATGATCTGACTGCCGGCGATCTCACGGCCCAGCGTGCGGAGGTGCGTGGCATACAGCTCGGTGATGACTCTCGGGTCCGCCTGATTTTGATTCGCACGCCAGAACGGCAGCAGATGACCGAAGCGCACGAGAAACGAATACGGCACGAGGAAGCGACGGATCATCCGCAGCAGGATGTATTCGAGATCGGATGCGATGGAGGGTTTCATTGGCGGCGCGTGAAGGCTTGCAGCGTCCACAGGTTCCAAAGCAGCGCGCGCTCGTCGGACGCGCCGCTTTGATGCGAGCGGATTTTGCCGGAGACAAACTCAGCGCGCAGGGCAGGAGGCAGCGCGGCTGCATCGATGCTGAGACTGCCGTCTTTGAACCAGCGGCCCACGGGCGAGCCGAAGCCTTGTTTGCTGCGATAGAGAATCTCGCGTGGCAGCAGCGGCTCCATCGCTTTTTTTAGCAGGTACTTCGTCACGCCGCCGCGCAGCTTGAGATCTTGCGGCAGGCGGCGGGCGAAGTCGATCACGCGGATGTCGAGCAGCGGCGCGCGCACCTCGAGGGAGTGCGCCATGCTCATGCGATCCACTTTGGCGAGGATGTCGTCCTGGAGATAGAGCTTCATGTAAAACGACGAGAGCCTGTCCACGAGACTGCCGCCGGGCACGGCATCCCACGCGGCGATGGCTTCGGAGTACAAATCTTCGAGGTCGATCTCGGTGTCGAAGAGATCGCGCAGTTCATTCTGATCCAGCGGCGCCATCCACACCGGCGCCCATAGTCTCGGTGGATGCGACAGACCGCGCAGCGTGCGCTTGAGTTTGAAATCCAGGCTCATGCGCTTGTGCGAGACGGGCAGCTTGCGCACCAGCCAGAAGAGCGCCTCGTGCATCGTGTGCGGCACGCAGGTCTGGTAGAGCTTCGCGAGCCGCAGCGCTTTGAAGGGATCGTAGCCCGCGAACAGCTCGTCTCCCGCATCGCCACCGAGCGCGACGGGCACACGCTCGCGCGCGAAGCGGCTGAGCATGTAGGTGGGCAGGAAAGAGTTGTCACCCACCGGTTCGTCGATGGATCGCGCCACTTCGGACAGCACCTGCTGCGCGGAGTCGAGAGAGAACTCGCGGCAGAAATGACGCGTGCCGCAATGCTTCGCGACCTGCGCCGCGTAGGCGCTTTCATCGAAGGTCGGCTCGTCAAAGCCGATGGAGAATGTTTCGAGGCCAGCCCCGCCGCGCGCTTTCACGGCGAAGGCGGTGATCGTCGATGAATCCACGCCACCACTGAGAAACACGCCGACGGGGACATCGGCCACGAGGCGGCACTTCACCGCTTCGTCGATGATGTGGCGCAGCTCTTCCGCAGCATCCGCTTCTTTGACGTGGGCGCGCGGCGCGATCTCGAAGTCCCAGTACTTGCTGATCTCCAGCTTGTCGCTGTCGAGCTGATAGGTCGCGTGATGTCCTGCTGGCAGCTTTTGAATCCCTTCGATCAGCGTGAGCGGCGCGGGGATGTAGCCGTAGCCGAAATATTTTTGCAGCGCACGCGTCGAGAGATTGCGCGGCGACTGCGGATGCGCGAGCAGCGCCTGAAGCTCCGACGCGAAAGCGATGCCGCCGCCGCGGTGCCAGAGGTAGAGCGGCTTTTTGCCTGTGCGATCGCGGCTGAAATAGATCGTGCGTGACGGCTTGTCGAGAATCGCCAGCGCCCACATGCCGTTGAGTTTCTCTGGCAGCGCCATACCCCACTCGCGCCATCCGTTGAGCAGCACCTCGGTGTCGGAGTGATGCGTGTGAAACACATGGCCGCGCGCGACAAGATCGGCGCGCAACTCGGCGAAGTTGTAGATCTCGCCGTTGAAAACGATCACGCGCTCGGCGTCGCTGGAAATCATCGGCTGGCCGCCGCTTGCGAGGTCGAGGATGGAAAGGCGGCGGTGGCCGAAGCAGACGCGCAGCTTCTCATCATGCCACACACCATCCGCGTCCGGCCCGCGATGCCGCTGCGCGTCATTCATTCGATGCACTGCATCAATATCGAACGCAGCACCAATGGCTCCTGCTATCCCGCACATCGTCGTGGATCAATGCGTGACGCCCGGCAGGTTCACGAGGCGTGCGACGCGGTAGGTGGGTTTGTTTTGCGACTCGTGATAGGTGCGGATGCTCAGCTCCGCAAGCAGGCCGAGGAGGAAGCAGAGCGTCCCGGTCATCAAGCCGAAGGCGCACACGAGCGGAAGCGGCGTCTGGATGAGGCTGATGTGGTTGATGAATTTCTCCCCGAGCGCCCAGACTCCGGCGATGAATGCGACGGACCAAAACACAATGCCTGCCGCGCCGAAGAGATAGATGGGCTTTTGCGCGAAGCGATGCAGGAACATGACGACGAAGAGATCGAGCAGAACCTTCACCGTGCGCTCCATGCCGTACTTCGAGACACCGGCGGTGCGCGGGTGGTGCTTCACGGGCACCTCGGTGATGCGCGCGCCGAGCCAGTGGGCGTAGATGGGGATGAAACGGTGCATCTCGCCGTAGAGCCGCATGTCGTCGGTGATGCCCGCGCGGTAGGCTTTGAGCGTGCAGCCGTAATCGTGAAGGTGAACGCCGGAGATGCCGCAGATGATGCCATTGGCCACGCGGCTGAGCAGGTTGCGCCGGATGGCATGATCCTGTCTGTCTTTGCGCCAGCCGGAGACGAGATCAAAGCCCTCGTCCATTTTCGCGAGCAGCATTGGGATGTCGTCGGGGTCGTTTTGCAAATCGGCGTCGAGCGCCACGACGATCTCGCCCGTGGCGTGGGTGAAACCGGCCATGAGCGCGGCGGTCTGGCCGTAATTGCGCGACAGGTGAACGACGCGCAGCCACGGGCGCGTGGCGGCCAGCTCATCGAGCAACGCGCCGCTGCCGTCTTTGCTGCCGTCGTTGGAGACGATCATCTCGCAGCTCCCATTGATGCGCGGGAGCACGGCCTCCACTTTCTCGACGAGCGCACGGAGGTTCTCCTCCTCGTTGTACGCGCTCGTGACGATGGACACGCGCGGGCGTGCGGGGGACTTGATGCGGGTGTCGTCGGTGCTGGCGTTGTCCATTCGAGAGGCGGAGAATAACCAGTGATGCGGGGTTTCCAAGCGCGTGTTGAGCGATCTCGCGCGTTGACAGTCGCGCGATTGGCTCGTACCGTTGCGCCGTTCATGCGACTCCAAGCCACCAGCATCATGCGCGCTCTTTTGATGATCGTGCTGCTCCTCGCCCAGACTATGGGATGGTGCCGCGCTTATGTTTGCGGATGCTCCGGAACGCAGGAGATCACGATGGTGAGCCACTGCCATGACGCCGCCGGCGTTCGCGAGCGGCATGATCGCCACGAGGAGCATTCGCAGCCTTGCGCTTCCACCTGCTGCGAGGATCAGCACGACCACGAGGCGCTGGCCGGCCAGTTTATCAATGCCATGCCGCTGCAGCGTTTGCCTTCCTCGACATCACAATGGGTGACTCTTGAACTCCCGCCCCTGCCTTCTTTCTTCGCCGACAAAGCCGCGCAGACCTCATTGTCGCACAAGCGCGGTCTCGATCCCGGTGTGCCATTGAGCTGTCTTTCGCGACGCACCGTCGCCTTGCTGATGTGAGTTGAGCGGACGGGCAAAGCCCGTGCTCCGCCCATTCAACCCGCCCGGACTCCGTCATGTCCACGGCGCATCTGCAAATTTTTATGCTCAGACACTCGTGCCTTCTATTTTTACTCATTGCCACCGCGTCACCGTGCGCCGCAGTCACCATTCGTTTGGACGACATCCCGCGGCGCATCGCCCGCGAAAATCCTGATCTTGCCGCCGCGCGGCTCGGCATCGACGAGGCGCGAGGGCGTTTGCTCGGCGCGGGGCGGCTGGCGAATCCAGAGGCGGGTTTTGACTTGAAGCATGACCCGCGTTTTGGCGAGGGCGCTGTCGGTTTGTCTCTGGATCAGAAGTTTCCGCTCACCGCGAGGCTACGCCTGGAGAAAACTCTGAGCGCGAAACTCGTTGCCGCAGCGGAGCTGGAGGTGCGGGACATGGAGCGCAAGATCATCGCGCAGGCGCAATCGCTGGCCGTGAAACTGCTGTCCATCGAGCAGCAGCGTGCATTGCGAACGAAGCAAAAGGAGCTGGCGCAGGAGCTGGCAAAGTTTGCGAAAGGGCGCGCGGAGGCAGGCGAGCTGTCGCCGCTCGATGCGGCGCAGGCGCAGGTGGATGCGCAGCGCCTCTCGCTGGATAGTGGCAGGCTGGAGACTGAGCGCGTCGCTCGTCGCGGTGAACTGAGGCCACTTCTCGGGATCAAAGCGCGGGAAGAGCTGGCGCTCACCGGTACGTTACCCGCCATCGCAGGTGCTCTTGGATCGCGAGATTGGGAGATGCGCGCGGATTACCAGCTCGCGCGCTTGAAGGAGGACGCGTCGCGCACGGGCATCGACCTCGCGCGCACGAAGAAATGGGAGGACATCTCCGTCGGTGCGGTGCTGGAAGGGGAGCGCATGGAGGACGCGCCGGATGGATTGTCACGCACGGGCTTCCTCGGTTTCCGCGTTTCCATCCCGCTTCCTCTCTGGAACAAAAACGAAGGCGAGATCGCCGAGAAAACCGCCAGCGCACAGCGCGCGAAGCTGGAAACCAAGGCGCTGGAATCGCAGATCGCAAACGAAGCGCGGGCTGCGCGTGATGAAATGAGGGCTCACGCCGCGCTCGCCGCCGAGACAAAAGAGAAATTGCTGCCGCTGGTTGTCGAACAGACGAGCAAGCTGGAAAAAGCATACGAGCAGGGCCAGGCCGATCTCTTCACCGTGCTGCGCGCGCGCGAGCAACGGCTCCAGCTTGAAGCCGCCGTGCTCGATTCCACGCGGGACTACCACCTCGCACGCATCCGTTATGAGGCCGCGACACGCGCCGCGCCATCACCGCAATCACAGCCCGCTGCCTCCGGCAAATAACCCCGATCCTTTCAAACCTTATGAAACATCAAAACTCATTCTTCAGCTTGCTTGTCGCCTGTTGTTTGTTCGCCGGCTTTCTATCCGCCGCAGATGCCGAACGGAAGGACAACACAGTCATTCTCGATGAGTCGAGCGTTAAGAACCTCGGAATCGAGACCGTCGAGGCTGAGGAAACTCTTTTTGAAGAGACGGTCTTTGCGCTCGGTCGCATCGAGGTGCTGCCGGGCAAGCGCGCTGTCGTGAGCAGCCGCGTGCCCGGTCGCGCCTTCTCGGTGCTCGCGCTGCCGGATCAAAAGGTGGACGAGAACGAGGAACTGATGTGGGTGGAGAGCCGCCAGCCGGGCGACCCGCCGCCGAAGATCATGCTGGAGTCTCCGATGTCGGGCATCATCGCGAAGGTGGACATCTCCGTCGGCCAACCGATCACGCCGGACCAGTCGCTCATCGAGGTCGTCGATCTCAGCACGGTGGAGGCGGGCGCGCGTGTGCCGGAGCATCTCGCGTCAAAGATGAAGAAGGGCCTGAAGGCGCACATCCGTGTGCCGGGATTTCCTGAAAAAGTTTTTGAGGCCGAGCTGGCGCACATAGGGGCGTATGCTGACGGCGCGAGCGGCACCATTGAGGCGGCCTTTCATGTGCCAAACGAGGAGCTGCTACTGCGCCCGGAGATGCGCGCGGAGTTCAATATCGTGGTCGGCTCGCGTGAGAACGTGATGGCCGTCCCGCGCGCAGCAGTTCAGGGCGATGTGGCAAGCCGCTTTGTTTACATCAAGGACTACGAATTGAAGCACGCCTTTGTGAAAACACCCGTGCAGCTCGGTGACGAGAATCACGAGTTCGTGGAGGTAAAGTCCGGCCTGCTTCCTGGCGATGAGGTCGTCACGCGCGGCGCTTACTCGCTGGCCTTCGCTGGCAAAGGCAGTGTGTCACTCAAGGAAGCGCTCGATGCCGCGCACGGTCATCCGCACAACGAGGATGGCAGCGAGATGTCGAAGGAGCAGCTCGCAAAGGGCGGCAGCACGGATCACGGGCATGAGCATGGCGGCGGGGAGTGGGGCCAGATGACCACCTTCTTCGCCGCGACGAGCGGCCTGCTCTTCGTGCTGCTCGTCGTGAGCGCGTTCATCAAACGCAAGGAGGTGGCGGCATGAACGCGGTCGAGTTACTCGAAGGGATTGACCACTGGAACGCCGCACCTCGCGAAGTCACGGACATTGCGGGTGGCTACCGTAAGTCCGTGCTCCAGCGCGGTCGCTGCAATGAGTGCGTCCACGTCAGGCAGCGAATCTCCTGGCAGCAATCTGCCCCACCGTTCCGCCACCGATTCAGTGACGGGATGAATTCTGTTCTCAAAACGTCGTTTGGTGGTGTTCAACCATCGCTCCAACGCAGCGGCCTGGAGCGGGTTGCGCTTTCGAAGCCGCTCAATGCCGTCGCGAATTTCTCCGAGCGAGAGCACGCTCAGGAAGAAATCCTCGTCATTGATGCCCTCCGCCCAAGCGCGCACCTTGGGATGACACTTGAGGCCGCGCCGCAGTTCAGAAATCACGTTTGTGTCCAGAAGCCAGGCCATCAAAACTTGACTCTGCGATGGGTGTCGCGTGTTCTTTTCCGGTCGATCACAAGATCAGGCGCGGTATCGCCCAATGAAAGCAGGTGCTCCTTGAAACTGAGCGGGGCTTTCGCTCGGCCACCCAATGCCTCGGCAAGGATGCGACGATGCTCCTCCTCCGCTGAAACGCCGCGCACCACCGCGCGGCGCTTGAGCTTTCTGACGATGGAATCCTCGATTCCCCTGACTAGCAATTGGGCCATGCGCCATGCTGCTAGCAGTGATAGCACAAGTCAAGAAGCCGCTCTTCAACCATGCTGAACAAACTCATCCGCTTCTCCCTCCACCATCGACCCATCGTACTGATGGCCTCGGT
>JANPIW010000261.1:0-4463 GCA_031425215.1 Verrucomicrobiaceae bacterium
GTGTGGAAGTCCGACGCGGTGACCTCCGCGCTCAATGTCGTCAGCGTCGGCGAGCGTTTCATGTTCTCCAATGCCCTGCGCGGCAAAGGCAACATCTTCGACCGCCAGACTGGCAAGGTCACCTACAGCATCCTCACGAACTACGCCTGCTGCCGCTTCACGATGAGCGAGCCGTATGTGCTCGGTGCGAACATGGACATGATCGACCTCAGTCAGGACGGCAAACTCGTATCCACCGGCCCCGCCATCGACTCGCGCGAGTGCCTCGGCGCGGTGGTGAGCAACGGCCGCATCTTTTACACCTCGCAGGCCAGCGGCTTCGTTGTCTCGCAGACCTACGGGCCGGAGTCGAAGAATCTGCCGCCCGCATGGGAAGTGCGCGAGGCGAAGTAGCAACCGCTGCTGCTTTACTTCACAACTGGAGCTGTCTGCTCCGGTGTCACGCGGCCGCCGGGCAGCTCCATGATCTTGATGTTGCGGAAATGAATCTCCGCGCCCTCGGATTCGAGGCAGAGGTAGCCTTTGCGCACGGTGCTCTGGCTGATGCCGTTGACGAACTTGCCGTTGATCGAGAGCTTCACCGTTCCATCGACGCACACGACATCATAGGTGTTCCATTCGCCTTTGCCTTTGCAGCGCATCTCATACGACATGCTGCGCCTGCCGCGTGGGTTGTCGGGAATGCCTTCGAGGCCGTTCGCGCCGAAGAGTTCACCTGAAACATAACCGAGGTGACGCGGGGTGCCATCCTTCTCTGGATTCAGATAAGGGAACTGCAACTCCAGCATCTGCACTTCCATGCCTTTCGGCAGCGGACGGTCCGGCGGTGTGCTGCCTTCGCTCCAAACGAAGACCCCGGAGTTGCCACCGGCCTGCGTGTGTTTCCACTCGATGTGCAGGATGAAGTTTTCATACTGCTTCGCACTGCGCATCACACCGATGGGCAGGCCTTTGCACACGAGCAGACCATCCTTCACGCTCCACGTCTCCTTGCTCGTGTTCACATCCACCCAGCCGGTGAGATCCTTGCCGTTGAAGAGATCGCGCCACTGCGGCACGTCATCGGCGAGAGCGGTGGTGGCGAAGAGAAGCGTAAAGAGGATGTGTTTCATGGTGTGCTTTTCACAGCGCGTCCCGGACGGGCATCTTTCACGAGTTCGCCATCGCGGACGACGAAAGTGCCGTTCACCAAGACGTGCGGAATGCCTGCGGAAGGCGTGGTGGGCGCGTCAAACGTTGCGAGGTCGATCACTTTGGCCGGATCAAAGACGGTGATGTCCGCATCGGCACCGACAGCGATGCGGCCTTTGTTTTTCATCATCGGCACATGCCCTTCGAGACGTTTGGCCGGCAGGATCGTCATCTTCGCCAGCGCATCCATCAGCGGCAGCAGTTTCTTCTCGCGGGAGTAAAGGCCGAGCACACGCGCAAAGGTCCCCGCGCCGCGCGGATGACCTTTGCCATCGACAAAAGGCACGCCGTCGCTGGCGATCATCACGCCGGGATGTGCGATGGCCATCTCGACGTTCGCGTCCTTCATCATGTACATGATCACCCAGCCGCCTTGCTTGCGATAGCGCTCGAAGCTCTCCTCCGTGAGTCGCTCGCCCGTGGCCGTCCACACGATGTCGCCGTAGTCGATGCGCAGATTGGCCTGCCAGCCGGGATTGAACATGGCGGAATCCAGCATCGTGGACGCGGCGGTGTAGGGATAGACCTCCGTGCTCAAATCCATGCCAGCGGCGCGGTTTGCATCGATCAACTTCAGCACCTCCGGCATGTCGCCGATGGAGCTGCTACCGACATGCACGATGTGAAGTGCCGCGCCGGTCTTTTTTGCAGTATCGATTGCCTCGCGGATCGGCGCGATGCCAAAAGCACGCGTGTGGACAAACGCGGGCACCTTCCGCTCCGCCGCGATGCGGAATAGCGATTCGATCTCCTCCGGCGTGGCCGCAGGCGTGTAATTGATGCCGAAACCAACGCCCAGCGCGCCTTCATCGAGCCCCGTGCGGATCGCCGCGTTCATGCTCTTCATTTCCGCCTCGCCCGCGACCTTGTTCGCGCCGTCCGGCTTCGGTCCGAGCAGCGCCAGCCTCGCTTTGCCGCTCGCCCACTGGCCGGTTTTGAGCTGCGGATGAAACGCGGCAAAGCGGGCGGAGATGTGGCCCACGGTGGCTCCGTAATGAATCGGTGCGGTGCCCTCCATCGACTGATACCACTCCGCGACCGGATACACGCCGCCCTCAAGCTCCAGCGCCGTCGTCACGCCATCCTGCGCCTTGATCTGCAAATCTCCCGTCGTCTGGCCATGCGCATGCAGGTCGATGAAACCGGGCGACACCACATTCCCGGCCACATCTAGAACTTTGTCACCCGTGAGCGGCGTCTCGGAGATCGCGGCGATTTTGCCGTCTTTGATGCCCACATGGCGGATCGCATCGAGTTTCGTCGCCGGGTCCATCACGCGACCGTTGGCGAGCACGAGATCGTAACGCAGCTCGGCGGCGTGCAGCAAAGGCGTGACAAGGAGTGCTAGGAAGAGTCGCATGAACGACAAACGGACGGCCGCAGCCGTTCCTTCGAGCCGCAGGCCGTGTGAAGATTGCAACAAGCCCCCACGCTTCTGCTTATTGATTCCCTGCATCCATCATGAAAGCCATTCCAAGCTCCAACCGCCGCTCGTTTCTCCAAAACACCGCCACAGCAGCCTCCGCGCTCATCTTGCCATCCGGGCTGCTGCGCGGCCAGTCGGCACGCAAGCTCAAGGTCGGGTTCATCGGCATGGGTGGACAGATCCAGGGACATGTGAGCAAGATTTTGCAGCTCGGGCATCAAGTGGGTGCGCTGTGCGATGTCGATACCGCGCAGATCGAGAACTCCAAGAAGCGCCATGGTGCGGGCGTGGCGGACGCGGCGGTTTACCGCGACTACCGCGTACTGCTTGATAAGGAGAAGTCACTCGACGCCATCGTCATCGCCACGCCGGATCACTGGCACGCGCCGATCTGCCGCGCCGTGATGCAGGCTGGCAAGCATGTGTATTGCGAGAAGCCGCTCACGCACACCATCGCGGAGGCGCGTGAGCTGCGCGAGATGTCACGCACGGCGAAGGTGATCACGCAGACGGGCAATCAGGGCAGTGCATCACCGAATCTGCGCCGCAGCATGGAGCTGATCGCCGCAGGATTCTTCGGCGCGATCAGCGACATCCATGTGTGGCATCCCACGCACAGTTGGCCGAGCGGTGAAGAGCGCCCCGTCGGCAATGATCCCGTCCCCAGCACGCTCGATTGGGACTTTTGGCTCGGCGCAGCACCTGAGCGCGCCTACAAGACCGGCATCTACCATCCGGCGAAGTGGCGCGGCTGGTATGATTTTGGCAACGGCTCGCTCGGTGACTTCTGCTGCCACGGCTTTAACATGCCCGTGCGTGCTTTGAATCTCGATTACCCAACGCGCATCGAGATCAGAGGCACTGGCATGGGCAAAGAAAGTTTCGCTGCGGCCTGCACGGTGCATTTCCACTTCCCTGCGCGTGGCGGTCGCGGCCCAGTGCGGCTGCATTTCTACACGGGCGGTGATTTGCCGCCGGAGGACGTCACCGCATCGCTGATCGGCACCTTTGGCAGCCTGCCGCGCACCGGCTGCCTTCTCATCGGCGATCAAGGACAGCTTCAAAGCGGCCTGTGGAATTCCGATTGCTACGTGAAACTCAACAGCGACGCGAAATTCGCCGGCGCAGACAATCATCCCGCCGCGAAACAAGTGCCCATCTCACTGCCACGTGTGAAGGGCCACATCGACGAGTGGGTTGATGCCATCCAGGGCGGACCGAAGGTCTTCGCCGACTTCGATCTCGGCGGCCACCTCACCGAGATCGGCCTCTCCGGCATCGTGGCGCTGCGTTTGCAAAAGAGCATCGACTGGGACGGCCCGAACATGAGGGTGCCCGGCATGACGGAGGCGGATCAGTTCATCCGCAAAACCGAACGCGCAAAATACGGACGCGCGTGACTAAGGTCAGCCAACCAATTCTGTGATCACCTTGCCTTCATCCGCGACGATGGGTCTAGGGCGGCCCTGCGGATCGATCCAGTTGGTGTTCTGCTCGATGCCGAGATGATGAAACACCGTCGCGGCGAGATCGCCGGGCGCAACGCGGCGGCTGTCGATGTCGCCGCCCTGGCGGTCGGTGCTGCCGATGACTTGGCCGTGCTTCATGCCACCACCAGCGACGACCATGGACATCACGCGCGGCCAGTGATCGCGTCCGGCATTCTTGTTGATCGTTGGGCTGCGGCCAAACTCGCCCATCATGAGGATGAGCGTGCTGTCGAGCAGTCCGCGATCTTCGAGATCGGTGACGATGGCGTGTAGCGTGCGGTCCACGCTGTGCAGCAGCGGCGTGAGGCCTTTTTTGATGCCGCCCCACTTCACTTCATCGCCATGATGATCAAAGT
>JANPIW010000262.1:0-16795 GCA_031425215.1 Verrucomicrobiaceae bacterium
GGCACGGCAAAGTAGCGGTCCATGCGGATCCACTGCATGAGACGTCCGCGGCGCACTTGGTCTTTGCCGACGATGGGAATGTTGTTCTCGCTCTGGCAGGCAACGATGCACGCGGTGCAACCGATGCACTTGCTGAGGTCGATGGTCATGCCCCACTGGTGCTTCGTCTCGTAATCGAAGCCCTCGGGATTCTCCGCCGTCTTGCGGCCGATCTGGCCTTTGTAGAGCGAGATGTTCGGCGGGATGTGGCCGTCCATGCCGATGTGCTGGGCAAAGGTCTTGTCCGTCGCGTACTGATCGGCGGTGCCTTCGCGGAACATCGCGCGGCCTTCCGTGGTGTTGTGCTCCTGCGTGATCGCGAGTTCGTAAATGTCATCGAGCTTTTCGAGCTTCGCGCCGGAACGCACGTACTGGTTTGCATCGGCGCGCAGACTGAAGGCGTTGAAGCCGCGCTTCGAGCCGACGGCGCCGATCTTGCTCTGACCGTAGCCGAGCTGGATGGTGATGGAGTTGGAAACGTGACCGGGGGCTTCGAGCGCGGCGAGTTCGAGTTTCGCATCGCCAACGCTCACGCGCACCATCTGGCCTTCTTTAAGTCCGAGCGCACGGAAGGTGGCGCTGCCGATGAGCGCGGCGTTATCCCAGGTGAGCTTGGTCACCGGATCGGGCGCTTCCTGGAGCCAGCCGTTATTGGCGTAACGTCCGTCCCACAGCGAGGAGTCGGGCACGAGCACGATTTCGTAATTGTCCTTCGATGGCGCGCCGGATGCCCTCGCATGAGAGACGATGCCAGCCACTGCGCCTGTATTGAACGCGCCAGCTTTTTGATATGACGAGCCTTTGAGGAAGCCGTCGCGCAAAGCGAAATTCCATTTCTGCTCGTCGAGACCGCCAGCGACTTTTGCGAACGTCTCGCGCACCGCAGCGTGCCCTGCATCTTCAGCGGGAGGCGCGGGCGCGGCGGGAGGAGCGGCTGGATCAATCTTCGGTGTCTTCGCGGGGCCGAGAGTTTTTTTATCGAGCATCGCGAGGAGCACCTCGACGGCCGACACGCCACCGTACAGCGGCTGAATCATCGGCTGGATGATGGAGTAAGTGCCATCAGCGGATCGCACATCGCCCCACGCCTCGAGCGCGTGAGCTGCGGGCAGATGCAATCTCGCTTCGCGAGCCGTGGCGTTGACGAGGTGCCCGAGATGGATGAGCGAGGTTTTTTTCTCCTTTAACAAGGCTGCGAGCGCTGCTGCATTCGGCGCGTCGTAAAGCGGATCGGAACCGGTGAGCGAGACGATGGTCCTCACCTGCCCTGCCTTGACGGCTTCGACAATCTGGTTCAGATCGCCGCTCTCGGGGCTGTCGTCAGCTTTGACGAGATCAATGACAGTGCCGAACGCGCCGAGCGCGTTGTTGGCGGCGGCGACGAGCGCGTGAACTTCCGCGCCGTAACGCGATCCGGCGACGACGACGGCCTTGCCTTGAAACTTTAGAAGATCTTCCGCAGCAGCTTTGACCCAGGCTTTGAGATCGGCAGGAGCCTCGGCAGTGTTGGCGGATACGGGAGTGGCTTTGAGTTCCTCGGCCAGCAGGCTGGCGGCGGTGAACATGAGGCTCGCGGCGAGAGGCTTGCGGTGATCGGCGAATCCGCCGGTGAGTGTGTAGCGGTTTTCGAGAGCGTAGAGGCGGTTCATGCCGTCGGCGCCTTTGTCGGCGTCGCGATTGGCCATGAACTCCTTGATGGAGTCGGCACCCACGGGGTCGATGCCGAGGAAATCGCAGTCGAGCGAGAAGACGCGGAGCGCCTTGCTGAGATTCACGACTGGCTGCACACCAGCGCCAAACAGTTCCTTGTTGGCAGCGAGCTGCGCGTCACGGCTGATCGCCTCGTAGCTGGCAAATTGCGCTTGGGGAAAGGCGGCCTTCACTTCGAGGAGAAGGCGCGCAAAAGTCGGTGACGAGTTTGCGCCACTGAGAACTGCAAGCCCCTTGCCTCCTGCGGCCTTTGCATTGCCGATGATGTCCTTGAAAAGCTTGTTAGTTTTGCTCCAGGGAGCGCTCTCGCCGTGAATCAGCGGACGCCGCGAGCGGTCCGGGTCGTACAGATCGAGCACGGAAGCCTGCGCGAAGGCGTCCAGTCCGCCGCCAGCAGTCGGGTGCAGCGGATTGCCCGCAAGATGGGTCGGACGGCCTTCGTGCGTAGTGACGACGACTGGCTGGGCACCGCCTTGAGGCTTCGGTAGAGCGGAGGCGTAAAGTAGCGGCTTGCCGGGGATGAGCCACTCAACGTGCTTCGTGTACGGCAGGATCGTGGTGAGCGGACGGCGGCAGCTCGCGAGGCCCATGAGGCCAACGCCAGCGCCCATGATCTTGAGGAATTCGCGACGCGAGTTTTCGCGCTCTTCGTCGCCCATGGTGTCGCCAGCGGGGAATTCTTTGCCGAGCGTGCTGAGGAAATCGGAGCGGCGTTCAAGCTCGCTCACGCTGCGCCAGTAGCGGCGGCCGGTCTTCGGTTCCTCGGGATGATGCCAGATGCGTTTCATGAAAAGTGTGTGCGGGCCTCCAAGGGTTTAGCGGTGACAGGCCGAGCAGTTGTCGGGCGGCTGGATCTGCCAGTGCTTTTTCAATTGCAGCCCCACCTCGCGCTGGACCACGTTGTCGCCATAAGCCGTCTGCGCGAGCGCCAGGAGCTTGTCGAGATCAGGCGCTTGCTCCAGCTTTTCGCCGCCAGGGATCTGCGCCGCGATTTCCTTGGCATCGATCTTCTTGTCGAGCAGCCCTTTATAAAACACCTCGCGCTTCGTGTCCTCGGGCTTCCAGTTGAGATTCGTGATCTCAGTTAGCGGGCGCAGATTGTTCTCGGGATTGCGATGGCAATCAAGGCACCAGCCCATGGACTGCGGCTCAGCCTGATGCACCACTTCCATTTCATTCACCTTGCCGTGACAGGCCACGCAGGAGATGCCGCGATTGAGATGCGCGGAGTGATTAAAGTACGCGTAGTCTGGGAGCTTGTGGATTTTCACCCAGGGCACTGACTGCCCCGTGACCTCGGCCTGCATGACCTTTTGCAGCTTCTCGCTGTTCGCCTTGATGCCGCCCTTGCCCGTGCCATGGCAGTTGAAGCAGGTCTGATTGGTCGGGACGTTCGCGTGACCGCTCACCTCGCTGAAGGAGTGGCAATAGCGGCAGTCCATGCCGAGCTGGCCGGCGTGAATCTGATGCGAGAACGGCAGCGGCTGGGTCGGCTGATAGCCCACGCGGGTGTATTTCGGCGTGAAGTAGTAAGCAACGCCAGCAGTCACACCGACGAGTACAAAAAACAGCGCGATGGCGAGCTTGAGAGGCAGCCAATTGGTCCAGCGCGGAAAGAAATTGCCCATAAATAGGTAGGTCTAGAAGCTTGTGAAATTTTTCACAAGGCGGGCGACATTAGAAAGTGGCAGGGTGATTGCAAGGGATGAGTTGAAGTTTTTTCGCGCTCTTTTCAGCGATCACCCGACAACTCAGGATGCGACGACAATATCAGCCAGAACGGCGGCAGCCTGGACGTGATCCGTCACCACGAGGCTGACCAAAGAGTGGCCCGCATCGCGACGCAGAATGTGCATGGAGCGCATCTCCACTCCGGCGTTTTGGAGACGCTTGGAAACGGCGGCGAGCGCGCCCGGTTTGTCCTCCATGCGGATGACGAGGGCGTTTTGCGTGATGGCGCGGAGGCCGTGACTGCTGAGCACGCGGAGGGCTTCATCATACTTGTCCACCGAGAGCACGATCACGCCCGTCTCCTCCACGCGCTCGGCGTCTATCTCCTCAATGTTGATGCCGGCATCTGCAAGGATGCCGACGACGCGGCTGAGTTCGTCGGTCGATTTGCGTGTGAGGACGGTGATCTGTTTCATGGCTTGAGATTGTTCTTCATGTCGTTCACGAACTCATCCACAACGACCTCATTCATCGGAGGCAGCGTGATGATGTGGGCGATCTTCTTCTTGGGCGCGATGATCCATTTCTTCATCACTATGTCGGGCGGCCTCGGGAAAGTCACGGTCACTGAGTTTTCGTCGTGCCTCCACGCCTGAATGTCGGCGGCTTGCAGTTTTTCCACGGCGTATGCGGCGAGCGAGAGGCTGCGGCGCACGATGTCGCGGATGCCGTCATCTCCGAGCGTGCGGAGCCGATGCCAGAGCATGAGCGGGGTGAAGGCGTTGCGCGAGCCGGAGATCGTGGTGTCGAGCGCGCCGACGTACTCCACGTTGCGTGCGATACGGTCCACGTTGCGCTTCTTTGCCAGTGCGATGCCGCAGGGGAGCGGGCAGCCCAGGAGCTTGTGCCCGCTGATGGACATGCTGTCCGCGCCATCCGCGAAGCACCACGGGCCGGGCTTTTCCACAAAGGGCAGGATCATCCCGCTTAGCGCTGCGTCCGCGTGGATGTAGCTCTCGGCGATGGCGAGATCATCGAGCATGGCACGGATCACAGCGAGATCATCGACCGCGCCCTTCATCGTCGTGCCGATGTTGGCAAAGATGATCGGCGGCACATCGCGGTGGATGCGCAGCGTCTCGCGCAGGTCGTCGTAGTCGAGCTGGCCGTTTTCCTGGCTCTTGATCATGATGCTGCGCGTGTGCTGGAGGCGCAGGATTTTCGCCACGGAGTAATGTGTGTCCTCGCTGAAATACACCATGCCCTGCGGATGCAGCTCACGCGCAACGTAGAGGCCGTACATATTACCTTCCGTGCCGCCATTGGTCACATAGCCCCACCAGTCCCCCTCGGGCGCCTGCGTGTATCGCGCAAAAGCAGCAACGACCTCGCGCTCGAAGTCGTGCGTGTTGAGCCGGTAATTGCTGCCTGAAAACGGATCGCCCACATTGTTGATGCTGAACTCCAGAAAGCGGAACAGCTCGTGGTAGTCGAACTCCTGGTTGCACGGATACCCAATGGAGCGCGGCCGCTGCTCCTTGAAGTGCGTGAAAAGGTCGTCGAGTCGGGATTGATCGTCAGCAGCGAGAGGCATCAGCGGAATGAACCTGCCGCTGACGGGAATGCAAAAAGCAAAGCAGGAAACACACCTTGACCCTCACATAATGTCCGTTACTATCGCGGCCCTCATGCATCGGCGGATGCAACGTTTGCCCCGCCGGATCACACATGATCCCACTGACCCATGAAAGAAAACCTCCATCCCAAGTCCACTGAGACCACCATCACCTGCACCTGCGGCGCCGTTTATCACACCCGCTCCACCGTGCAAAACCTCCGCGTCGGCATCTGCGCCGGTTGCCACCCCTTCTTCACTGGCGAGCAGCGCTTTGTCGATACCGCAGGCCGCGTCGATAAGTTCGCCCAACGCTACGGCTCCACCAGCGCCCGCCGCGCCAAGCCCAAGCTCGCCGCCGAGACCGCCTCCGCGTCCTAGCGACTCATCTCCGCCCTTTAGAAAACGGCTCCGCTCCCTCGTGTGCGGAGCCGTTTTGTTTTGCCCGCAGTCCTTTGCTTATTTCAAATTTCTGATTTTTAATTTCTGATTTTCCCATGGACTACTCCTCCATCATCTCCGCACGCCGCTCTCGCCACGCCGATCTCGAGTCGATCATGGCTGCGCCGAACTTTTATGATGACGCGAAGAAGGCCGGCGAGCTTTTGCGCGAGCATCGCAATCTCGGCAGGCTCATCGCCGAATGGGACAACCTCCAGCGCGCCACCAGGGAGCTGGCCGAGAACCGCGAGATGGCCAAGGGCACCGACGCCGATCTCGCCGCGATGGCTGCCGAGGAAATCCCTGCGCTGGAAAAAAAAGTCGCCGAACTCGAGGCCGCCGTGCAGATCGCCATCCTCCCGCCCGATCCGATGGAGGGCCGCGATGCCATCGTGGAAATCCGCGCCGGCACCGGAGGCGACGAGGCGGCGCTCTTTGCCGCTGACCTCATGCGCATGTACGCGCGATACGCCGAGGAGCGCGGCTGGAAGGTTGAGCCAATCGAAGGCAGCACCTCCGAGGCCGGCGGCTTGCGAGAAGTCATCTTCAAAATCATCGGCGACGATGTCTTCCAGTGTCTCAAATACGAAAGCGGCGTGCATCGCGTCCAGCGTGTCCCAGCCACCGAGGCGCAGGGCCGCATCCACACCTCCACCGCCACCGTCGCTGTGATGCCCGAGGCCGAGGAGGTCGATCTCGATTTGAAACCCGAGGAGCTGCGCATCGAAGTCTGCCGCGCCAGCGGCAATGGCGGCCAGGGCGTGAACACCACCGACTCCGCCGTGCAGATATTGCACATTCCCACCGGCACCATCGTGCGCTGCCAGGACGGCCGCAGCCAGCTTAAGAACAAGGAGAAAGCCATGACCGTGCTGCGCTCACGCCTGCTCGAGCGCAAACAACAAGACCAGGCCGCGAAGTACTCCGCGCATCGCCGCAGCCTCATCGGCAGCGGCGGACGCGAGGAAAAAATCCGTACTTACAACTACCCGCAAAACCGCGTCACCGATCACCGCATCGACCTCACGATCTACAATCTCCAAGGCTTCGTCGAAGGCCAGATCGGCGGCATCGTCGAGCAACTCCAGGCCAGCGAGACGCACGATCGTCTCATCGAGGCCGGATTGAGTTAAGCTTGGCTGCGTTTTACAAACGCTTTACCAAGATACGCCCAACGAATGATTCCCTCCGCGCGTCTGGTCTGGTAGCATCCCTACCATATATGAAGACGCATTCCCTCCTCGCAGCGCTCATCCTCGTTCCAGCATTCGCCTTTGCGCAACAAGCGCGAACCGCCCTGCCACCGATCCCTCCCGATCTCCCGCCGCCAGTGCTCATCATCCGCGAGCCAGGGAAAAAGGATCAGCAGCTCGACGTGAAGGAATTGAAGCTCGACATCAAAGTGCGCGGGCATCTCGCCACCACGACGTACGACCTCACGTTCTTCAATCCGAACGACCGCATTCTCGAAGGCGAGCTGGTCTTTCCGCTGGGCGAAGGGCAGACCGTGTCCGGCTACGCGCTCGAAGTGAACGGCAAGATGCGCCTCGGCGTGGTGGTGGAGAAGGAAAAGGGCCGCGAGGTTTTTGAGGAAGTGGTGCGGCGCGGCATCGATCCGGGACTGGCGGAGATCACAAAGGGCAATGCCTTCCGCACTCGCGTGTATCCCCTGCCCCCGCGCGGCACGAAGCGCGTGAGCATCAGCTTCGAGCAGGAGTTGCAAAGTGATGGCGGCGGCTATCGCTATCACCTGCCGCTCGCTTTCAAGGAGCGCATCGAGAAATTTTCCGCCAGCGCCGAGGTCGTGAGGCAGGAGATCGCGCCGGTCGTCGATGAGAGCGCGCTCGACGGCATCACCTTCGAGAAATGGCGCGAGAGCTTTCGCGCGGAATTGTCGCGCGAGAATTTCAAGGCGGACAAACCCCTCGCCTTCCGCATCCCGCGTGCCGCTGATCAGCCAGACGTTTTCATGGTCGCCGACAAGTTAGAGCCACGCCAGCTTCACTTCTCGCTGCGCGTGAATCCGGAGATTCCCGTCGCGCCTGTTCTTGCTGCGCCAAAGAAGATCGCGCTCTTTTATGACGCCTCCGGCAGCGCGGAGGAGCGGGATCGCAAAAAGGAATTCGCCTTTTTCGACGCATGGTTCAAAGCGCTCGGCGATGTGAGTGTGTCGCTCACGATCTTCCGCAACGATGCGGACAAGCCGGTGAGCTATGACGTGAAGGGCGGCGATTGGAAGGAACTCAAGGCCGCGCTGGAGGACACGCCGCTCGACGGCGGCACGAGTCTCGGCGCGATTGATGTCGCGGCGGGCGACGCGGATGTGGCGCTGCTCATGAGCGATGGCATGACGAACTTCGGACGCGCGGAGCCGAAGCTGCCGTCGAAGGAAAGCGGGCGTGCGGTGTTTGCAGCACACGCATCGCAGATCAAGGACACCAGCCGCCTGGAACGAATCGCACACAGCACAGGTGGCCGTGTTTTGAATCTGATCACGATGCAAACAGATGACGCCGTGCAGGCCATGCGCTCTCAACCGTTTCAATTCCTCGGCGCGAAAGTCATCTCAGGCAGCGCGAGCGAGATGTATCCGAGCCTGGCTGTTGCTGTGACGAACGGCTTCACGCTTGCAGGCCGTTGCGATGGCAAGACAGAGATCGAGCTGTCCTTCGGCTTCGGCTCCACCGCGAGCATCACGCGCCGTTTGCTCATTGATCCGAACCAGGCGCTCGACAACGCGGATGGCGATTTCATCCGCCGCGTCTGGGCGCAGAAGAAGATCGCCGAGCTTGATCTCGATCCCGAAAAGAACGCCGCCGCCATCACCGCGCTGGGCGTGGAGCATCGCGTCGTGACATCAAACACATCGCTCATCGTGCTCGACCGCATTGAGGACTACGTCCGCCACCACATCGTGCCGCCCGAGGATGATTTGAGGAAGCAATACGACACGATGCTCGCCGCTCAGGGCAAACAACCGCGCAATCGCGCTGACGACGATGCGCACATGAGGGAGGTGCTGGCGATGTGGAAGGACTTCAAAGACTGGCACGGCAAACGTCATCCCTGGCTGGAGACCGTGCTCGTGCCGTGTGCGAAACGCGAGGTCACACTCATGGGCCAACTCGTGAAGCGAGACCAAAAGAAGACTGCGGAAACTGCCGCCAAGTCGCTCGCCGAAGCCGAGACGCTGAGCGAAAAAGCAGACGATCTGCAAAAGCGCTGGAAGAAAGACGCCATCGAGGACGACACGCGAGCCTCATGGGAGAAGGAAGCCATCGAAGCGATGCTCGCGCTCGACACACTGCGGCAGGCACGGCTGAAGGCTTGGCCTGAGTCGGAGAACCTGGAGAACAAGGAAGGTGGAAATGGCAGGGACAGGCTCCGGTCATTGGATGAGATCACCGCCGGCCGTCGCCCTCAATTACGAGCGATGTCACCAGCCGATCCATTCTCTGCCGACAGTGTGCCTCGTCCCGCTCCGGCGGCACCCCCAGCCTCTGCGATGCCCGTTCGCCGCACGGCTGGATCGCCTCGACCTATTGCAGCAGAAGTGGGTGTGCCCATAGAGGCGTCTCAAACTCTCGCCAAATCCGCCACAACATCCACAACCCCGTTGCAAGGCGGCATTACGATCAAACCCTGGGATCCGCAGACGCCGTATTTGAAGAAGCTCCGCAAGGCCGGTGACGACGCTTACAAAGCGTATCTCAAAGAGCGCGGCGACAATGCGGACAGCTCCGCGTTCTTCCTCGATGTGGCGGATTTTTTCCGAGAGGAGCGCAAGGATGATCGCCTCGCGTTGCGTGTGCTTTCCAATCTGGCCGAGATGCAGACGGAGAGCGCGCCGCTGGTGCGCATCCTGGCATATCGCTTGCAGCAGCTTGGGCGGCATGATCTCGCGGTGCCGCTCTTTGAAGATGCGCTGAAGTTGCGCGGCGAGGAACCGCAGAGCTATCGCGATCTCGCGCTCGCGCTCTCGATGCAGAAGAAGCCGGAGTGGAAGCGCGCCGCCGATCTTCTCTGTAGCGTGGTGAAGCGCCGGTGGGACAGCCGCTTCAACGGCATCGAGTTGATCGCGCTGCACGAGTTGAACGCGCTGCTCAAGCGTGTGCCTAATGATTCCCCGAAGAGCGAGCGTCCAGATCCCGAGGCGTTGGGCATGAGCGCGGAGCTGTATGTGAACGTGCCCGCAGACCTCCGCGTCGTGTTGAGTTGGGACGCCGACAACACGGACATGGACTTGTGGGTGATCGATCCCACTGGCGAGGTGTGCATCTACAATCACAACCGCACACAGACCGGCGGCCACATGACGAATGACTTTACAGGCGGCTACGGCCCCGAGGTCTTCACCGTGCGCCGCGCATTGCCGGGCACTTATCAGGTGAAGGTGAACTACTTCGGCGACCGCCAGCAAAAACTCACCGGCGCGACGACCGTGCAACTCAAATTCCAAACTGCCTTCGGTTCCGTGAAGACCAAGACCGAGGCCATCACCGTGCGCCTCAGCGACAAGAAGGAGACGATCGCCGTGGGCAGCTTTGTTTTCAGGCCGTGATGTGGGAGTTGATAGTTGATGGTTGAGAGTTGATAGCCTGAGCGCGCTACACGCGGTCATCATCAGGCTCTCAACCATCAACTTCCCACCATCCACTCCATGAAGCCCCTCCTCGAGACACTCAAAGCCGGAACCGGCTATCTCGAGAAACACGGCGTGGATGAAGCGCGGCTGAACATGGAGCATCTCCTCGCGCATGTGCTCGGCTGCAGGCGGCTGGATTTGTATCTGCGCTTTAATGAGTCGATCCACGAGACAGATCTCGAAAAACTGCGCGGCCTGACGAAACGACGCAGTGAAGGCGAGCCGCTTCAGCACCTGCTCGGCTCCGTGGAGTTTTGCGGCCACGAATTTGTAAGCGATCACCGCGCGCTGGTGCCGCGACCCGAGACCGAGACGCTGGTTGAGCTTTTGGAGAAGCGTTTCAAAAGCACGCCGCCAGCGACCGTGCTCGATGTCGGCACAGGCTCCGGCTGCATCGGCCTCTCCCTTTCCAAAGCGTGGCGTGACGCCGCTACGACGCTCATCGACATCTCCGAGGACGCGCTCGAACTCGCACGGCTCAACGCATCGCGCCTCTCGCTCAACGGCGCGGTCATCCGCTTCATTCGCAGTGACCTGTTCGAAAAAATCGACGCCAGCTTTGATCTCATCGTGGCGAACCTGCCCTACATCCCGCGCGCCGAGATCGCCACACTCACCAGAGAGGTCCGTCGCGATCCTGCCACCGCGCTCGACGGCGGCGCGGACGGACTGGAGATCATCACGCGCCTGATCACCGGCAGCGCCGCGCATTTAAATCCCAGCGGCACCCTAGCGCTGGAACTCGGGCACGATCAGTCGGC
This sequence comes from Verrucomicrobiaceae bacterium, assembly GCA_031425215.1. Classification (GTDB taxonomy): domain Bacteria; phylum Verrucomicrobiota; class Verrucomicrobiia; order Verrucomicrobiales; family Verrucomicrobiaceae; genus JANPIW01. The sequence goes on from JANPIW010000262.1 coordinate 10,883, forward strand.
GAGAGTGCTCGCTCTTTGTGAGACTGCGGGCCTGGAAGATTGCTGTGCGGCGCGCGATCTAGCGGGCATTGAGAGATTTGTGTTTGCACGACAGCCTCAAGGTGGCGCATGCCCACTCCACACTACTGCGTCACTTCCAGACGCATGAAGCGGCGCGGATGCGCGGGATCGGTCGCCTGGAAAATGTCGCGCACGCTGACGGCCCGGATGTTGCCCGCTCCACTTTCAGTCACAACCGCGCCAGCCTCCAGCACCGTGAATACCGCGCCATTGATGCTGCGCGCCAAGTGTGTCCACGCTCCTGCCGGAGAGTCCGCCGCCTGCACGGTGAGCGTGATGTCGTTTCGGTCGATGTGGCGCGTGAGGCTGAACTCGGCGCACTGAGTCGTGGGACTGATGCTCAGATCTGGCAGCACCTCGGTGCCTGTGTACATGCCGACGGGGTCACCGCCCAGAGCGTATTCGAGGAGATTTGAAATGCCATTGTGATTGGGGTCGGCGTCTGGCGCGGCATCACCGGTAGCATTGGTGGAGCCGAAGTGTGTCAGCCGCCAGAACGCGCTCGCCGAGACGGAGGTGACGGTGAAGGTCTGGCTGACATGATTGCCATCGAGGTCGGTGGCGCGCACGGTGATCGTGGACTGGCCGAGCGCCAGCGGCGTGATCACCATCGTGCCGCCGGAGATGGCGGCAGTCATCACCGACGGATTCGTGTTGGCCGTGATGGCATGGCTCAGCACAGGAAGTGGCGTGACGGATGTGATCGTCACCACGTTGGCGATATTCATGGAGGATGGCGCGGAGGCGGCGTTCATCGGCCAGTCGGCAAACGGACCGCGCGGCTGGCCTGCGATGTTGATCGTGTAGGTGCCAGTCGGGCGATCTGTGATGGCCTGCATCACGGATCGCGTCGGCGCAGTCACACGACCGAAGACGCTGAACCCGCCGTTGTTGTTGTCGAGCGCGGCGGAGTTGTTTTTGACGTTGAAGAAAAACTCGCTCGTCGCGCCGTCGGGCTGGCCGCCGGGCTTTGCCATCGCGATGGTGTCGATGGTGTTGGAGATGCCGGGCTCGTTGACCAGCGCGGGGAATTTGTTCACATCAGAAAAGTTGTCCGGTGCGGAGTTGGTGACGTAGCCGCCGCCTTGCAGGATGTCGCGGCTCCCGGCCGGAAAACCTGAGCCACTTAGATTCGCGGAGCGATGAAATGCCACGTTGGTGTAGCGTCCGCCACTGGCATAGGCCATGAAATTGGCGACCGTCAGCGGAGTGGCCGTGTTGTAGAGGATCACGTTGATATTGCCCAGGGTGGTTTGAATTTGCACGGCGGATTCGGAATCCGGGTCGCCGAATTTATCCGCGAGACTCGTGGTGCTGGCATTGCCGTTGTTTGGGATGGAGAAATCCGAGATCGTCGTGCCTGTGACCGGAGAAGCGGCGGGACGCGCGATGCGGAGCGCCAGATTCACATTGTCGGTGGTGCCATCCTGAAATGATGCCGTCATCGCAGCAGTAAAAAGACCCGTCGTTGTCGGCGTGCCCGTGACCTGGCCGGTGGCGTTGTTAAATGACAAGCCGGCGGGCAATCCGGTAATGTTCCAACTCGTGCGCGGCGAGGCATTGCTGGTCTGCGCCTGATAAGTGAATGGCACGTAGAATGTGATGGTCGGACTCAGGTTGCTGATGAATCCATCCCTGGTCGTGAACGTCGAGGTCGCGGAACCGGTGCCAGGAACGAAACTGCCGTCTTCAAAATCGTAGCTGGCGCGCACCTGGATGTCGTACGCAGTGCCCGGCGCGAGGCCCGTCACGCTGGTGCTCGTGGCATTTTTTGCGATGCCGGCTTTCAAGATGTTGAACGATCCGAAACCAGCCTGGCGATACAGCACCTGATAATGGGTTTCGTTGCCAGAGTTGTCCGTCCACGACACGGTCGCGCCGCCCTTGGTGATGGCGGTGACCGCCACGCCTGACGGGGCTGTCAGCGGCTGCGTGGTGAGGGAGGACGTGTTGCTGTAGCTCGTGTAGGTGGTGGTTCCGCTGCCCTGATAGGCGCGGATGCGAAACTCCACCTGCGTGGAGGGCGGAAAGCCCACCGACTGATTGCTGCCATTGATGAACCAGTCCAGCCCTCCGTTGAATTGATAGCGCGATAAACTCGGCAGGCTGATGGAACCGCGTGAGGAGAAGCTGCCGGAGCCGCCGAGCCGGTATTCAAAATCGTACCCGTTCTCAGTCGTCGCGTTGTCCGACCAGAAAACCTGGATCAATCCGTTGTCCACCGGATTGGTGATGCGCAGGTCCGATGGCGCAGCGAAGGCACCCTGTGTCGCGGTGGATTCAGGGGTGAACGCGGAGTACTCCGCAAAAGGCCCGACGCCCTTGTGCGCCCGCACCCGGAAGGTCCTCGCGCTGCCCGCCACATAGTTGTTCGCGATCTCGACACCCACGCCTTCATTCAGGCCAGCCGTACCGCCGAGAGACCCCAGCGAGACATAAGGATTGGCCCCGTTTTTCTCCTGTATCTCAAAGTGCGTTTCGTTCGTCGAGCGGTCATCCCAGTTGATGAAATACCTGTAAGTCCCGCCATCGAGAAACGCGGCGATGGTCAGGTTCGACGGCGGTGCGGGCAGACCTGTCACAGCGCCTGGCACAGAGACATTGATCACGTTGCTGCTGTAGGCCGTGGACAAGAGATTGCCATACTCTCCTGTGCTCGTGTTGTAAGTGGTGGCCCGACGCGCCCGCATCCGGATCTGATAAGAGTGTCCGGCCACCAAGTAGTTCGACAAATCAGCGAATTGGCGGCCATAACTGACCGTTCCGAGGGATAGGAACGGGTTTCCCGCGCTCGCGGTGTCACGCGCCTCGATCTCAAACGCGTCCTCGCAGTTCGAGTTGTCCACCCAGGTGACTCTCAGCACGTTGGTGATCTCCGTGCTCGAAACAATAGTGGCCGTGCTCAGTGTGGGCGGATTGAATACATAAGGATCAGCGGTACTCGGCCAGATGAACGAGCCATATGGCCCTGCCGGCGGATTGTCAGAACTAGACGCGGCCGTGATGGGGCTGAAGGAGTTGGCGTTAATGTAAGTGCCCCTCAATGAGCGCACTGCCATGTAGAACGCCTGTCCTGCGGGAATGGCGGAGATGGATGTGTCGAGAAAAACCTCCGTCGAGCCAGCCGGCAGATAGCTATAATGAAACCAGCTTGAACTCCCTTGAATGGAATAGAGAACCTGGAATCCATCCTCATTGCTCGAGGTGTCATTCCAGCTAATCCGCGCGCCCACCCGGCCAGATGCACCTCCCAGCAGGAGCGATGGCGACATCGACTGCCCCGTCGGATGCGCCGGAGGTGACTGCGCCATTGCCGAAGTGGAAGCCAGCATTATCAGCGCAGCCAGCATTTCGCGAAGCCGCCTGCCGCAAAAGCAGAAAGCATGTCCATCATGGAACGGGCGCGGCGCAGTTTTCATCATCAAAGAAGCGCGGCCAGTGTAGATCGACCGCCATCCAAAGGTCAATGCGCATGTTTGCGCTTGCAGCACCCATGCGTCCGGCCATGTAAGCGCGCATGGAAAAACTCATCGTTCACGGCGGAGCGCCGCTCAAAGGCCGCGTCAATATCAGCGGGTCAAAGAACTCTTCGCTGCCCATTCTCGCGGCCACGCTGCTGACGAAGGAGGAATGCACCATCCGCCGTGTGCCGGATTTGAGCGACACGAATTACATGACGCAAATCCTCGCGGAACTCGGCGCGGATGTGGAGCGCGCGAGCGGCGTGGTCGTGGTGAAGGCGGAGAACATCAAGGCCGAGGCGCCTTACGATCTCGTGCGCAAAATGCGCGCGTCCATCTGCGTGCTAGGACCGCTCACCGGCAGGCTGCGCAGCGCGGTGGTGTCGCTGCCAGGTGGTTGCATCATTGGCGACAGGCCGGTGGATTTGCACCTGCAAGGACTGGAGGCTCTCGGCGCTTACGTTTCCGTCGATGGAGGTAATGTCCACGTCGCGGCGGGCAAGGGCCTCAAGGGCGCGTCGCTCAACATGCTCGGCAAGCAAGGCTCCACGGTGCTGGGCACGGACAATGTAATGATGGCTGCCGTGCTGGCGAAAGGCACCACGATCATCGAGGGCGCGGCCGCTGAGCCCGAGGTGGAAGACCTCGCGAACTTCCTGAAAAAGATGGGCGCGAAGATCGAAGGTGCGGGCACGAACCGCATCATCATTGAGGGCGTGAAGGAACTGCACGGTTGCGAGCACACCGTCATCGCCGACCGCATCGAGGCGGGCACCTTTCTCGTCGCCGGCGCGATCTGTGGCGATGGCGTGACTTTGAAAAAGGTGAGTCACGAGCACATGAAATCGATCATCGATCCGCTGCGCAAATGCGGCTACCCGATCGAGACGACGAAGGACTCGATCACGATTCATCCGAACCCGAACGCGAAGGGTTTTGACCTCACCACCCTGCCCTACCCCGGCTTCCCCACGGACATGCAGGCGCAATTCTGCGCGCTGGCCTGCTACATCAATGACGTGAGCACGATCACCGAGACGATCTTCCCACAGCGCTTCATGCATGTGGCGGAGATGAAGCGCATGGGCGCGAACATCGAGATGCAGGGAGCGACGGCAAAAATCCGCGGCGGCACCAAGCTCAGCGGCGCGCCCGTGATGGCCAGTGATCTGCGCGCCTCAGCGGCGCTCGTGCTCGCGGGGCTGAAGGCTGATGGCAAGACGGAGATCAACCGGTTGTATCACATCGACCGCGGATATGAGCACCTCGATGAGAAACTGATCTCGCTGGGTGCGAATCTGGAGCGGGTGAAGGGGTGACCCTCACAACTGCTTCATCGAATCATCCAGCGCCGCGAGCAGCTCGCTCATCGTGGCATCCGTTTCATCGCCCATGTTGGAGATGCGGAAGGTGAGGCCCTTGAGCTTGCCGTAGCCGCCGTCGATGACCATGCTGTGGTTCTTCTTCAGCAACGAGTTGAGCTTCGCCACGTCGATCTCGCGATTGTTCCGCACACAGGTGAGCGACACGGAGCGATAGCCCTCCGGCGCGAGGAACTCGAATCCGTTCGCACGCACCCAATCATGCACCATGCCATTGAGCCGTGTGTGACGTGCGTGACGCGCCTCGATTCGCTCGGCAAAGAATTTCCCGAGCTGATGCTGCAAGCCGTAGATGAGCGAGATGCACGGCGTGCTCGGCGTCATGCTGTTCTCGCCGTTCTTTTTGAACTCGATGAAATCAAAGTAGTAACCGCGATCCTTGATCTCGGCGGCGCGCGCAAAACCAGCCTCGGAAACCGTGAAGACTGCGAGGCCCGGCGGCAGTGCGAAAGCTTTCTGCGTGCCTGCGAGGAGCACGTCTAGGCCCAGATCATCAAAGGGAATGGGCACAGCGGAGAGCGATGACACGGCATCCACGATGAACATCACGTCGGGGTATTCCTTTTTCAGCGCGGCGATCTCAGCCAGCGGATTCATTACGCCGGTGGAGGTTTCATTATGAATGAGCGTGAGCGCGTCGAACTCGCCGGTGGAGAGACGCTTGTCGATCTCGGCGGCAAGAATGGGCTGGCCCCACTCGACCTGATAAGCCTCGGCTTGCTTGCCGCATTTCTTCGAGACATCGAACCACTTGTCCGAGAATGCGCCGCAGCAGCAGTTGAGCACCTTCTTTTTCACCAGGTTGCGGATCGCGCCCTCCATCACGCCCCAAGCGGAGGAGGTGCTGAGGAAGGCAGGCTGCTTTGTGCCCATGAGCGTTTGCAGTCGCGGCTGGATGTCGGCGTAAAGGTTTTGGAAGTCCTTGCTGCGATGCCCGATCATGGGCTGGCACATGGCCTGCATGGTGGCGGGAGAGACTTCGACGGGACCGGGAATGAAGAGCTTGGCGG
>JANPIW010000263.1:0-2576 GCA_031425215.1 Verrucomicrobiaceae bacterium
CCAAGAAATCCATCCGCACCTTTGACGCTTCATCCCTCTTCATCCTCGACCGCCTGCAAGACCTCGGCGGATTGCGCACGCTGCTGTTTCTCGATGGCGGCAAGACGCTCGCCATCAGCGGCACCACGCCGATTGATGGCGCCACGCCGCAGAGCATCCCGACGATTCTTTTCTTCGATTACGCGAACGGAAAACTCACCCGCACCTTCAAGCACGGCGCACCGAAGGACGGCTTCATCCACGATCTCGTCGCGCATCCCGCCGGTCATCTCATGGCCGTCACATCGGGCACACCCGGCAGCGGCATGTTGATGCTGCTGCGCGCCGAGGAAGCCGAGCCGTTCCATGTGAACACCAAGATGGCCAACTGCCACGCTCTCGCGCTGCATCCCGACGGCAAACGCTTCGTCGTCACCTCCACCAACCGCGACAGCAACGGCAATGGCCGCCGCCTCACTAAAGACGGCGAGTACGCGAACAACAGCTCCCCGTTGCATTTATTTGAAGTGACCGCGTAGCGGAACGCGTGAGCGTAGCTGAACGCGTGAGCGTGTAGCTGAACGCGTGAGCGTTCAGTCAGTGGGGGATGGCGCTCTTTTGCATCAATGCCGAACGACCGAAGGCTCACGCCATCGGCTACAGCGCGCGGGGGCGCTCTCAGTTCGCCGCGAGTTCTTCGAGCAGGTGTTTGTTGAGGCGCACGCCTTCGTGGAAGCATTGCACGGAGAAGTTCTCGTTCGGCGCGTGGAGCTGTGAATCGGGAAGCGCGAGGCCGAGGAGCAATGTGTCCACGCCGAGCACTTCTTTGAATGCGGCGACGATGGGGATGCTGCCGCCTTCGCGAATGAGCGCGACTTTGCCGCCGAAGGTTTTCTCCAGCGCGCGGCTCGCGGCCATGCCGAAGGGAGAGCGCGGGTCCATCACATACGATGGGCCGGTATGGCCGCGCTTGATGTGCAGCTCGATGCCGGGCGGTTTGTTTTTTTTCAAATGCGCCTCGGCGAGATCCAGAATGGTGTCCGCATTCTGATCAGGCACGAGTCGGAAGCTGAGCTTCATGAATGCCTCGCTCGGAATGACGGTCTTTGATCCTTCGCCCTGATAGCCGCCGCCGATGCCGTTGATCTCCGCCGTGGGTCGCGCCCAGCGGCGCTCGCGCTCGTGGAAGCCTGGCTCGCCGAAAAGCTCCGCCGCGCCGGTGAGCTGTTTCGTTTCTGCGGTGCTGTCGCCGAGGGTGTTCCAGGCGTCGCGCTCCCATTGCTCCATCGGTCGCACGGCGTCGTAAAAGCCGGGGATCGCGACTTTGCCGTCTGCATCGTGCAATGTGGCGGCGAGACGCGCGATCATGGTGTTGGGATTCGCCACCGCGCCGCCGAAGATGCCGGAGTGCAGATCGATGGACGGGCCGCGCGCTTTCACTTCCATGCAGGCGATGCCGCGGATGCCATAAGTGAATGTGCCGGTGCTCGGCGCGATCATGCCGGTGTCGGAGATGGCGACTACATCGCATTTGAGTTCATCGCGATGCGCTTCAAGAAAGGGACGAAGGTTTGGGCTGCCGATTTCTTCCTCGCCTTCGATGAGGAAGATGAGATTCACGGGCAGCTCTCCGCCACCCGCCATAGCGTCCTCGATGCCGCAAATGTGCGCCATAAACTGGCCTTTGTTGTCCGTCGCGCCACGGCAGAAGATTTTCCCATCGCGGATCGTCGGCTCAAAGGGCGGGGTGATCCATTTCTCCAGCGGCTCGGGCGGCTGCACGTCGTAGTGGCCGTAAATGAGCACGGTGCGACGGCCCGGCTGATGCGCATTCTTTGCGACGATGACGGGATGCCCTGGTGTCTCGTGAAGCTCGACAGCAAGGCCGATGGTTTTGAGCTTCTGCACGATCCACAAAGCGCAGGCGCGCACGTCATCGAGGCGCGTGGAGTCGGTGGAGACGCTGGGGAAGCGAAGGACGGTGAGGAGGTCGTTGAGATGCTGTTGGTCGCTCATGGTTTTGAAAACAAGTCACTGCTGGCCGAAGATGTTTGTGGGCGGCTGGTTGTTCATCGCGCGCCAGCTATCGACGGCGAGCGAGGCGAACAGCAGCGCTGCAAAGAATTGGCCGTGTGTGCCAAAGTAAATCCCCGCTGCCGCTGCGAACACGAGGCTGATGCGATAGGCCAGCAGACCTTTGTCTGCGAGCACGGCCTGGGAGATTTTGCCGCCATCGAGCGGGATGACCGGCAGCAGGTTGATGACGTTGAGTATGAGATTCACCCAAAACAACGCGTTGATCGCTGACCTCAACAAGTACGGCAGGGAGTACATGTCGATGCTCTTGGAGATCAACCACGCCAGCAGGCACAGAACGAAACCTGCCGCAGGTCCAGCGGCGCTGATGATGATCTGCTCGTTGCGCGAGCGCCATGCGCGGCCCGCCGCATAGCCACCGAGTCCGTGAATGACGATCTCCACATTTCTGTCGCCAAAGCGCCGCATGACAAACGCGTGCCCAAGCTCGTGCCAGAGCACGGAGATCAACAATACCACCACCCACACCAGCACATTGAGCAACTCATCCGGCCCGTGGG
>JANPIW010000264.1:0-1723 GCA_031425215.1 Verrucomicrobiaceae bacterium
CGTTCAGCGGCCACAAGATGTGCGCGCCCACCGGCATCGGCGCGCTGTTCATCCGAGGCGATCTCATCAACACCATGCCTCCCTGGCAGGGCGGCGGAGAGATGATCGTGCGCGTGCAGTTCGGCAGCAGCACATTCAAAGAAGGCCCCGCGCGCTTCGAGGCCGGCACGCCCAACATTGCCGGAGCCATCGTGCTCGGTGCAGCCATTGATTACCTCGAAGCCATCGGTCGCGAGCGCATCTTTGCACACGACTCCGACCTCACGCGCCACGCCATGCAGCGCATGAGCGAGGTGCCCGGCCTGCGCATCTACGGCCCCAAGGAAAATCGCGGCGCGCTCGTGGCCTTCACCCTCGCGGGCGCGCATCCGCACGACCTCACCGAGTTCGCCAACACACGCGGCCTCGCCCTGCGCGGCGGCCATCACTGCACCCAGCCGCTGATGAGAAAACTCGGCGTCGCCGCCACCAGCCGCGCGAGCTTTTATTTCTACAACACGCACGCCGAGATAGATGCCATGATCGACATCCTCCACGCGGCGAATCAATTTTTTGGCGCATGAACGAAGAAGAACTCCGCGAGCTTTACCAGCAGGTCATCCTCGACCACTCCCGCAAGCCGCGGAACCACGGCCAGCTCGCCGAGGGCGCCGTGCATGTGCATGGCGACAATCCATCCTGCGGCGACGAGATCGATCTGTATGTGAAATTCGCCGCCGACGGCAGGATCGAGGACATCAAGTTCGACGGTCAGGGCTGCGCCATCAGCCAGGCCTCCGCCTCGATGATGACGATCAAGGTGAAGGGCAAACCTCAAGTCACAGCCGAGGAACTCGCCCGCGATTTCCGCACCGTCGTCACCGGTCAGGGCACCGTACAAAACGAAGACGCGCTCGGCGAGCTGCAGCTCCTCGAAGGCGTGCAGCACTTCCCCCAGCGCGTGAAATGCGCCATGCTCGGCTGGCGCGCGCTAGAGCAAGCCATCCAGCAACGCGCCGCTGGCGCTAGCGAAGGCACGGCCAGCTCGGAGTAGTGATCATGGAAAGTAGCCATCACCGCTCCGCGTGATGAGCAGTGAGTGTTATTCCGGGATCACGCTTTCGAGTCAGTGAGGCTTTCTGCGCGGAATACGCAATGCTCATTACGCGGAGCGATGATGGCTAGTGCGGCTCCGCCAGCTTCCAATATGCTTCATTCTCCGGCGCAAGCTTCATGGCACGGGCGAGGACTTGCTTTGCTAACTCTATCCGCTTCGGATCCGTGGTGCCGGTGGCATTCCGCCTCTCCCGAGACTCCCCAGCGCCCAGCCTATAGCTCCCAGAAATCGTCAAACCCTCTGGCTCGAAGGAGATGCATCAATTTGTCGTCTTTGGTCCATAGCTTCGCTGCAAGGAACAGTGTCAGCGCCACCTGCGGCGCGCCTTTGGGATCGACGTCCTTCATGAGACGACATGCCTCGACCCCTGTCCCGAGCGCGATAGGCGCGGCTCACACTGAGGAGTTCTAACCCCAAAATGACATTCCTGGCTCCTCCAAGGGTGCGGCTGGCTCGTCCAGGGGTACGGCTGGCTCGTCCAGGGGTACGGCTGGCTCGTTCAGGGGTACGGCTGGCTCGTCCAGGGGTTCGGCTGGCTCGTTCAGGGGTACCGCTGGCTAGTTCAGGGGTACCGCCAGCTCGTCCAGGGGTACCGCTGGCTCGTCCAGGGGTACCGCCAGCTCGTTC
>JANPIW010000265.1:0-17179 GCA_031425215.1 Verrucomicrobiaceae bacterium
TTCCTCAGCGCAAACCTCGTCAAGTTTTTCGATGGCGGCTGGTTCCCGCTCGCCATCGGCGCGGTCATTTTTACACTCATGACGACGTGGGCCATGGGTCGCCGCCTCGTGCGTGCCTCGATGGAAAAGAGCGCCATCAACCAGGAGCTTCTCGTCGAAAGCCTCGGTCGCAGTCAGCTCGTGAAGGTGCCCGGCACCGCCATCTTCATGACCAGCACCAGAGGCCGCACCCCTGTCGCCCTGCTGCACAGTTTGAAACACTACCAGGCGATCCATCAACGCGTCATCTTCATGACACTCACCACCGAGGACGAGCCTTGGGTGCCGCCCAGCCGGCGTGTCGAAGTCGAATCTCTCGGCGAAGACTTCTGGCGTGTGACCGGTCGTTTTGGCTTCATGCAAAAACCCAACGTCCCGCGCTTGTTGCGCCAATGCGCCATCCACGGCCTCAAGGTTGAGGCGCAGCAATCCACCTTCTTCCTGGGCCGCGAAATCATCATACCCGGCGCGAATCCCGGCATGGCAAGATGGCGCGAACAGGTGTTTGCTCTCGCCAGCAGCCTGGCCCAGCAGCCCGCGACGTATTTTCACATCCCTGTCGGTCGTGTGATCGAGCTGGGACAGCAGGTTGAAATCTAATCGTGATGAACACCATTCACTCCAGCTCCAAGCCTCCACTCCAGCCCGTGTCCGTGGCAGTGGTGGGGCAGTTTAGTTGGGGACTGACCATCGTTTTCGTGCTGGCATCGGCCTGCTGGGCCTTGCTGCCTTACACGGGTTATCTCTTTTCCGCGCTGGTCTTCCTCATGGCCATCGTGCTGGCCGGGACACGGTGGAATCGCGGGCCGGTGCTGACAATGGCAGTCGTGAGCGCGCTAGTTTGGAATTTCATCTTCATCCCGCCGCAATTCACGCTGCACATCGACAAGCCGCAGGACATCATCATGTTCGCCATGTTCTTCGTCGTGGCGCTGAGCATGGGGCATCTCATCACGCGGCTGAGAGAGCGTGAGGCGGCACTGGAGCTGCATCATGCCGAGCGCGAACAACTGCTTGAGGCCAAACACCGCGCGGAATTGCTCGCTGAGTCCGAGCGGCTGCATCGCACGCTGCTCGACAGCGTGTCGCACGAGCTGAAGACGCCCATCGCCATCATCCGCACCGCGCTCGATGGCCTCGGCACAGAAAATCCTTTCGCCTCCGAGATAGAGACGGCAAACCGCAGGCTCCAGCGCATCGTGGAGAATTTTCTGGAAATGACCCGCGTCGAGTCCGAGGCGCTGAAGCCACGCCCCGACTGGTGCGAGATCGGCGACGTGCTCCATGCAGCGATCTCGCCACTCCAGAGCGAACTTGCTGCGCACCCTTTGAAAACCACCGGCATCGAGAACCTTCCGCTGATCATGCTCGACAGCCGCCTCCTCGCGCAGGCCCTCGGCAACGTGCTGCACAATGCCACGCTCCATGCGCCAGCGAACACTCCGGTCGAAATCACCGCCGCTCTGGCGAACGGCACCCTGGAGCTTCGTGTGCGCGATCACGGTCCGGGTTTGCCGATTGGCGGCGAAGACCAGTTGTTTGAGAAATTCTACCGCGCGCCCGATGCACCCACGGGCGGAACCGGACTAGGTCTTGCCATCTCTCGCGGCTTGATGCGGGCCATGACAGGTGACATCGAGGCGTGCAACCATCCGCAAGGTGGCGCTGAGTTTCTGCTGCACCTGCCGGTGAAGACGCGCGAAACCTGATCCATGAGCCGAGCACTCATCATCGACGACGAGCAACAAATGCGCCGCCTGCTGAGCATGCTGCTCAAAGCGCGCGGCTACGAGGTATGCGAAGCCGCCGACGGCCAGCTGGGCCTTCAAGAAGCCGCGTTCCACCGCCCCGATGTCGTCCTTCTCGATCTCGGCCTGCCTGGCATGAGTGGCATCGATGTATTGAAGCGCCTGCGCGAGTGGAGCGATGTGCCTGTGCTCATCCTGAGTGTGCGGGATCAAGAGACAGTCAAAGTCGAGGCGCTCGAAGCAGGCGCGGATGATTACGTCACCAAACCCTTCGGAACGGCCGAGTTACTCGCGCGTCTTGATGTCATCCAGCGCCGTCGTTTCACACGCCAGAGCGCCGAGATCACCGCAGGCTCGCTCACGCTCGACCTGCTGCATCACGAAGCAAAGCTGGACGCCACGCCTATCAAGCTCACGCCCACCGAGTTCGCGCTGATCAAAGTGCTTGCCGAGAATGCCGGACGCATCGTGACGCAAAATCAAATAATCCGCCAGGTATGGGCCGGTCAGTCCAGCGATCCGAGCGAGGGCTTGCGCGTCCACATCAATCACCTCCGAAAAAAAATCGGCGAAACCGGCCCCCGCATCGTCAACGAGCCAGGCATCGGCTACCGGCTGGAGGATGAGTGATCTGCTCAGGTGGGCATCTGCCCCGGTCATCAGGGGCATTGGCAGCTTAGTTTTTTCAGGCACATTGTAACCACCCGCAGATTTCGACCATGAAACAGCAGCCATGATTCTTTTCCGCATCTCACTCATCCTTCTCTCACTAGCCGTGCCCACGCTCGCGCAAGTGACGACGACGGGGTTTCCCAATGCAGCACGAGCGGAGGCGCCGGGCACGCTGCTGAGCCATCCGGTCACGAATGGCTCGGAGCCGATTGGCCGCACCACCTCCATCAATTACCTCAACGGCTGGATCATCGTCGGCGCGGAGTCACCAGGATCGCGGCCAGGATCGGATTTGATGCTGCGAGTTTATGACATCAGCGATCCGGTGACTCCCGTGCGCAGGCTGCCCTCTGATTTCGGACTGGGCTACGCAAACAACCTCTGGATTCAAAACAACTACGGCTGGAACGCGCACGGCACCGCGCAGTACGGAAACCTGCTCCTGCCAGACCCGATCCGCGTGAATGGCTTCGGCGGCCTCGTCGAGCGCGGCGGCACCAATGGCATCCCGCAGCTCTCGCAGTTGCCTCTCTGGTATAACCGCTCATCTCAAGCCGGACCATGGAATGCCACGCTGCTGTGGTATGACACGGCTGACTCCGACATCGAGATCGCGAAGGTCAGCCTGAATGCGAACGGCTTCGCGCAGAGGCGTGTGCTTGCCACCTTCGATCACGTCGGCCAATACGGCGGCGGTGACTGGCATCCTATGTTCTTTGGCGATCTGCTCATCATGGCCCGCAGCGGTCAGGCGGGCAGCGATGGCATCGTGGTCTATCGGCTCGCGTATCAAAACATGGACGACAGCGATCCGGGCGACGACAGCATCGCGCCGCAGTACGTCGGGTCGCTGCAAGGCGGCTTCCAAGGCTACTGGCCGAACTTGTTCAGCGACGGCACCGGCCTCTACGTCATCGGCTCGACGAGCGACATCCTCATCGGCGCGGACATCACCTCCGCTGCCATGCCCGGCGCGAATGTGAACCTGCAAACCGTGGCGAGCCTCACGGTGCCAAACTTCTCCAACGCCTCGTATCCCGTTTATCAGGACAACTTTGGCTTCATCCACAATCGCAAGATCGACATGACGCGTTTTCTCGCAGGGGATGCAAATCCCATCGTGCTCACACTGAATGAAACGAACCCACCGAGGCCTGCTGGATCTCCTGCATTGCCGAACGGCGCGCTCGTCGGCGTGAACACTTCGCAAATGTCGCTACCGCTGGGAAATCTGTGGCTCACCGGCGGTTATCCCATCCCGACTTTCAATCAAGGCCTCGGCGTGTGGGTGCATCAACAAGCCGCGGACACCGCGCCGCCGCGCGTGAGCTATCACATCCCGCAGCCGGGCCGCACCAACTACCCGCGCCACGCTCCGCTAAGCTTCCTCGTGCATGAACATCCGAGAAACGGCGGGCCGCGCAATGGCATCGACTTTACCGTGCGGCCCGTCGGTGCCAACGACACGCTCGGCGCCTTTGTGCCTGGATTCCTGCTCCACGATTTCTCCGGCAACATGACCTTCACGCCGGATGGGCCGCTGGCAGCCGACACGACGTTTCAAGTCGATTTCCTCAGCAACCCCGCGCTGGAGATCGGCTTTCGCGACGCGGCGGGAAACTACATCGAGCCCTACAACTTCCGCTTCTCGACCGGCGGCGGTTTAAACGCGCCCGCGCCTCCTGTGTTCACCAGCCTGACAGCGAGCAGCTTCCAGCCGGTGCCGAATCAACAGATCACCGTCACCGCCGCCGCGACTGGCACGGGCCTGCTGGAGTATCGCTTCAACTTTGACGGCAACTGGACGGCGTGGAGCACCGGCACGAGCGCGAACTTCACTTACACCACCGCTGGCCGGCCGCGTGTGCTCGCGCAGGTGCGCGATGCGGCGGGAAACATCATCACCAGCTCGCTGCGGCTGCTCGTCATCACACCCCCAGCAGGGCCGCGCCCGACACAAAGCTCGACGATGGCAATCGGCGACGACGCGGGCGTGCACCGCGTGTGGAGCGTGAATCCTGATGCCAACACCGTCACTGTCATCAATGCCGCCACCGGTGCCAAAGAAGCCGAGCATGCCGTCGGCGTGAATCCGCGCAGCATCGCCCGTGACGCGAATGGCCGCCACTGGGTCACATGCCACGGCAGCGATGAGATTCGCGTGCTCAATGCCGATGGCACGACGCACACCACCATCCCGCTCGCCTACGGCTCCGCGCCCTTTGGCGTCGCGGCCTCGCCGGATGGCACGCTGCTGTATGTCACCCTCCAAGGCTCCGGCAGACTCCATCGTTACTCGGCGGCAAATCCAGCCGCTGCGCCACTCACCGCGACGGGCCTGAACACGCCTCGCGCCATCGCCATCAGCGGCAATGGCGCACGCGTGCTCGTCACACGCTTCATCTCGCAGGACATGCACGCGGAGATCGGCGAGTTCACGGCTACGCTCGGCTTCACGCGGCTGTTTACGCTCACCTCCGCGAACACGCTGGATGGCGGCGACCGCGCGGCAGGCGTGCCGAATTACCTCGCAGGGATCGCCATCTCACCCGACGGCACGCGGGCGGCCATCGTTTCGAAGCAGGACAACACCCAGCGCGGCACTTTCTTCGGCGTGGGCAATCTCACGCACGAGACGACCACTCGCGCGGTTATCTCTTTCCTCGATTTAGCGGGCAATTTTGAAATCCCGCACTCGCGCCGAGATTTTGACAACAGCGACAGCCCCAGCGCCGTCACCTACACGCCGCTGGGCGACACGATCCTCGTCACGCATCAGGGTAACAACCGCGCCGTCGGCATCGACGCCTTGAATCTCGCCTCGCTGTCCGAGCAGATCGTCACCGGCTCCACACTCACGCAACCGGCCGTGATCACGCTCGATGTCGGCACGGGACTCGCGCCGCAGGGCGTTTTGATCGATGGAACATCGAACCGCCTCTTTGCGCAGAACTTCATGGGCCGCAGCATCACCGTGCGCGATGCAGCTCCGCTGTTGGTGCAAAACCAAACCTCGCTGCCGCTCATCACCACCACGAGCACTGTCACCACCGAGCTGCTCACAGCGCCCGTTTTGCTTGGAAAACAAATCTTTTACAACGCAGCGGATCCACGCATGAGCGCCGACAGCTACATCTCCTGCGCCAGCTGCCACGTCGATGGCGGACATGACGGACGTGTGTGGGATTTCACCGGTCGTGGCGAAGGTCTGCGCCGCACCACCGATCTGCGCGGTCGCAGTGGCATCGGCCACGGCGCGGTGCACTGGAGCGGCAACTTCGACGAGATTCAGGACTTCGAGCACGACATTCGCGGTCCCTTCGGCGGCACCGGTTTTCTCAATCTCAGCCCGCCGCAATTTGCCGCGCAGCATCCGAGTCCTGCGAGCGGCAAGACGGGGCTCAGCAGTGATCTCGATGCGCTCGCGGCCTATGTGTCCTCGCTCACGCCCGCGCACACGCCGCGCAGTCCGAGCCGAAACACGAATGGCACTTTCACCGCGACTGCCGTGGCGGGACAGGCCGTGTTTGCCGCGCAGAACTGCGCGTCATGCCACAGCAGCACTGCCTTCACCAACAGCGTGCTTGTGAATGTCGGCACACAATCGCTCCTCAGCGGCTCGCGGCTCGGACAGACGCTCACCGGCATCGACACACCGACGTTGCACGGCTTGCACGCCTCGCGCGTCTATTTGCATCACGGACAGGCCACGACGCTGAGTGATGTCTTCGCCTACGCGGGCGGCGCGATGACGCTGGGGACCAGCGCGCAATACATCGGCGCAACGGGAACTTACGAGGATAATCCGGCGGAGGGCGGAGGTGGAATCTTGCGCGGAGCCTTCGGCGGCGGGACCGCTTACCTCAACACCACCGCCGCGGCCGCAGTGCGATTCAACAACGTGGACGGAGGCGCGGGCGGCACAGCTCGCATCGCCTTCCGTTATGTGCGGCATTACAACGGCGGCAGCGCGACGCTGATCATCAACGGTGCCTCGCAGAACATCACACTCCTGCAACAGACGCCGGACAACAGTTTTCAGACGAGTGGCTGGCGCTGGTTCGTCACGCAAGCCGTGCTGAATGCCGGGGCGGTGAACACCATCGAGATTCAGCGCACGGATGCCGTCCCGCATCAGATCAGCGCCATGCTCGTCGCCAATGCCACGCAGCTTGCCACCGCGCAGCCGCATCGTCTCGTGCAGAATCTCTCCGCAGGTGATCGCGATGACCTGCTGGCCTACCTCCGCCAGATCGATGGCCGCGATGCCGCTGGCGTTCCTTTGCCGCCGCCCGCTCCGCCGTCGCCGCAACCGCCGAGCATTGTCAGCGCTCCGACAAACATCACGCTCGCCGTTGGCAACAGTCTCAGCTTCACCGTCGCAGTCGGCGGCACGGGGCCGTTTTCATTTCAATGGCATCGCGGCATCACGCCCGTCGGCACGAACAGCCCCACGTTTGAAATCGCCGCCGTGCAGAGTGGAGACGCGGGCGATTACACCTGCACGATCACCAACGCGCACGGCGACGTGACCACCGCGCCCGCGCAGGTCACGATCAATCCCGCGCTCGACATCACCACGACGACGCTGCCATCGGGCACTGTCGGTTTGCCATACAGCACCGTGCTCGCCGCGACGGGCGGCGTGTCATCGCGCACCTGGATCGTGGACAACGGCGCGCTGCCGCCAGGCATCACGCTTTCCGCGAGCGGACAACTCACCGGCACACCGACCGTGCCAGCGCGCGCCATTTTCACCGTGCGCGTGACTGATTCATCCGGCATCGCCACGCGCGTGCTCGCGCTCGATGCCGTGCCCGTCGGTGGATTCGTGAGCGATCCCGACCTCATCCTGCACTACACCTTTGATGAAGGCAGCGGCGCGCGCGTCTGGGACATCGCGCCCGCAGGCAACAACCACGCCACCGATGTGGCGGGCGCGACATGGACGAGCAGCGGGCGCTTCGGCGGCGCGTATGGCGCGAGCGGCAGCGCGGGTGTGACGGATTTCACGCCCTTGAATCAAAGCGATCTCAATTTCCATCCGCGCGCCGATGCTTTCACGATCTCCCTCTGGGTGCGCACGACCTCCGCAGGCGGCTACCGCACCGCCATCGGCAAGGACCTCGAAGTCTCGCCCTGGAACAACCAGCAGTACCGCATCTGGACCGCCGGCTCCACCACCGTGCTGCAAGGATACAGCGGCAATCAGTCCAGCGCCGGACTCGTCGTGTCACCCGTGGATGACGGCCAGTGGCATCTGCTCACTCTGGTGAACTACCTCGACGGCGCGACGTGGCGCAGCCGTTTGTATTTCGACAGCGGCGCGAGCTTCACGCAGTTCAACAGCGGCACTGGCGGACTCGTGCCCTCGCTCATGCGCGTGGGCGACACCAGCCGTGGCGGAAACTCATGGACCGGCCAGCTCGACGACCTCCGTATCTACCGCCGCGCCCTATCGCAAAGCGAGATCGCCGCGCTCTACACCGCGCCTGATGTCGAGACCTTCGGCGACTGGCTCGCCGCAAACCTCACGCCCGCGCAGCAGGCCGATCCGCTCCTCAACGGCCCCGCCGGAGACGCGAACGGCAACGGCATCGCCAACGCGATCGAATTCGCCCTCGGCAGCAGCGCGATGGCACCGCTCACGCTTCAGCTCATCGGCCCTCCGGACAATCGCATCGC
The DNA here is from genome assembly GCA_031425215.1 of Verrucomicrobiaceae bacterium. Lineage (GTDB taxonomy): Bacteria > Verrucomicrobiota > Verrucomicrobiia > Verrucomicrobiales > Verrucomicrobiaceae > JANPIW01. The sequence continues at coordinate 8,145 of JANPIW010000265.1, forward strand.
GCAGCTCACCCTCACACGCAACAGCCTCGCGCGCGGCATGACTCTCATCGTCGAATGCACAAATGACTTCATTTCATGGACGCCGCTGGCCACCAGCATCAACGGCACCACACCCACCGGCCCCGCGACGATCAGCGAGGGCACCGGCATCGTGCGCTCACTCACGGTTGCCTCATCCGCGTCGAATCTGCCCACGTTTTACCGCGTGCGCGTGTCGTGGTAAGAGGCGACCATTACATTCCACTCGATCATCCTCATGCAGACTCGCGCCTTCGCCTTTCTCATCCTCGCCATCACAGCACACGCCGCTGATTCCTCGAACTGGCCGCAGTTTCGCGGGGCAGATTCACGCGGAGTTGTGGCCAGCGCTGACATTCCAGATCGCTGGTCGGCGACTGAGAATGTGGAATGGAAGACGGAGATTCCCGGACGCGGCTGGTCATCTCCGATCGTGTGGGGAGATCGTGTTTTTCTCACCACCGTCATCAATCACGGTGAGACAGAGCCATTGAAGAAGGGACTCTACTTCGGCGGCGACCGTCCTGAGATTCCAACGAGCGAACATGAGTGGAAGGTGCTGTGTCTGGGACTCACCACCGGCAAAGTGATGTGGGATAAAACCTTGCGCAAAGGCCGCCCGCTGACACCGATTCACATCAAGAGCAGCTACGCCTCCGAAACACCCGTCACAGATGGCAAGCACGTCTATGCCTGCTTTGGCAGCGTCGGCATTTTCTGCTTTGATCTCGATGGTCGCGAAGTCTGGCAGCACGCGCTGCCCGCACCGAAGATGCGCAACAACTGGGGCACTTCCGCCTCGCCAGTACTGCATGGCGAGCGCCTCTATTTTGTGAGCGACAACGAAGAGCAGTCCTATCTCCTCGCGCTCGACAAACACACCGGCAAAGAAGCCTTCCGCGCACCGCGCTGGGAAAAGAGCAACTGGTCCACGCCCTTCATCTGGCAACATGAAACGCGCACCGAGATCATCACACCCGGCACCGGAGCCATCATGAGTTGCGATCTCGATGGCAAGCCGCTGTGGAAGCTGCGCGGCATGTCCGTCATCACCATCGCCATGCCCTATGCCGCCGATGGCCTGCTTTACGTCAGCTCCGGTTATGTGGGCGATAAAATGAAACCGATCTACGCCATCAAGCCCGGTGCCAGCGGCGATCTCACACTGCCAGAGGGGCAAACGAGCAGCGAATTCATCGCGTGGTCGAATCCCGGCATCGCACCCTACAATCCGAGCACGCTCGTCCACAACGGCCTGCTCTACGTGCTCTATGATCGCGCGTTGGTCAGTTGTTTCGATGCCAAGACCGGCACCCAACACTACGACCGTCAGCGCCTCGAACGCAGCGCCGGATTCACCACCTCCCCCTGGGCCAGCGGGGATCGCATCTACTGCCTGAATGAAGACGGCGTGTGCCATGTGCTGCGCGCAGGTAAAACCTTCGGACTTCTGCATCAAAACACCCTGGCCGATGACGACCTGTGCATGGCCACCCCCGCCCTCGTCGGCGACCGCTTGCTCATCCGCACGGACAAGCGTTTGTATTCGATTCGGAAGGCGCGCTAAAAAGCCCCTCCTGCTGTAACCGTCGGCCACGGACGACCAATACATCTGCATGAAACTCCGTTTTCTGCTCCTTTTCGGCCTCGCTTGTGATTCACATGCGGCGCTGCTGCATCGCTGGTCATTCAATGACGCGGCGGGAAATCCGGCCTCGGGCACGAGCTACGCTGACACGATCTCGGGCACGAGCCTCATGCTGCGCGGCAATGGCGCGGTGCTCAATGGCGCGCGCATCACCCTGCCGGGGAACACCACGAGCGGCACGGCGGAGGCGGGCATCGCCGCGTATTTGAATCTGCCCAACGGCCTCATTTCATCGAAGACCAATCTCACGGTGGAAATTTGGGCTGCACCGATCTCGGCGCGCTTTTTCCAGCCGCTGTTTGATTTCGGCCGCATGAATCACGCGGGCGATGGCGCGGGCGCGGCTGGCGAATGGACGGGCACGACGGGCGCGGTGCCGCCGACTTCGGAGACGAGCGATGGCATCGCGCTGCTGATCAATCGCGACAACAACCTGAACACACAGCGTCAGGGATCGCGCATCAATGGTGGCACGCCGTTGTATCTGGACTCGAATCTCGCGACCACGGCGGGCACGACGTATCACTACGTCTTCACGTTTCAGGACACGGTCGGCGGCGGAACGGTGTCGTGGTATCGCAACGGCGTGCTCGTCACCTCGGGCGCGGTCACGTTTCATCTCAGCGACATCGAGGACGTGAACAACTGGCTGGGCCGCTCGCAGTGGAACGTCCTCTCGAACGCCAACGCGGCCTATGACGAGGTGCGCATCTACAATCACGCGCTGACGCCAGCCGAAGTCACCGCGAGCCAGGCAGCGGGCGCGAACGCGAGCTTCACTCCGCCGGTGCTGCAACCGGACAGCGCCACGCTGCATCACGGACAGAAGGTGCGCGTGAATGTGCTGGCCAACGATGCGCCGGGCGGCAACGCGGCCACGGTTGAGATTGTACAGGCGCCGCAATACGGAACGGCTGCGCCGGATGCGAGCGGGCGCATTCTTTACACGCACACGAGCGGCGCGCCGGTGAGCGATGTGTTCACTTACCGCGTGAACAGTGCGGCGGGTTTTGCCACGCCCGTCGCGGTGACGCTGACGTTTGCCACTTCGCTGCGCATTCTCAATACAACGCTCAACTTGCCTGCCACGCCGCCCACGACAACTTACGCGACCACGCCAGCGTTTGGCGCGCTTGGTTTCAACCAACCGATCAACATGGCGACCGCGCCGGGCGATGCACAGCGGCTCTTCGTTGTAGAGCGCGGTGGGAACATCCGCTTGATACCGAATGTGACCGCAGGCTCGCCATCGGCATCCACGTTTCTCAATCTCGCCGCGCTCTGCACGTCGCGCGGCGAGACGCTGCTCACGAATGTGGATCGCGGCCTGATGAGCATGGCGTTTCATCCGCAGCACGCGGCGAACGGGCGCTTCTTCGTGTGGTATTCGGTGCAGGCGGGCGGGCAGAGTTACTTTCGCGTCTCGCGCTTCAATGTGCAGGGCGGAAATCCAAACGCGGCGGACACGACATCGGAGCTGGTGCTCATCCAGCAGCTCGATCCTAACGGCTACCACCTCGGCACCGACATGCACTTCGGCACCGACGGCTATCTCTACATCTCGCTCGGCGATGGCGGTGGGCAATTTGATTCGCGCCGTTACGGACAGCGCATTGATCTCGATTTCCACTGCGCGCTGCTGCGCATCGACGTGGACAAGCTGCCCGGCAATCCAGAGCCGAACATCCACGCCAGCGTGCCGCGCGACGGGGGCATCGCGCGCTATTCGGTGCCGGCGAACAATCCGTTCGTCACCGCGAATCCCAACGTCGTCTTCAACGGCGTGAGCATCCCGGCGGCAAATGTGCGCACGGAGTTTTTCAGCACGGGACTGCGCAATCCGTTTCGCTTTTCCATCGACGCGACCACGGGAGAAATCTGGGTCGGCGATGTCGGCCAGCTTCAACGCGAGGAGATCAACCTCGCTACGAATGGCGCGAACTTCGGCTGGTCATGGCGCGAGGGCACCATCGCGGGTCCAAACGCGGGCGAGGCGCTGCCGGGCTTCACTTACACGGACCCGCTTTATGAATACGCGCTCGGCAATGGCGAGTTCCAGGGGCACTCGGTCACTGGCGGCTATGTGTATCGCGGCGCGAATCTGCCCGACCTCACGGGCGCGTATGTTTTCGGCGATTATGTGGACGGCCATCTCTGGGCACTGCGGCGCAATGGACAGCAGGTAAATGTGCAGCGCCTCACCGGCGACGCGGGAGTGGTGGCGTTCCGCGCTGATCCATCGAATGGCGACGTGCTCATGGCGGACATCAACGAAGGCCGCATCCTGCGGCTCGTCACCGGCGCGGGCGGTGGAAATTATCCTGCGACGCTGAGCGCGACCGGTCTCTTCGCTGATCTCACCGATCTCGCACCCGCGCCTGGTGTGCTGCCTTACTTCATCAATCTTCCGTTCTGGAGCGACTTCGCACAAAAACGCCGCTGGTTCATCATTCCCGACGCAGCGGACATGACATGGAGCCGCGAAGGCGCGTGGTCGTATCCCGACGGCACGATCTGGGTGAAGCATTTCGATTTGGAAACCACACGCGGCAATCCCGCGACATCGCAGCGCATCGAGACGCGCCTGCTCGTAAAGACCGCGAGCGGCAGCTATGGCGTGAGCTACCGCTGGAACGCCGCGCAGACTGAGGCCACGCTCGTGGCCGACGCGGGCGAAGCCTTCGGCATCAACGTCATCGAAAACGGCAACCCGCGCGTGCAGCAGTACCGCATCCCTAGCCGGGGCGAATGCGTCACCTGCCACAATCCCGCCGCAGGTCACGCGCTGTCATTCACCACGCGACAGCTCAATCGCAGCGAGACGATCCACGGCAACACAGGCAATGAGATCGACCTGCTGCGCCTCGCTGGATACTTCACCAACACACTCGAGCCAGTGAACACACTCCCGCGTCATGTGCGGCCCGATGAAACCGCGTTCTCGCTCGAAGCCCGCGCGCGCAGTTACCTCGCAGTGAATTGTGCGAACTGCCACTCCACCACCGGCTCGTGGGATGGGCGCGCGGACCGCACCTTTGCGCAGACCGGCCTGCTCAACGGCATCGCCACGCAGAGCGGCAGCGATCCGTTGAACCGTCTCATCGTCGCTGGCGACACCACTCATTCCATCGTGCTGAACCGCATCGCCGTGACGAACGGCTTCACGCGAATGCCGCCGCTCGGCAGCAACGAGCTGGATCAAAGCGGCATCACCTTGATGACCAACTGGATCAATCAGCTCTCATCGCGCCAGAGCTACGCGCAATGGCGCGCGTTGCATTTCGGCGGCGATCCCGCTGGCGATCCCGCCACCGACGCCGATGGCGACGGACACACCAATGAGCGCGAGTTCATCTTCGGGACACTGCCAGTGAATGGCGGCAGCATCTTCTTGCCGCAAAGCAACGCGCAAAACGGCAGTGCCATTTTCAGCTTCAACCTGCCCGCCAGCCGCAGCTTCCAGATCGAGTCATCGACCAATCTCATCAACTGGCAGCTCTGGGATGCGCCCGGCAATAACGCCATCCCATTGCCACCCGGCCCGGTGATGTTCAGCACACCTGCGAGCGGAGGGCAGCAGTTCTTCAGGGTGCGCATACAGGAAGAGTAGCATAGACACCACCGCAAAAGTGTTTTGCACTTTGGCGCTCAGGCTGGAGTGGGATTCCACCTGGCCCATCCAGGCTGGCGGCCATGATGGCGGATGGTGACGGGCGGTGCGCCGCTGGTGCTCGCCAGCAGGCGATGCCCCGCCTCCGCTTCCGCAAATTTTTCCACCCTATAAAGCGCCGATGCCAAATTGCTCGCCCGGATTAATCGCGGCATTGATCTGCGTCTCCCATTCACTCCATTTCCAGCGTTGCACTTCGCCGAGATGAAAAACCTCGGCCTGCTGTGTCAGTTCGTCGAGCTGCGGGCACCAGGAGCCGCCGTCGTACAAGCGGGCATTCCTGCAGGCGCCGACGCGGCTATTCTCGAGACGGGATGCGGGCGCTCGGCGGTGAAGGAGCAGTCGCCGATGATGAAACTCATGAGGCCCGGATCACGGCCGCCGTAGCCGATGAAGACGGGCGTGTAGGAGCCGAGCAGGGCGGGTTTTGGCAAGGTTATTCCCTCCCCTTGGCGGCGAAGCGGGTGGAGACAGCCGGCAAAAATATCTTGTCCAACCACCCGGCCTGCGCGCCTTGTTCTCCCGCATACCGCATCCATCTGATGCCTGACTCCGCTGACAAAACCACGCAGTTCCTCGAACTCCTCACCGCGCATGATCGTGCGCTGATGCTCTATGTTCACGGCCTTGTCCCGCGTGATGCGGCGGCGGAGGATATTTTGCAGCAGACGAAACTGTTGCTGTGGAAGCACTTCGATGATTTTACCCTCGGCACAAACTTCATCGCCTGGGCGCGCAAGATCGCCTTCCATCAGATCCTCACGCACCGACGGCAGAAAAAGCGCGAGCATCTGCCGCTGAGCGAGGAGGCGCTCGATGCGCTGGGCGACGCTGTCGCCGTGCTGGCCGAGGAGCCGTCAGCGCGCCACGAGGCGCTGCACGAATGCCTGGCGCGTCTGCCAGGCGAGCACCGGCAGCTCGTGACGTTGCGATATTTTGAGGAGATGGAGATCGATCAGATCGCCTCAAAGGTGAAGCGCACCGAGGCGGCCGTGTACCGCGCGCTGAGCCGCGTGCGCCTGACGCTGATGGAGTGTGTGGAGAAAAAACTGGAGGCCGCGACATGACGCACGAGGAACAATGGAAGCTGCTCGAACTCTGGGAGCGCGCGCGCGATGGCAAGACCAGCGACGAAGAGACGTCGGCGCTGAACGAGAAACTGCTCGGCGACGCTCAGGTGCGCGACTTCATCGCCCGCGCCGTTTTGCTGGAGGCCGAGCTGCGCACGAGCGGCGATGCGATGCCGGAGATAAAAGCTCCGCCGCAGACTGCGCGCACTTTCTGGCGCTGGCAGCACACGATCGCGGCGGCTGCCGCGGCGATCATCGCTGCCGGCGCGATGTGGCTGCTGGATCGCGATCCCGCGCCCGTCGCCACGCTGACGAAGGCGCAGCAGTGCAAGTGGGGGAACAGCGCGCTGCCCACGCTGGAAGGCGGCCAGCTCCGGCCCGGCACGCTGGAGCTTATCGAGGGCATGGCCACGCTGCGTTTCAAAAGCGGCGCGGAGGTGGTGATGGAGGCGCCGGTCAGCCTGGAGATCGTGTCCGCGATGGAGTGCCGCATCAAGCGCGGCACCGTCGTGGCCGATGTGCCGCCGCAGGCCAAGGGCTTCACGATCCAGACGCCGGACACCAAGGTGGTAGACTTTGGCACGCGCTTCGGCGTGAGCGCGGGCGAGGACGGCAAGTGCCTCGTGCATGTCATCTCCGGTCTCGTGGAGGTGAACCGCAAAGAGCAGACCGAGCCGCGCAAACTCCGCACCGGCGAGCGCGTGGACTTTGGCGGCATGTTGAAGAGCCAGATCGATCCCGACGCGCAGGCCAATGATCAGCCCGAGCCTGACCGCTGGCTCCCGGGTCCCATCGCCGATATCGGCAACGGCTGGCAGATGCTCACCACGGCGTTCGGACGCGGAAAAGATTCCTTCATCCAGTCCATCACCACGGCAAAAATCACCGGCGGCGAATCATTCCTCCGCGTGAAGCACACCACGCTCGATGACAAGCTGGAGCGCAAAGCCTATGTCGCCTTCGATCTCTCGCGCTTCGCCGGAAAAAAAATCGCCGAGGCGGAATTTGTGCTGCACATCGAGCCGAGCGATCTCGGTTTCGCCTCGCTCGTGCCTGACGCGGTCTTCACCGTTCATGGACTGACTGACGAATCACGCGATGCATGGAGCGAGGACGCGCTGACGTGGGCCGACGCGCCCGCGCATCACGACAGGCAAGTGACCAGCGCAGCAACCAAGCTCGGTCAGTTCACCATCCCGCAAGGCACCACGCGTGGCGCGTTCACGATCAAGGACAGCGCCCTCGCCGCATTCCTCAACACTGACACCAATCAGCTCGTCACCTTCATCATCTGTCGCGAAACCAACGAGCTGGCGCGCAACGGCCTCGTGCATGCCTTCGCCACGAAGGAAAACGCGCGCAATTCTCCGCCGGTGCTGCGACTGCGGGTGGCGGAGTGATGAAGGTAAGTGCTCTGTCTGAGAAAGCTCGGACATGGACTGAGCACTGAGCACTTTGTCTTTTCCTCCCCCGCATGAGAAAACCACGCTAGCCCTTGCCATCAGCTCGCGTTCTGGTCTAGCCTCGTCCTTTTATGTCCGCATTCGGCTGGCTCGATTACACCTTCTTCATCCTTTACCTCCTCGCCTCCGTGGCCGTGGGCGTGTTGTTCGTGAAGGAGCAGCGCACGATGAAGGATTTCTTCCTCGCGGGCCGCAGCATGGGCAGTGTGATCGTGGCCATCTCGGTGCTCGCCGCGCTCTTCTCCGGCATCAGCTACATCGGCGGGCCGGCCGAGGTGTATCAAAACGGCCTCGCCTTTGCCTTCATCCTTTTCTCGTTCTTCATCGCCACGCCGTTCACCACGCTGTTTCTGATGCCGTTCTTTTACCGCGCGCGCTTCATCACGGCGTACCACTATTTAGAAGAGCGCTTCTCGCTGCCGGTGCGGCTGGTGGCATCGGGGCTGTTCATTTTGCGCGTTACCATATGGCTCGGCATCGCCACCTACGCGCCGGCGCTGGCGCTCCAGCAGGCCACGGGGCTGCCCCTGCACATCACCATCCTGCTCACCGGCGTGCTCACCACGCTCTACACGATGATGGGCGGCATGAAGGCCGTCATCTGGACTGATGTGATGCAATTCGTTGTTCTCTTCGCGGGGCAGCTCGCCATTGTCATCGTCGCCATCAATCACATCCCGGGCGGACTCGCCGAGGTGATCACCGTGGCGAAAACCCACAAGCAGGCGCTGCCCGAGATGTCGCTCGATTTCACCACGCGCGTCACCTGGCTCGGCGTCATCCTCGCCGGCGCGGTGCTCAGCCTCGTGCAAATGGCCACGGACCAGGTCTCCGTGCAGCGCTACATGACCGCGCGCGATCTCGGCACCGCGCGCAAGGCCCTGTGGCTCAAGCTCCTCGTCACCATCCCCGTGCTCGGCCTCTTCTACGGCACCGGCGCGGTGCTGCGCGCGTTTTACAATCACAATCCCGACCCCCTCGTCACCGGAGCCATCACCAAAGCGGATCAAATCCTCCCTTACTTCGTCGTGCATGAGCTGCCCCCCGGTTTTCCGGGCCTCTTCATTGCGGCGATCTATGCCGCGAGCATGTCCACTATCTCGGCGGGGATCAATTCACACACCTCCGCGACGCTCATCGACTTCTATCAGCGGCTCTGGCGGCGG
>JANPIW010000266.1:0-5673 GCA_031425215.1 Verrucomicrobiaceae bacterium
GAGCCGCCTGACCGGCTCGACCAACATCCAGCCCGTTGAGAATTTTGCCACGCTCGACTACACCACCTTGCTCGAAATGAACATCGCCCAATTTGAGCCGGACGATGCCAATCAAATGATTCTTCAAGGCACTTGGAAGAGACAACCCGTGACTGGCAAGGAGACTAGCGGTCATTTCTTCCGGATCATTGTGCCGATTCCCGTCAGCGATGCCCCCATGTCGGGGCGGGTGACGGCGATGAATCAGGCGCTTGAGCAGCTTGCCCGCCAGATCATCAAACAGCAGTGACCCTTCGGGCAGATGCCTGCGACTTACCGGAGGACATGCTAGGCGTGTGGTGTTGCTCGGATTGATTCCACGGGCCGGAAGGCTCCAAGGTTACAAGCCCACCAACGAAGTAATAGTCTCCGACATGATCCAAACCGAAGGTTGTTCCCGGCTGGATGGTCCCGATGCCGGTGGGGGTCTGTGCGGTAATTGGGGCGATGCCTCTCATTTCCCTTCATTCGCATGCGGTGCAACTCAGCGGCGTGCTCCACCTTCACGACACTTTCGCCGCGCGCAGTGTGGTGGGCAGTGCTTTCTCCTGCGCGGGGATTTCTTCCAGGAGCGCTCGGATCATGGCGTCGCTGTTTCTGCCTTCGAGGCGGGCGGTGTAATCCATGAGCACGCGATGACGCAACACGGCTGGGGCGACTGCACGGACGTCCTCAAAGCTGGCGTTGAGGCGGCCTTCGAGCGGCGCGTGAGCGCGGTGAGGCGGAGGAATTCCTCGCGATCCATCACCGCGTCGATCTCGGGCGGCACGCCCATCTCGCGATGGAGGACGATGCGCTCCAGTGTGTCGGTGCCGACGGCGTGCACGTCGAGTTTGAAAAGAAAACGGTCAAGCTGCGCCTCGGGCAGCGGGTAGGTGCCTTCGAGTTCGATGGGGTTTTGCGTGGCGAGCACGAAGAACGGATCAGGCAGTTCGTGCGTCTCGCCCATCACCGTGACGCGGCGCTCCTGCATGGCTTCGAGCAGGGCGCTCTGCGTTTTGGGTGACGCGCGGTTGATTTCATCGGCGAGCACTAGGTGGCCGAAGAGCGGGCCGGGATGAAAGACGAAGCGCCTTTTGCCATCCACTTCTTCGAGCATGGGATTGCCCGTGATGTCTCCAGGCAGAAGGTCGGGCGTGAACTGAATGCGGCGCGCGTCGAGGCGCATGGCTTTGGAGAGGCCCTTGACGAGTTCTGTTTTGCCGAGGCCGGGCAGACCTTCGAGAAGCAGGTGACCGCGCGCGAGGAGGCCTGTGATGACGAGATCGATGAGTTCCTGCTGGCCGAAGAGGACGGTGTTGAGCGCACCGCGAAGCTTTTCCAGCTCTATGGCGGCGTGTTGGAGTTCGGATTCGGTCAGTGTGTCGTTGCTCATTTGAAGTAGCGTTTCAAAACCTCGCGCTCGGCTGGCAAGAGTGATTGCTTCCACACGGCCTCGCCCCCCTGCCCCGCGTTCTGGATCGCACCGCCGCTTTGTCCGCGATACGCATTCGGATCGACCCTGTGGGTGCCGTTGCTCAGCCCTGTCGCGTCACCGAGGGCCATGCGGTTCCCGTCGATGTTGGATTTCAACGCTTCGTTTTTGCCCGGCTCGGCTGATGTGCCGTCACGGGAAAGCATGAGCGGTGCTTCGCCGGGTCCGCGTTTGATTTCGCCGTTGCCTTCGCCGGGATGCGAGTGCGGGCACGGCTTGCCCTCGCCGTCCGTGCCGCCTTTGCAGCCGCGTCCATCGCAATACGGGCATGTGCCGTTTTGCGTGAGCTTTTCATCGAGCTTCCATTTCGAGTTCTCCATCATCTCGCGCGCGGCTTGCGCGTTCTTCGCGAGCTTGTCCGCCAGCTCCTTCATTTTCTCTGCCGAGATGTTCTTCATGTCGGCGGCTTCTTTCACGCTGCCTGCGAGTGAAGCGGGCGCTTTGAGATCTCCGCTGGTGAGGCCGGCTGCCGCTTTTTGCAATTGCTCCTCCAGCTCCTCCTGCGTCTCGCCACCACCGGGCTGGAGCGCGCCCATCTCACTGAGCGCGCCGGACGCGGCGGCAGAATTGATACCGAGCTTTTGCAGCGCGGCGGCGGTTTGCTCGCGCAGATGATCAGCGGCCTCGAGGCTGGCGTGCTCGTACCAGTCCTCAGCAGGCCGGCGCATGATCTCGTCTGCTTTGCGCTCGATGGCGTCGAGATCCTGCTCGTCGGCGAGTTTTTCCTCGCGCAGTTTTTTCGTCCAGTCCTCCACCTGCTGGAGCGCGGCGGGTTTCTCGATGATGCGCTCGCGTGATTGCGATCCATTTGAGACCGGCACCAATGCAGCGCCCGCGAGCAACATCGCGCACAGCGACAACGCGGCGACCGGACGCTGCCAGTGCCATGTCACCGGCGCGTTGGCGATGCGTTCGCACGCCTCCGGCCAGTCTCCCACACCTGCCGCCGCTGATGTGAGACGTGAGCGCAGACCGAGGTGATCCTCCAGCCGCACACGCGCCGCGCCCGTGTTTTCAAAACGACGACGCGCAGAAATCGCGGCGATGACAGCAGCCGCGCAGACGAGCGCGGCAAACACGCACCAGAAAACGCGCGCATCAAATCCGCCGCGCCAGCGCCAGGCCAGCAGCGCGCAAGTGGCGGCCATGGTGAGGATGATGCAGGCGGGAAGGCAGCGCTCCAGCCACCACCCGGCATTGACGTGCCACGCGAGCCGCCGTGCCGCGCGTTCCCAGTAAATTTTTCGCCTCTCACCTTCCGCCATGTCCGAAGTGTGACGGGCGACGGCAGAATTGGCAACGCATTAATGGAATATGCTGAGCTGCCTCGACCAGCGGAAGCCGGTTTCGCGACATGGTTGTAAAAAAATGTTCGCACCATTCGTGGGACTGGGGCTAAGATGTTTCTCGATCATTGTGAAAGCGACCGATGGCTGACTCTCCCGATCAACGTCCTACCTCCTTTCGCCCCGGTTCAGCCGGACCGCGCTGGACTCCACCGGCGATTGATGAGCTGCAGGCATTGCTGCCGCAGTATGAGATTCTCTCAATGATCGGTCGCGGGGGGGGAGTATGTGGATGGCACCGATGTGGCAAAGATGATCTCCAGCAGCGGCAAGCTTTTGGCGGATTACGCCCTGACCATCACGGCGCACGTTTGCGACGCGCTTGGCTACGCTCACGCGAATGGTGTGATCCATCGCGACATCAAGCCGGCGAATATTCTGATCAACAAACAAGGGCAGGTGAAGGTCACGGATTTCGGTCTCGCGCGGCAGAGTGATGCATCGATGACCGCCGGACTCACGAGGACGGGCACGACGATGGGCACGCCGGATTTCATCGCCCCGGAGGCGCTCACGCTCGGCGTGGATGTCGATGGCCGTGCCGATCTGTATGCGGTGGGCGTGATGCTTTACCAGATGCTCACGGGCGAGATTCCGCGCGGGCTTTTCTTGATGCCGAGTGTGAAGACAAAGGGCGAGACTGATCCGCGCTTTGACCGCATCATCACACGCGCGATGCAGTCGGAGCGCGAGGAACGCTACCAGCAGGCATCGGAGATAAGGAAGGACCTTGATGCCATCCAGTCATCGCCGCGCGTGAAGGCGGATGCGTCCAAGATCGTGGCCGCTTTGCCGCAGGCTGCGGTGGAGAATGTGCCGGAGCAGAGGAGCGGCGTGGGGGAAAAGCAGAAAGCGGAGCCGAGCGAAGCGAGACAGACAGCCGCCGGCTGCCCGCAGGGCGTAGCGAAGCGGAGTCAAAGCGGAAAGCAGAGCAGGGTCACCGAGACAGGCGGATCCAAATCGAAGGCGGGACTCTACTTCGGCATCGCAGCAGCCATCGCATTGATTGGTGCTACGGCATTCCGTGGCGGATTCCTCCAAGATTCCGATCGGGACCGAAGCGATAACGCGACCGTCGGAAGTCTGGCGACTTCCGCTACGACAGCGCCTCTAGCGTCTTCCACCACGAGCGACGGGTGGACCGACGGCCTCGCGGAGTGGCTGGCGGTGCCTGGGAATGCAGCCAAGGGCACGCTGAAGCAGGAAGGGGCCGCTTGGCGCTTTGTTGGGCCGGAAGCCGTATTTCTCGGGGTGAATCCGTCTGGCAAAATCCTCGCCAATGTGGCTGTGCGTCTCACTTTCTGGCATGGTGGACGCAACACCGTCGGCATCAAATTGCGCATCGGGAAAACGGGCCACAATTACAACGCCGTCATACGCCAGGATGGCGCGACAGAAATCAAACTGTGGAAAGACGAACGGGATACCACTCTCTCCAAATCAAACCCCATTCCTCGATTTGATGCAGGGACCAGGCACGTCATGGAGTTTCGTGCGCAGGGAAATGTGCTCACGCTCCTGGTGGACGGTGAAACACGCGGATCGCTCGAGGATGACACTCTCGCCACAGGGTCATTCGCGGTCGTTTTCGGAGTGTTTGAGAAGATCGAGTACCGCGAACTCGGTCGCACCGCCGGAGAAGCGGGACCTGCCATGAGATCCGATCCGGCCGGGAGCAGCACACCGAACGCCGGAAGTCTGGCCACTTCCGCGACGAGCGAAGGTTGGACCGACGGCCTTGCGGAGTGGCTGACGGTGGCTGGGAATGCAGCCAAGGGCACGCTGAAGCAGGAAGGAACTGCGTGGCGTTACCTAGGGCCGGAGGGCATTGGGTTTGGTGCGAATGGCAAATCGTTCGCCAACGTGACGGTGCGCCTCACCTTCCGTCATGGCTTGGGTAGCATTCGACTGCGCACTCAGAAAGGCCCTGGCAATTTCTATCTGGCCTCACTTTCATCATCAGGGCCTGCGGAAATCAGCGTGAGCAAAAACAAGGTGCTCACCAGCCTCGCCGCTTTCAAAGCGCGCGCAGATTTCGATAAAACCGCGAGCCACACGATGGAGTTCCGCGCTGAGGGTGACGTGCTCACGTGTGCGCGACAAATTACGCAAGCACTTCCAGCGCACCGGACGCGCCGCGGTCTTTGACGCGCTGCACTCTTTTCGTCGAGATGGAAGAGACGCAGACACCTTATGGTGAGCTGGCCGCAAAGCTGCAAACCAGCGAGGCCGCCCTTCGCCTACAGGTGTTCCGCCTCAGAAAACGCTTCGCCAAAGTTCTCCGCGAGGAGGTCGCGCAAACCGTGCAGACACCTGCGGAACTGGATGAGGAACTCGTGTGGCTCGCGCAGACTTTGCGTCGCGAATAATTTTCCACCGCCTCGAGGTCGCGCGTGAATGAAGGGATGTCCTTGTGCTTGCGGCTGCGATGAAACTCGCCAAGTCAACGGGTGCCGCCATGTCATTCGCGCCGCGCCAAGCAGTCATCGTCAGTCCAGATCAGTTGATCGCGATTGAGTCGTGGATCAAGGAGCTGGACCCGTTTGACGCCGGCATCGCCACCAAGATGTTCGAAGACGGCTCCGTCCTTGATGTTCACTGGAGCAGGAAGGGCTTCTGGGTCACCGGAATGGTGAAGGACGGGCGCAAGCATCGCGTCAGCATCGTCTTTGAAATCGATGATGAAATCGAGGAATGCGTTTGCTCGTGCTCGAATGGGTCCCACTGCGCGCACTCGGGCGCGGTGATGATGAAACTCCGCGCCGACGTCCGCAAGACGGAGGCTGGCCTGCCGAAGCATCCCGCGCTGCCGCC
>JANPIW010000267.1:0-19954 GCA_031425215.1 Verrucomicrobiaceae bacterium
ACTACAACCTCGGCACCGGCAACGACGTGGTGCTCACGCTCATCACCAGCCCCATCGAGCAATGGCGTTTCACGAACTTTGGCTCCATGCTCAACACCGGCCCCGGCCTCGACACGCTCGATGGAGACAACGACGGCAGCGCAAACCTCCTCGAATACGCCACCAAGAAGAATCCCGCCCTCAACGACTTGGTGCCGCAGGCCGCGACAAAGAACGGCAGCGTAATCGACTTCGTTTACACCAAGAACAAATCCGCCACCGACATCACCTTCATCGTCGAGTGGAGCGACACACTCGCAAGTGACTGGAGCACGAGCGGCGTCAGTGCGCCGATGATCCTAAGCGACAACGGCGTCACCCAGCAGATCAAGGTCGCGGTCCCCGCAGGCAGCGGAGTCGCGAGGCGGTTCGTTCATCTGCGTGTCACGAGGCCGTGACGAGCGCCGCCGCATCGGCGAGATTTGTCCCCTCCATCTTTAACGCGCTCGTCCTCTCGAATGTCCTGCAGCGCTCACACCTCGACCACGCCGCCGCCGCCCGCGAGGAACATCTCCCAGTCGCGCACCTCGTGCTGATTTTTGATGAGCTGGCTCACGGGCACTTCGCGCGGGACTTTGGGCAGGCGCAGGAGTTTCAGGCCGGCCTCGTCGGGCATCTTGTTGCCTTTGCGGCTGTTGATTTTCTTGTCGGCAAGGACGCAGTTTTCCCAGTTCGTTTTGCCGCCGCGAGAGACGGGCACGATGTGGTCGATGTTCCCTTCGTGAGGGCGCAGTTTGCGGCCCGTGTACTGGCAGGTGCCGCCGTCGCGTTCCCAGATGGCTTTGGCGCAGAATTTCGGGCGGCGCTTCGGCACTTTGTCAAAGCGCGCGAGCACCAGCACCGTGGGCACACGGATGCGGCGGCTCACCGTTCCGATCGAGTTGTCGCCCTCGCGAACCGGGAGATCGAGCCAGTCTTCCCAGCGCACGGGTTGCATGTCGTCATTGCCCATGATGTGCAGCGCGGTGGCCGCGCCCGTCGCCATCATGCTAAAGGCATCGGCAGGGGTTTTCACATCAATGGCCTGCCAGTTCCGGTTCAGCACCAGAACGGTGGCTTTGTTCAGCACGTCGCTCATAAAGATAGGTCTCCTTTTGAAAACTGCGGCAACACGGAGGTGCTGCGCGACAGCGGTGTTCGTTCTTCGATGACGGGGCGCAATAGTGCCTGACTCGCGCGTTTTGCCAAGCGGGAAGATGTCTCAACGCTTCAAGCCCGAGCTTCTCGATGCCAGGGCAGATTCATGAGGGGCAGAATCACGGAGCTTCAGATTCAGGACATGATTTTACCCCGCCATGGTTTTACCGCCTCATTCAGCCCAACTTCTTTTTGGAAAAATCATGAATGCGGAAACATGATTCTGCCCAATCCGTTCGCGCCGTTATGTCAAAGCGTCCTTCCCGCCGCACATCAATGCAACTCGAACATGGCGTCCACCGGTTGCGAGCGTGCGAGGAGCAATTGCTCAATGGTGCCGTTTTCACGGGCGAGGCGCAGATTGAACTCGACGAACTCGATGTATTGCTCGTTGCTCATTCGCGGCGGCGGAAACGGCGCTTCGTTGCAGACGGGAAGCTCAAAGTTGAGATCGAGGCTCATAGGAAGGCGTGCAGTTGTCCGGTGAGAGTTGGGGTGCCGAATTTGTCGCAAAGCTGACGCAGATCGGATGGGGGGATTCTGCCGGGATTGGCGGTGAGAAGCTGAACGATGTCGGCCATGTCTTTTTGCGTTCGATGCTCGTTCTGCGCGGCATGAAGCTTGAGTGCAATGAGATGCGCGAGGGACGGAATCCGCAGGGCAATGCCGCTGAGGTCGATGGACTGGGATACATCCCACATTCTTCGGAAAGTGTCCGCATTCACGCGCATAACATCGAGCAGCATCAAGGAGTCCAGCTTGTGCCGGTACCGTCGGAAAGCTGGTTTCTCCTCGAAGCACTCGAAACCCGCTTTGATCAGTTCCATTCCCAGCGCGGCTTCATTCTCCACCGCCGTCATGCAATCGACATCAAGCGTGTTCCGCGAATAGCCATGCGCCTGCACGGCCCAGCCGCCGATTACCATGAGGTCAAGGCCGGCGCGCCGCTGCACTCGGAACAGGAGATCGAAGACTTCACGCATGGCGGCGACTATGCCGCGACTGGCCGCGTGCGACAACAGGCTTGTCGGCACCATGATGGAAAAGGGTAAAAAAACCGGGTGGATCGCGCCGCACATGCCCGCGCACCGGCTGCGGTCGCTCAGGTCTCGAGTTGGACGGCGAGCCGCCTCATGCGGCGCAATCGGTTCGCACGCGCCTGACCTCTCGCGAGGACGGCAGCGTGCGGGTGGTTCATCGGGAGGATGGCGAAGGTGTTCAGGACTATGTGTGGCATGGCCGCACTGATGCGACAAGGATGTCGGGCGTGATTGGGGAATGGATGACGAGTGTGCATGATGATGTGGAGATGAGATGTTGGAAAAGCGCGAACGAGGCGCGGGCTGTACTGAGGGCCACTCGCCGTCAGCCATTGTTCTAGCGTCAACGCGAAAGGTGGGGCAAGCCGCTGGCTTGCCCGTGCGCGCCTGCGCGTGTGAAGGCGGGGAGCCCCTCACAACGGCGCGCTGGTGCGGGGATGAAGTGCAAGCAGGATGCCTGCACCACTATTGCAGCGTGATGGCCTCGATCTCGCGGAGGAGCGTCAGGCCTTACTTGCCCTAATTGATGTGGGAATGGCTCAATCCTCGCGCACACACTCCAGGAGCCGCCCGTCGTACATCTGGCCGTCGCGCCGGTATTGTTTTCGATGCAGCGGCGATTCGACGATGAAGCCTGCTTTCTCCCAGCGACGCGTAGGCTGAGTTCACTGCGAACACGGGTGCGGTGATTCGAAGCAAGCTGCACTCGTGGAAGCCAAGTTCGACAACAGCCTTCAATGTCGGACGAGGCAGTGATGATCATGATGGTGGTTGGTGTTGGATGATTGGGTAGCCCGTGAAGGTGCCGCCCCCTCGACTCCTGGATGTAAGCCAGGCGCGATGCTGTTTCGCCAACGGGCTGGGTGTAGATCCGATTGGTAATCGAATCAGCTTTAAAAGACGGCTTCGATTGCCAATCGAAGCAACGATGAAATGGTCGGCCCACAGGGACATGCACCCTGCTATGCCGGTTAAAAGCCGGCTGCTTCGCTGTCTAAGCTTTGGACCGAGAGAAATGGGTGCTCATGGCAGGACTCGCACCCGCACTGGCGACGCTCTCGACGTCGTGCCTCTGCTGTTGGGCTACATGAGCGAAACGGTTGGCGACCCTGGCGGGATTTGAACCCAGCGTTGTCCGCTTGAAAGGCGGGTGTCCTGTCCGATTAGACGACAGGGTCTTGCTTGAAGAAGTGGCGGAACGCGGAGGGCATGCTCCCCATGCCGCACGAAGGCGGCACGATCTCGTTAGCAACGAATCCCGGCACGCTTGTCCGGTTCGCGTTCCATGAAGATTTGAAATGGAAACCCTGGATGGATTCGCGCCATCAACCTCTCACTTCAAAGGCGAGCGCTCTGCGGTTGAGCTACAGGGTTATCGAACAAGAAATGGTGCCCGCGACAGGAGTCGCACCTGCACTCGACCGCTTCTGAGACGGTTGTCTCTGCTGTTGGACTACGCGGGCATTTGCATAAGTAGCAGGCGACGTGAGGAGGCTCTGGCATTGGTGCGTGCGATCGACACGTCAATGCCTGAGAACAGAGCCTGCTCACCTCGGCCGCCACAGATGAGATAGAAAATAGCAACCCCGGGTGGACTCGCACCACCAGCCTCCTGGGTCAGAGCCAAGCGCTCTGCTGATTGAGCTACAGGGTTTTGGTAGCATGGGCTTTCTAGCCTGTTATTACCTCGACACAGGCTAGAAAGCCCATGCTACGGTTGAAAAGGTCGGTCCGGCTGGATTTGCACCAGCATCTTCCAGGTTATGAGCCTGACGCTCTTGCTGTTAAGCTACGGACCAAGAAAGGAGGAGGTGGAAGGCTGGAATCACGGTGAACTGCAGCTTCGTGCGGTTTCCATGATTCCAGTCTTCCATCATTCCAATGTAAGAACTGGGGGCCCCGGCAGGAGTCACACCCGCGACCTCCGCGTTCGAAGCGCGGCGCTCTGTCTGTTGAGCTACGGGGCCAAATGGTAGCAGCCGAGGTGACGAGGCTCCTAACTTCTTGCGAAGGGAGTCGAGAACCCAGGCATCAGAGCCTCGTCACTACTTTTTTTGAAGTGGCGCTTCCGCGAGGACTTGCACCTCGAGCCTCTGCCTTCGCACGGCAGTGTGCAGGACTCTTACACCTCGGAAGCAAAGTGGACGTGCGCCCCGGACTCGCACCGGGTAAAGTGGACTTGCGAACCACTGGCTCGGCTTCTTCGCCTTGCGCACGATTGATAAATGGTTCCCTCAGCCTGTTCTGCCCCGGCGCCGTCTCGTTCACAACGAGAAATGCTGCTGTTACACCATGAAGAGAATGTTGAAATGGGGCCTCCGGTGGGTTTCGCACCCACATGGACCTGTTTACAAGACAGGCGCCTTTCTGTGTCGGCCACGGAGGCATGGAATGGAGCGGCCAGCCGGAGTAGCACCGGCATTTCAGCCTTGGCAAAGCAGTGTCCTGCTGTTGAACGATGGCCGCGTTGAGTTTCGAAAATGGTGCGTCATGCCGGTGCCGCCCCGGCGTGTCGAGTTTGGAAGACTCGCATGTTGCTGTTACATCGATGACGCCATGAAATGGTCGCTGGAGTTGGTAGCGCGCCAACCTGTGCGGGTCTTCAACCCGCCGCTCATCTTTCTAAGCCATCCAGCGTAAAATGGTCCCTCCGCGTGGTGACGCTCCACGGTCTGCCGGTTATCTGCCGGCTGCTCTGCTGTTGAGCTACGGAGGGGAAAAGAATATGGCGGAGCACCAGAGAATCGCACTCTGGACGCCTTGGAAAGCGCAGCGGTTTTCAAAACCGTTTCCTCGTCTATGCCGGACGTGCTCCTTTGAAAATGGCTCCCCCACATGGACTCGCACCATGACAACCGGCTTAACAGGCCGACAGGCTCCTTTACCTCACAGGGGAAAATGAAATGGTGCCCGCACCAGGATTTGAACCTGGAACTGCGGCCGTTAGAAGCGGCGCATGCAAAATGATCCGTTACACCTTGCGGGCTTGTGTCGGGAAAATGGTCGGGCACCCCGGTTATGCTCCGGGTATCTCTCGGTCCCAAGCCGAGCGGATTTCTATCTTCCTCGTGCCCGATAATAGGTGGCGGTCGCGACGGGTGCTGCCCCCGCTGTCTCTTGCCTGACAAGCAAGCGAGTCTGCTGTTTCTCCTCACGACCTTGTGATGGACGCAGGGGCCGGAGTTGCACCGGCAAAGCATGCGTATGAGACATGCTGGAGCGCTGGCTCTCCCTGCAAATGGATGGTGCGGTGTCACGGTATTGCACCGTGTCGGTCAGTGACTCCTGCTTTACAGACAGGCGCGCGTCTTTAACGCACTACCACCGCAAAAGTGGAATGGAGCGCGGACAAGTTGTCTGCTTTGAATGCCGATGACTCGTCGGCGCTCCATTGAGAATGGTGGACCCGGACGGTAACGCTCCGTCACCTGCTGTGTGCAAGACAGCCGTGCAGCTCTTCTACACTACGAGCCCATGTGAGCTGCTGACTCATAGTCCACGCAGCCTTTATTAAAATGGCACGGCGGGTGGGTAACGCTCCCACATCGACGCGGGTTTGGAGTCCGCCGCATTGCTTGTCTGCCACCGCCGTGTTGTTGAAAAAATTGAATTGAGGCGGTCAGCCGCACAGGAACACAGAGAACGCAACGCCTCTCAAACCACGGGCCATTGCTGCCACCTCGCGCACCGCTTTGCGCCCTCTGTGCTCTTCTGCGGCTGAACCGCCTCAATAAAGAACGAACACCGCTGCCACGCCTGTTTCGGCGTCGCACCCGCAGGTTGTTTCACGGCGGATGTTTCGGTGTTTGTGGCACACCTCCCTGGAAGCCTTTGTGGTCATGTAAAAGTTGGCAAAATGGGCGTGGATTCTCCGTCTCCAGCGGCCTCGTGGCTTAGGAGTTCTTACTCGCATCAGCGGCTCTCTTTCCGGCCCCCGACTCCGCCCTGGTTTGGCGGCTAGTCGGCAGGTAGTTGGGTCACTGGGTTGATGCTGTTCTGGCTCTGGACTCGCCACCACCCTGGCCAGAGGGCGGCGGCTTGTGCGGAACGGAGGGGTCATTTCAAATCAAACTGGGTGCGGGTAACGATTGGGTTTGGAGTTAGGGTTGATGGGTTCGGACGAAATTGGGATTCGGAAATCGGAACTGGAAAAACAAGAAGCCCTGCTGCCTTTTGAGTCGGCTAGCAGGGCTTCGTGAAAGTCTGAGTTGTTAGACTGTCGCAGTCGAAACGCTGCTAGCTGCTCACCTCCGGGTTACGGTCTTCGGATTTGGGCATACCCGCATGTGGGGTCTTTGTTCCGGCAAACCAAGAGCATAGTATGCCGCCCAAACCGACCGTTCTCCGGGCGGTAATACTTTGGGGTTGGCAATATGAGTTCATGGAATGGCTTTGTGAAGTTGCGCCGACAGTATCAGACAGCCCGGAAGCCGTCAACAACAAATATCAAACTTTTTATCTGGAGTGTCTTCATGCGCGCATTTGATGCCTACGCCACCTATGCATGGGGTAACAGGTCACGGAAAAGCCTTCTCCAGCGCCTCCACATTTGCGTTCATCGCCGACATGAAATCACCCGCATCAGGCGTGTTGCCGCACGGATCAAAGACCACGCTGGTGATGCCGAGCGCCTTGAGCTTCTCCACACTCTCCTTCGCGGGATCACCCTCCCAGATCATCCACTTCGAGGGATGCGTGGCGATGATGCTCTTCAGCTCCTCCATCGCTTTGTCATCAGGCACTGTCTCCGGCTCCCAGAGCACGGCTTTGTGATTGATCGCGTATCGCCGCGCGAAGTATTGATACACCGGATGCGATGCCATCACTGGCGCGTTGCTCATTCTGCCGCCGACGGTTTTCATTCGCGCGTCGAGCGCGCTGAGTTCGTCGGTGAGCTTCTTCAGATTCGCATCGAGCGCGGTCGTCGCATCAGGCAGCACACGGCCGAGCGCCATGCGTGCTGAAGTCGCCTGCGCGATGGCTTGATTGAAATCAATCCACGTCGTAAACGCTGTGCCCGAGTGCGAATGATCGCCGCCGGGTCCGTGGCTGTGCGTCGTCGATTCCTTCACCTCGATGAAGTTCGCTTTGAAGCCCGCCGAGGTGTCCACTAGCTTTGCCACTGGCAGCGTGACCTTGTCAGCCCACTTCGAGTACGTTGCGCCGTTCATCAGAATGAGGTCAGCGTTTTGAAAAGCAGCGATGGCTTTGTCATCTGGCTGCCAGAACGCGGGGTCATCTCCGCCCGTGTCAGGGAAGACGATCTCTGCTGCGTCACCTGCGATGCGTTGGGCGAAGTACTTGAGCGGATAATTCGCGACATGGATCACCGGCTTGCCGCTGCGCGCAGCAGCAGCGGAGGGCGAGATCGATTGAGGTGACTTGCCGCAATGCGTCAGAAAAAGAAGCGACGATGCGACGAGGAGAAGGGAAGGGATGCTTTTCATGCGGAGGGAAATACGACGCGGAAGCAAACGAGAGATCAGCTTTTGTCTTGCCCCCGGAGCGTGCGCCCGGTAGAAAGCTGGCATGTCATTCGCCATCGACCTCATCGTCATCCTCGCCTACTTCGCCATCATCATGGGTATCGGCCTCTCGCAACGGAGCAAGAGCGGCAGCATGGAGGGATTCACGCTCGGTGACCGGCAGATCGCGTGGTGGGCGGTGTTGGCTTCCATTCTCGCCGCAGAAATCAGCGCGGGCACTTTCTTTGGCGCGCCGGGCGAGGGCTTTGCGCTGCGCAACTACACCTACATCCAGCTCATGGCCGGCTATTTGCTAGCTCGTGTCGTGGTGAGCGCGGTGTTCACGCCGGCTTACTACCGCTACGGCGTGGTGAGCGTCTATGAGTTCCTGGAGATTCGCTTCGGACCGAGGACGCGGCGGTGGTCATCGGCGGTGTTTCTCGTGACGCGAGTGCTCGCGAGCGGCACGCGTCTTTGGGTGCCCACGGTTTTGCTGGTGCTCGCGTGGAAGACATTTGTGAATCCCGCAGTGACGCCAATGGGCGAGTTCTGGCTTTACGCGGTGGCGCTCGTCGGCATCACCGTGCTGACCTCCATCTACACCGCGCTCGGTGGCATCCGCGCTGTGATCTGGACGGATGTGATTCAAATTGTCGTGCTGTTTTCCGCGCTGGGTTTCGGCCTTTGGTATCTGCTCAGCAGCACGGGCGGATGGGCCACGTTACAGGCCACGATCCTCGAGCCTGCGGTCATCGACTGGGGCAAGCCCGATCCCGCGCATCCCGGCGCGTGGGGGTGGATCAAAGGAATCCTCGAAACCGAGTACACGATTTGGGCCGCTTTTCTCGGCTCCACTTTCGTGACGCTCGCCACGCACGGCACAGACCAGGACATGGTTCAGCGGATGCTCACGGCGAGAAACAAAACACAGAGCGCGAAGGCAACGATTCTCTCCGGCATCGCCGACATCCCCGTGAATTTCATGGTGCTGAGCATTGGCATCCTGCTCTTTGCTTACTACCAGCAGCATCCCGAGATCATCCTGCCGAAGAATTACAAAGGCACCACCGACAGCAGCCAGGCGTTTCCCTTTTTCATCCTCACCGCGATGCCAGCGGGACTTCGCGGACTCGTGATCGCGGGTGTGCTGGCCACCGCGATGGGATCGCTGAGCACCGCACTGAATTCGCTCGCCACCAGTTATGTGCGCGACTTTCATTTCCGTTGGTTCGGCGAGCCGAAGGATGACGCAGGAAAAGTGCGCGTGCTACGTTTTGGCACCGTTCTGTTCGCCGCCTTCCTCATCTCCGTCGCACTCGCCACCGCATGGATCAAAGCGCACAACCCAAGCTTGCGCATCATCCCGATCATCCTCGGCATCTTTGGTTACACCTACGGCTCGCTGCTCGGCGTGTTCATGGTTGGACTCTTCACAAAGACGCGCGGCAGCGATCTCGGCAATGGCATCGCGATGCTGGCAGGCTTCATCGTCGTGGCTTATCTCAGCGGACTTGATCAAGGAATCGCCGCGACGTTGGGCGCGGGGCAGGGCATTCCTCGTCCCGATTGGATGCCGGTGATCGAATTTCCGTGGCGAATCATGTTCGGCACAGTGGTCACATTCTTGATCGCAGTGTCATTTCGCACATCACCGCATCAGCAGAGCCACATGTTTCTCGCAGGTGAATCTGCGGGGCGATGAGCCATTTGGTTCGGACTACCTTCGTAAAAGCGGCATTGGCACAAAGTATATCTTACTTTCACCCACAAATTGAAATTGAATCTTGCCAATGAGATGGAATTTTGAGAACCTCTGCGAAATCGCGGAAGATTGTGATGATGGTGCTGAGTCAGATCAAAGGTTGTGCCGTTAAGGACTCGCGAGAAAAACGCCTTTTCACCTTTCAGTTCTCCCGACAATCAATCTGCTACCTGATTTTTGCCGCTCTGAGTTTCTCAGAGGCGATGGCACAACAGGGAGCGGAGGAACCTGTGACGCGGCGATTCTTCTCCTCCACACAACTCACAGCCGACGCGGCAGCGCTTGCGCCCTTCGATGTGATCGTGCTGCCGGCGGAATGTCAGCTCGACAAACGCGCCATCTCACCCGGCAAGACCATCCTTGCGCGTTGCAATCCGCTGCGTTTCCCAAAGAACTCCGCCGCACACAAGCTCGCTGACAAACGCGGCGTGGCGACGGTCGCGCGCTTGAACAGCGATGACGTCGAGGTTGATCCGTCCGCAAAAGGCTGGGTGGATTTCGTCGCGGACGATTTCGCGGCGCTTGTGCTGCAACGAGGTTTCTCGGGCCTTCTGCTCGATGGTCTCACGGATGAGCCGAGCACCGCCGCTGTGATTGATTTGTTTCGCGCCAAACATCCGGGCAAACAGCTTCTCATTGCGAATCCCTCCAGCGACCTCCAGACGGTGATCGCTAAAACGGACGGCATTATTTTCGACGCTGCGCTCGCATCACAAAGCGAGATCGCTCCAGCCGTCACCGCCGCCATCAAAAGCGGAAAGCCCGTCTATTGCATCGAGTTCGCCGAGGATTTCGCCGCCGCCGCCGCGCTCGCAAAGCGCGTCACTGATGCTGGCGCTTTTCCATTCGTCACCACGCGCGAGATGAGCGGCCTCTCGCTCGCGCCGCTGCCCGAGCGTTCGCGCCGGGTGCTCGTCTTGTTTGGCTGGGATGCTAAAGAAGCGGAGCGGCCCGCGACGTGGCCCATCGACACGATGACATCCGAGCTGTTCCAGATGCCGCTCGAGTGGCTCGGCTATGAGGTCGATTACCTCGAAATCAGCAAGGCTGATCCACCGCGCGACGCTGCCACGCGATATGCGGCGGTGCTCTTCGACAGCGATCTCGACATCCCCGCCGCGAAGGAGTCGGACGTTGCCAACTGGCTCGTGCGCATGAAGGATCGCGGCCTGCCAGTGCTCTTCACCGGCACGTTTCCCTTCAGCACCGAGAGCGCGGCGAAGCTCGTGGCCAGCGCGTTCGGTATCAAGGGATCGCTGCTCATGGAGCCGCGTCTCGCATCGCTTTCGCTCGGCACGGTGAATGAGCAAATGATGAATCGCGAGGCAAAGGCCGTGGCGCAGAACGCGATGTTTCACGATCTCAGCGCGCCGCCCGGCGCGCAGGTGCATCTCAGCCTGAATGGCCGCACCAGCGATGGCCGCGCGGTGCGCTACGATCCCGTGTTCATCGCGCCATGGGGCGGCGCATGGCTGGAGCCTTATGTCGTCTTTCGCGGCTCGCCCGACGCGAATCTCTTCTATGCCGATCCGTATCAAATGCTCGCCGCCGTGCTCGCGAAGAATGGCACAATGCCCGCGCCAGACACCACCACGCGCGATGGCCGTCGTCTTTTCTACAGTCACATTGACGGCGACGGTTTCGTCTCGCAGGCCAATCTGCGCGGGCATCCGTTGTGCGGCGAATTGATCCGCGACCGCATCCTGAAAGTCTTTCCCTTCCCCGTCACCGTGTCTGTCATCGAGGCGGAGATTCGCGCGCTCGCCAAAAACGCCGATGCCGCAGATGAAGCCACGTCATCAAAGATCGCGCGCTCCATCTTCGAGCTGCCGAATGTCCATGCCGCCTCGCATTCCTTCTCGCATCCCTATCAGTGGGACGCTGACGATCCAAACCCCGGCATCTACGACGAACCGAACCTCCCGCTCAAACCGGAGGCCGGATACGCCACCATCGACGCGGAGCGTGAGATTCGCGGCTCCATCGACTACATGCGCAAGAATCTTTTGCCTCCGGGAAAACAGATCGAGTTGATGCTTTGGTCGGGTAATTGCCGCCCCGGTACACGCGCTCTCGAGGTTTGCCGCGAACTAGGAATCGAAAACATGAACGGAGGGAATACCGTCATCAGCCGCCTCTATCCAGGCATCGCCGGCATCGCGCCGCGCGTCATGCCATGGGGCGATGAGTTGCAGATCAATGCCGCAAACCAAAACGAGTTCATGTACACGAACGGCTTCAACGGCCCCTTCTTCGGCGGCTTCGCGGACGTGATCGACACATTCGAGCGCACTGAGACGGGCCGCCGCGTGAAACCCGTGAACGTCTATTACCACTTCTACAGCGCCACCAGCATGTCATCGCTGCGCGCGCTGGAGAAAATCCATCATTGGTGCTCCGAGCAAAAGCTGCACTCCGTCACCGCGCTGCAGTTTGCAAAGATGGCAAGGGACGCGTGGAGCACACGGCTTTACTCCAATGGCAAAGACCGCTGGCTCATCGCGAACAACGGCGATGTGCGCACCTTCCGCGTCCCCATCAGCCTGGGCCGCCCCGACATGGCGCGCTGCAAAGGCGTGACGGGTTACATCGCGCACCAGGACTCCTATTATGTACATACAAGCGGCCAGCCTCTCACCGAGCTGACGCTCACCACCACGCCCGAATCTCTCGACGCGCGCCACGCCCACCTGCGCCTCGCATCGTCGAGCGCCGAGATTGATTTCGCGCGGCACGACTCGCATCTCGCCGAGTTCACCGTGCGCGATCTGCGCCCGGTCGAGACCGAGTTTGCCGGCCTCGCGCCTCGCGCGGACTGCGATGTCACGATCGACTCCAAACTCACGCGCATGAGCGCGGACGAGCGCGGCAAGCTGCGCCTCGACCTGCCTGCCACCGCGCACGTCACCATCAATGCCTCCCGTTCCCGAGATGTATCCTCACGCTGAAGAACCCGCCCCACGCGTATTCCCGCTCCACTTCGTCGCCGTTCTTCTGGTGGCCAGCATCGGCGCGTCCTGGTGGCTCGTGCCTGGGCAGGACGAACTGGTGGAGCGCCTCTTCATGGACAAGCAGTACGAGCGCATCGCCGACTATCTGCGCCAGGGCCTCGGCGCGTCCAGTGGCGGCAAAGTGCAGCTCCGCGATCTCTCGCCCGACCAGCTCGCCGCGCTCTCGCATCTACTGCGCCTCACGCCGCGCGAGCAGTTGAACAACATCTTCAGCGAGAAAAGCGCCGTGAAGTACGACGCCACCACCCACGGCCTCGTGCTAGGCGCCGTGCGCTACATCGACGTCATCTCGCCCGCCGAGGCATGGTCCACTGTCAGCCCGCATTTGAAAAAAATGAGCGCCGAGTTCCAACTCTCGCTTTGCGAGCTTCTCGCTGCGAATGCCTTCGCCACGCGCCAGCCCGCGCTCGCCAGCACCATTCTCGAAACCGCCTGCGCGCTCCCATGCTCCACGGCGAAAACCGCCCTCGACATGGTGCAGGCTGGCCGCTGGTCGGGCACGCCGATGAAAGCCGCCTCCACTTTGCTCGCGTGGCTTTCAAAACATCACGCCGCGCTCTCTGCCGGTGATCTCGCCTCGCTTTCCGATCTCGGCCGCGCCGTCGCGCTCGAAGCTGGCTCGCCGGGCATCGCCTGCGATTTCGTTCTCGGCGATCTCGCGCGTCTGCCCGCAGACGCGCCCATCCCCGAGGAGAAAATCCAAGCCGCCATGAGCCTCGCGCTGCAATCCAGCCGCACCACCGTCATGCTGCCATGGATCAAACGTCACGTCACTTCCATGCCGCAGTGGTCGCTCACCATCAAAGAGCTGCATCGCATCGCGCAGGAAAAGCCCGCCGACATCGCCACCTTTCTCAAATGGTGCGGCACGCTCGCGCAGTTTGCGGACTGGAACTCACGCTTCGACGAAGCCTGCGACTGCCATTTCAAACTCGCCGCCACCGGATCACTCACATCGCTCGACCGCTGCATCGCGCTCAGCGACTTCCTCGGACGTGGAGAAGAGACAGCGGAGCTGCTTCAGACTCTCGGCCCCGTTCCAGGACGTGAGAAACTACAGCTCACTCTTGCCTCCACACTCGCAGGCCTTGGCGATGATGTTGCCGCAACGCCGCTCTATGAAGCGTGGCTGAAAACGTATCCCGACGACCGCGAGGCAGCGCTTGATTACGCCTATCTGCTCGAGGACATGGGCGACGAGGCCGCGTCATTGAAGGCTTTCGCTGAAGTGCTCGCGCATCATCCCGGCCATGTGCCCGCCGTGAAGAAGCTCGCTGAGGCGCGCATCCGCGCGGGCCAGTATCGCGAGGCGCTCGATCTTTACGCGTCGCTGCCGGAGGAGAGCCATGATCCGCTCACGCTCGAGACGTACGCGATGCTCGCCGAGTCGCTCGATGAACACGCGCGGCTCTTTACCGCGCTGCGCCTCGCCGCCAGCAAAGCCACGAAGCCCTCCATCGAAACCTATCTCGACATGGCCCAGGCCGCCACGCACCTCGACGATCCGAAGATCGAGGCCGAGGCGCTCGCCGAAGGCATCCGCCGCATCCCCGGCAGCACCTCCCTGCGGCTCGCGCTGGCTAGCTCCCACCTGCGCAACGAGGACACCGACGCCGCCCTCGCCGTGCTGACTGAGGACGCCAAACTACGCGACAACCTCGAGGCCATCTCACTCGCCCTCGAGATCGCACCGCAGATCAGCGACACGCGCAAGATCGCAGCCTTAATTGGCGACGATGTCGAGAAGCGCTTCGATCTCCCCGAGCCATCGCGTCTCGACCTCGCCGTGTTTCATCGTTTGAATGGCGACGGACAAAAATCCGAGCGCCTTTTCGCATCCGTGCCGCAAACGACAGAGCATCTCAGCCTCATCGCAGAGGCACGTCATAACGTGGGAGACTATCAAATCGCCGCCGAGCTGATGACGCGTTACATCCAGCAGCATCCCCGCGTCGGTGCGCGCGAGTGGGTTTTCCTTGGCGACATCTATGAGCTTCTCGGCCAGCCCGACGAGGCAAAAAAGGCATACGATTACTCGCTCACGATCCTCATCGCCGACCTGCCCGGCACCGCGTTCGCGCCACCCATCGAGGTCAGACCAGTCTCAGCCAAACCACAGTAACCGCCGCATCCCGGCATCCCAGCCATGAACAAGATCACCACCATCATCCTCGCGTTGCTCGTCACGCACAGCGCTTTTGCGCAGCAGGCAAAGCGTCCCGCACCGACCGTCACGCCCGCCACCAGGCCCGCCGGCACCGTGGAAAAGGAACCCGAGGAAGTGCAAAAACCCGCGCTTTTCTCCGACACCGAGATGCGCGTGCTCCGCGCCGCCAGCACGCTGCCGGTCGAGCGCCTCGTCGAGCTGCTCAGCGTCTATGAAAAGCTGGACAACACCGCCATGATCGACGTGCTCGTGCGCGCCATCCTGCGGCGCGATCCCGCGAATGCCGACGCCATCCGCGCGCGCGACGGCGTCGGCGAGGAGGAGCTGCGCCCCGTCGGCTACCTCGATGAGCTGGCGAAAAAAGTCATGGCAGGGCAAAAAGTCGATGACCCCGACTCCGTCTCCATCCAGGCCAATGCGCTCACCACCGAAGGCCGCGCCGATGCCGGCATCGCGTTGCTGGAAAAACTCCGCGCCAATCAGTTCGACGACAAGACCTTCCTCTACGGCGACGATCTCGGCTACGCCTACTCCGAGGCCGGCC
Organism: Verrucomicrobiaceae bacterium; assembly: GCA_031425215.1. GTDB lineage: Bacteria > Verrucomicrobiota > Verrucomicrobiia > Verrucomicrobiales > Verrucomicrobiaceae > JANPIW01. Next base: position 15,166 of record JANPIW010000267.1, read on the forward strand.
GCTTTGACGACGCCATCCGCGCGTATGAAAAAGTCGCCACCGACTCCCGCTACTCACCCGACACACGCTCCGAGGCGCAAAAGATGCTGCCCGCGCTCAAGCTCAAGAAGCGCATTGCCGCGCTGCGCAAAGAAGCAGGTGACGACGACGCGCGCCTCGTCGAGATGGCGGCAAAGCTGCGCCGCGAGCTGCCGAATGATTATGAAGTCATCGTCTTCCACGTCGAGGCGCTCGACCGCGCGCGCCGCTATGACGACGCCATCGCCATGCTCCTCGACTTGAAGCGCAAACACAAAGGTCCCGGCGCCTGGCCCTGGCAGCCCACGCTTGCTTTCGCCTTCTACGGCGCTCGCCGTCACAATGAGGCCATCGCCGCATTCCGCGCCATCCAGTCCGACAAAGGCTTTGATCCCGTCACCCGCTTCGAGGCCGAGACCATGATCCTCGAGATCGCCGTGGATCGCGAGATCGAGTCCGGCATGGCCGCACTCAAGCGCGCTGATTACCCCGCCGCCAAAGCCGTGCTCAACACACTCACGCGCGATTTCCCCGCGCACCCCGACACCCTCGGCTACCACGCCATCTACCTCGCCAAAACCGGCCACGGCAAGGAAGCCCTCGCCATGCTGCGCAAAAAGAAAGCCGAGGTCGCCGCGCAAGGACTGCCCTTCAGCCAGCAGGACGCCATCGCCGATGTGCATCTCGAAATGAAAGACTACTTTCTCGCCCTCGCCGCCACGCGCGAGATCATCGAAGACCCGCGCTACGACGACGAGATGCGCAAGGCTGCGCGGCTCAAGCTGCGCGAGATCGCCGTCTCCCAGACGCTCGAGGTCGCCTACCGCGCCCTCCAGGACGGCGACCGCGCGCGCGCAAAAAAAATCCTCGTACACCTCCAGCGCTTCGCTCCCGCCGATCTCGAAGTGCGCGTGCTCGCCGCCGATGTCGCGCTCTCTTATAACAAGGCCGCGCAGGCGCACGGCGATCTCGTCGCGCTCAAGCCGCTCTTCCCCGACCAGCCATTCCCCGGACAGGAAGCCCTCGGTTCCGCGCTCTTCATGCTCGGCAACTGGGAGGCAGCCTTCGCCGCCTACACCGAGATCCTCGAACGCCCCGGCTACGATCCCGACGAGATATTCGAAGCGCGCAACTCACGCCGCGAACTCAATCCGCTCATCCGTCCCACTTTGAGCTTCAACTCGCATTTCGAGAAGCAGGAGGAAGGCACCGTCTTCGGCGCCGAGGCCAGCTTCGCCACCTCGTGGATGAAAGACTGGCGTCTCATCACCTTCACGCGCACCGATTTCATCAGCCCGAATAACAGCGCGGACTCGCTCTTCGACATCGGCGACGAAGCATTCGTCGAAGGCGGCGTCACCTTGCAGCGCCGCTTCAATCGCGGCTACTTCGCCGAGGCCACAGTCGGCGGCTACAATGAAGGCGTGCTTTACGGCGCGCGCGTTGGCAAGTTCCCCAACAAAGCCATCGGCTGGAGCCTCGGCTTCATGGGCAACCAGCGCTCCACCGAGAGCCTCGAGCTGCAGGCGCTCAACGGACGCGAGGACCGCGCCGAGCTTCGCGTCGGCGGCCAGCTCGCACCGCGCTGGGTGCTCGACGCGGGCGCGCACTACAGTTGGTACAAAGTCGGCGGCGACAACATCGGCGAAGGCTACGGCGCGGATGCCGCAGTCGATTACATCCTCCAGACCGAGACGCGCAAGCGCCCCGAAGTCTCCATCGGTTACTTTGGCGAGTACTCCCGCTTCGAGGCCGCAGGCAGCGTGCCGCCATCCGTGCGCGATGAGATCCGCCGCGCCGTCGTCCCCGTCGAGCAGTCGCGCCGCGCCCTCGCATCCAATGAAGAAATCCGCCGCGCCCTCGCCGGCAATTACGGCCGCGAGCTGCTCAACAACCTCGTCACCCCCGAGACCAACCGCCACGGCCTGCGCCTCACCGTGCGCAAAAACCTCGACGAGAAATGGGCCGCCTTCGCCCAGATCGGCAGCTACTACGACTTCGTCGAGTCCAGCCTCGACTACACCGCCGCCGCCGGCGTGGAATACTACCTCAGCGACGACGCGCTGCTATACGCCGAGCTGCGCTACGACTCCAACGGCCGCACCTCCAGCGAAGGCATCTGGGAGGCCAACGTCGGCGGGATGATGAGCTTTTGACACTCATGGAATGCCGACGATCCGTCGGCCGGTCGTGAAATCAAAGCTCCCCTTCATCGAAGTAATGATCCTCCTCGCGGTGGGGTTGTTCATCTGGTCGCTCCGCCAAAGCGACCGCAATCCCTTGAATCGGCGGCATCACCACCGAAAAGAACCTGCTCAAGCACTGCCGCCACGACGAAGAAAACCAGCGCCTCGAGTGGGAATGGAACCGCGAGAAGTGGCACGCCGCCCTCAAGCGCGTCGGCGTGTATCTTCTGCGCGCGCACTGGCCCGGCGAGCACAGCGCCGCCGAGCTGTGGCAGACCTACGTGCAACTGATCGAAGCCGAAGCCGCATTCCGCACCATGAAGAGCGAGATCAAAGTGCGTCCGGTCTGGCGCCAGCTCGGGCGCAGGGTGGGGGCGCACATCATGATCGCATTTTTGGGCTACGCCATGCATGTGTGTTTTCGCCCCCCCGACGGGCGCCGCCGCTGCCTAGAATCACGATCCCGGAAAAGAACAAGCCGCGCTGCTGCTCCAACTGGGCTGGACGCTGCCCGAGCAACCAGCGCCGCGCATCACCAGCGAGCAGTTGCCCAAGCCGGAGTGAGCGCACTATGTGTGGCCGACTTGGACACCTAGCAGAAAGGCCATACCAGGAGGAATCCACCTCCGCTCTTCATCGCTGCGAAACTTGGGCTAAGCTGCGCACTCAATAAGCCAACGCTTGACTCATTGTTGCATCCATCATGCGCCCTGGGCTTCGAAGAAAAAGCGGTGGCAGCCCGTTTGTCGCTCATGCGACTTCTCTTAACTCTTCTTGTCACGACATCGTTGAACGCCGCCGAACTCCGCATCGGTTCATCCACGGTCAGCATCACGCCGGACAGGCCGGTGGCGCTCGCAGGGCAGTTTGGGACGCGCATTTCGCTAAGTGTGGAAGCTCCGATCATTGCCGCTGCGGTGGCGATTGAGTCGGTGGAGGGCGGCAAGGTGGTCGATCAGAGCATTCTCATCTCCTGTGACCTCGTGGGCATTCATCACTCGGTGCTCGCGCAGTTTCGTCAGCATTTGAAGCCGCTGCTGCAGGACTTCGATGTGCGGAAGGTCATCGTGTCCGCCACGCACACGCACACCGCGCCGGTGACCTCGGAGATTCCAGAGGAGACGCTGATCACCTATCCGATCCCGAAGGAAGGCGTCATGCAGCCAGCGGAATACACCGCGGTTCTCGTCGAGCGCATGTCGCAGGCCGCCGTGCAAGCTTGGAAGGGTCGCAAGCCGGGGGGCGTGAGCTGGACGCTCGGATTCGCCCAGATCGGCGAGAATCGCCGCTCCGTTTTCGCCGATGGCCATGCGCAGATGTATGCGAAGACGAATGACGCGCGCTTCCGCCACTTGGAGGCCGGTTCCGACTCGGGAATCGAGACGCTGTTCTTCTGGAACGCGGAGAAGCAGCTCAAAGCCGTAGCGATCAATGTCGCGTGTCCTTCGCAGGAAGTGGAGAGCCGCAGCGCGCTCAACGCCGACTTCTGGCACGACGCGCGGGAGCATTTGAAGGCAAAGCTGAACATGCCTGACCTCACCGTGCTCGGCTGGTGCGGCGCTGCGGGTGATCAATCGCCGCATCCGCAGTATCGCAAGGATGCCGAGGCCCGCATGATCAAGCTGCGCGGCCTCACGCGGCAGCAGGAACTCGGTCGCCGCATCAGCAATGCTGTTTTCGACACGGTCGATGCAGCGAAGGCCGACATCCGCACCGACGCCCCCTTTGGTCACATCGTCGAAGACCTGCCGCTGCCGCCGCGTAAAATCCTCCAACGCGAGTATGAAGACGCGAAGAAGAACATCGCGCAATACAGCGTCGTCGAGAAGCCGGACAACCGCGTCATCACGATGCTCGCACTAGAAAAAGGAATCGTGAAGCGATTCGAGGAAGCGGACAAACTCCCGCCTTACGACATGGAACTGCACGTCCTGCGTCTCGGCGACATCGCCATCACCACGAACACCTTTGAGCTGTATCTCGACTGGGGCATCCAGATGAAGGCCCGCAGTCCCGCGCAGCAGACCTTTGTGCTCCAACTTACCAACGGCTGCGGCATGTATCTGCCCACCGCACTCGCCATCGAAGGCGGCAGCTACAGCGGCCTGCCGCACGTCAACAAAGTCGGCCCCGAAGCCGGGCAGATCCTCGTGGATCAAACGGTGCGTGCCATGCAGGCGCTGTTTGCGCCCGCTGGGAAATAGCACGACCGGTTAGGCATCGGGAGCCGGGTTCTCCAGATCATTGGAGCATTGACCAGGTACCATGGAAACGGCATTGTCATTGCATGTCGCAAACCACCACCTTCAAAGCAAAGGTTCCGAACCCCGACAAATGAGGGCTTGAATAAATTCCATCGGCACCATAAGCGCGCGTCACAGGCACGTTCTCAATCCCAGGAAACACGAGGAGTGCTGCTTTAGATGAGGAAGTGGACTCTGCGAAGCGTGGCGGCGACGATCTGGTTGCGTCCTGTTTTGGTGGGAACATCTGCATATGAACCAATGCCGGTGGAATGAGCGTTACCTGGGAAATCGCTTTTCACGGTTGGTGCGGATGAGGGGCGATGGCAAGGTTCGGGGAAC
>JANPIW010000268.1:0-2678 GCA_031425215.1 Verrucomicrobiaceae bacterium
CGCTTGGCGGCGGCTATGAATGAGCATCGTGCCATCACTCGCCCTCCAGCCCTCTGTCTCATCAGCACGCGTGCTGACTGCCGCTGAGTGGACGGAAAGAAGCGCCGCGCATCATGCCCGCGTCGCGCCTCACGCAGACGCCTTTGTCAGCCGGCGCGCGCGCGGTGAGAAGCATCCGGTTCACGATTTCCTCTTCACCTATTACAGCTTCGCGCCCGCCAAGCTCAAGCAATGGACGCCCGCGCTCGGCGCCGCCATCGAGATCAGGCCGGGTGATCTGGAATCCCATCCGTGGCTCGCATCCGCGCGCTTTGTTTCTAGAGACGGTGTGCTCTCGCTCGATGAGTCGAAGCTCGACACACGCGCCCGTGACAGCGCCTCATGGATCGCGCAGCTCTGCCACAACATCATCGAGCGCCCGCCGCGCTTCGCCTGCTTTGGCCTGCACGAATGGGCGATGGTGTATCGGCAGTCCGAGGAGCAGATAAGGCACCACGGTCACCGGCTCCGCCTCACGCGCGCGCAGCTTGCCGAGTTCATCGAGTCGCAAACACTCTGCTGCTCGCATTACGACGCATTTCGTTTCTTCACCCCTGAGGCGCGCCCGCTGAACAGCTTCCAGCCCACGCTCGAGTCGCGTCAGTCGCTCGAGCAAGGCGGCTGCCTGCACGCCAACATGGACCTCTACAAATGGACCACCAAGCTCTGGCCCTGGTGCGGTGCCGATCTCATCGCCGACACCTTCCTCCTCGCGCTGGAGGGCCGCGATCTTGACATGCGCGCCAGCCCGTATGACCTCGCCGATCTCGGCTACGCGCCCGTGAAGATCGAGACGCAGGAAGGCCGCGCACGCTATGAGAAAGAGCAGCGCTCGCTCGCTGAGAAATCACGCCCCTTGCGCCAGCGGCTCCAGGCTGCCGCCGCACGCATCAGCGGCTGGCACTCGTGATCCCCTCCGTGTACAGCCGCGTCACGGACTCGCGCAACAGGACGATGAAAGTGAACACACCGAGCGCGGTGCCAAAGGGAAACCACATGCAATTGAAGCCTGCGATTACGAGCGAGAAAACCCGGTGGCGCCGTCGCAGGAGAAACATTCCGGAGAGCACATTCACTGCCATCGCCGTCACGATGAACGCACCTCCCGTGAAATAGAAGACCATCATCATTCCGCGAAACTCCGCAGGAAATGCAGGTGGAGGTGCAGGTGCAGGTGCAAGTGCAGGTGCAGGTGCAGGTGCAGATGCAGATGCAGATGCAGATGCGGGCATCTCCGACACCTGTTCTGCCGAGTTCCCAGCCGGCACAAAAGCCACTGAGGGCTGATGCGTGAGAAACTGGGACATCAGAGAGTAATGCAAAAACAAAAACCCGATGCCCAACAGCCCGAGACCTGCCACCACGAAATGAAACACCGCCAGCAATCTCAGATGCTCTTTGTCTTTGACGGAGGGATCGGGCAGGGAAGGAGGGCTCATGACAGCGAATCCTAGCCAGCCATCCTGAGATTGACCAGCCAGTATTTCGCCAGCAGAGAGCAGGCGATGATGACTGAAGAATGGATGTGTCTTGCGCTCCACGCTTCAGCATCCAACTCTCCGCTCATTATGCACCCTGCATTCCGCATCGCTCTGCTCGTCCTGATCTCGCTCGCCGCTCACGCCGCGCCGCCAAACATCGTCTTCATCCTGATGGACGACATGGGCTACGCCGATCTTGGCTGCCAGGGCGCGAAGGACATCCGCACGCCGAACATCGACCGCATTGCGAGCGAAGGTGTTCGCTTTGAAAACTTCTATTCCAACGCGCCGGTCTGCACGCCGACGCGTTGCGCGTTCATCACGGGGCGCTGGCAGCAGCGTGTTGGGTTTGAGTTTGCGATGGGCTACACGGCGGAGCAGGTGCGGAAGGTGAACGGCGAGTGGGTGAAGGAGCCGGACATTCACGGCCTCGGTCTGCCCGTGACGCAGCCGAGCATCGCGAAGTTTCTCAAGGGCGCTGGCTATGCCACGGGCGCGTTCGGCAAATGGCATCTCGGTTTCAAAGAAGAGTTCAATCCGCTGCACCACGGCTTCGATGAGTACTTCGGCGAGCTGCTCGGCCATTCAGACTACTACCGGCACGACTATTACGACGGCACCCACGCGCTGCGTGATGGACTCAAAAGCGTCGAGCGTGATGGCGAATACCTGACTGACATGCTCAACGAGCGTGCCACCGCTTTCGTCCGCAAGCACGCGCGCGAGCCGTTCTTCCTCTACGTCCCGCATCTCGCGGTGCATGTGCCGTGGCAGCGGCCGGACAAACCGGAGACGCCGATGGTGACGAAGCAAAACATGTACGACGGCACCCGCGCCGACTACGTCTCCATGATCGAGCGCGTGGACAAAGGCGTGGGCATGATCATGGCGGAGTTGGAAAAGAACGGCATCGCCGACGAGACGCTCTTTGTTCTCAGCAGCGACAACGGAGGCGAGCGTCTCTCCGACAACCGTCCGCTCTTCCATCACAAGGCCACGCTTTGGGAAGGCGGCATTCATGTGCCGTGCGTGATGCGCTGGCCCGCCAGACTGCCGAAGGGAAAAGTCACGAAGCAGATGGCGATCACGATGGACCTCACCGCGACATTCCTCTCCGCCGCCGGAGTCACACCACAGGCAGATTACAAACCCGACGGC
>JANPIW010000269.1:0-2334 GCA_031425215.1 Verrucomicrobiaceae bacterium
GGCCGCCGCCCCGTGCCCCGGCCCGGTCAGCAGCAACACGCTCGCGTCGGTCTGGCGGATGAGCCGGTTCAGGTGAGCGTAGATGAAGTTGATTCCCGGACACGTTCCCCAATGTCCGAGCAAGCGTTCGCGGATGTGCTCAGGCTTGAGCGGTTGCTCCAGCAGCGGATTGCCCTGTAAATAGACTTGGGCTGCGGCAAGGAAATTGACCGTTCGCAGGTAGCGGTCGAGGTCGGCGTGGTCGGTGGTGCTCATGCGTGTTGGAGGTTGGAGTGGTCGAAAATTTCCCGGAGATGAAATTTTCTTCCGGGGTTGTATTTTTCATCCCAACTCCGGTTTCACCACCAGCAGCGAGCAGGGAAGATGCCTGAGCAGGCGCTCAGCGGTCGAACCCAGCAGCACATAGCGCAGGTTGGTTTGGCCTTTGGCGCCGATCACGATCAAGTCGGCCCAGGTCTTCTCAGCATGGGCCGCGATCCCGTCGGCATACTTGGGTTCATTCATCAGCACCTCAGTGGATTCGATGTTCCGCGCGGCCTCGCTCACGAACTGTTTGAGTGTGGCGCGCAGATGTTTCTGCCGTTCTTCGATGAACTCGGACGCGACTGTCGCCAGATAGGCATAGGGTGTCGATAACCACGGCTCCTGCCACACATGCAGGAAGTCAACACGACCGCCATCCTGGAGGGCGGCCCGATGGGCCTGCACGGCGACCTCTCGCGAGGTGACGGAGAAATCAATGCAGGCGATGATCTTCCGAAACTGATTTGGATGGTTCGCCCTGACCAGCAGCACTTTAGCCGGGACATTGCGCGCCAGTCGGTGCGCCAGCGATCCGGCGCCAGCTTTTGATTCTCCCGAACCTGTGATCCCGGCCACAACCAAATCTGGTTTCAGCGTTTTGACGTGTTCAAGAATCTCATGCAACGGCACGCCCACGACAATGCTCGTCTGGCATCCGGCACGCGCTCCAGCCTGCGCCAGCCAGCGCACGAGCGCTTCAGTGGCGCCTTCGACGGCAGTCGCAGACTGACGCTCACAGCTCTGTTGACGACTGACAGCTAGAAAGGCGACGGCGGCGGTGTCCACCACATGCACGACATGGAGGCTGGCTCCATTGAGTCCGGCCGGCCGCGCCGCCTGCTCAAGTGCCGATCGTGAGCCGGTGGAAGAGTCAATGGGGACGAGGATGTTCTTGATGGCGTTCACAGCGTTGAATTGGTTGCCAGCCCGACTCGAACACGATCTCTGGCATGGTGAGAGAATGAGCAGGGTGTTCGTATCAGCGCTGCGTTACTATGGGGTGATGACCCCAGAGGCCGGTTTCAAGTCATCTAGAGGCTTCATCAAGAAAATACTGCTGATCATGTGCGTCATCCGCTCGGCTGATCCGTTGTGGTGATCGTCTGTTACTGAAATTTCAACAGCCGGGAGAAAGGGCGTGAGTAAGGATGAACGTGCTGCGTGGGTTGGCCGTCGCGTTCGACCGGAAGATTTGCATTCGCCCAGGCGAAGATGCCACCAGCAAGGTTCCACACGTCACGGCGGCCCGAAGTCTGGAGACGACGGGCGAGAGTTGCGCCGCGATGGCCCGCCGCACAGTGGATGACGATGGGGCGCTCTGGATCGAGCGCTGAGAGCGCAGCGGGGCGGTGGATTCAGAATCCATGCGCCGGGCGTTGGCGAGATGACTCAGCGCGAACTCCTCCACCGAGCGGGCGTCCACGAGCTGCGGCGCGGGCCGTTGCGCGTCGTGCAGCCATTCGTAGAGAGCGAACACGGACAGGTGCGACACATCAGGAAAACGTCCGCGCATGAAGGAGACAGCCCATGCGATGCCGCGACGGTGATCCGCAAACCACCACAGCGCGAGGCTGACGAGTCCGATGCAGACCAGAGCGGCGATGGTGATTTCTGTGGCGGTATTCATTTCCGTGTCGAGGCGGAGACGTGACGAAACGTGGTGTAGCCGCCGGAGAGATTCTCTGCGTTGAAACCATGCTGGCGCAGGAGACGCACGGCATTGTGCCCGCGGGCACCGACAGTGCAATAGACAGCGAGCGGACGTTCTTTGGACAATTCGCCGAGCGTGCTGCGCAATGTGTTAAGCGGGATATTGCGCGCACCCGGCGCGTGGCCGTCGGCGAATTCATCTGGGTCGCGCACGTCGAGCAGCTCGAACTTCGCGAGCTGCGGGCTTTGCCAATGGAGGACTGGATCATCGCCGCGGAGATGATTGGCGGCGATCATGCCTGCGAAGTTGATCGGGTCTTTGGCCGAGCCGAACTGCGGCGCGTAGCAAAGCTCGGCTTCCTCCAGATCATAAACGGTCGC
>JANPIW010000270.1:0-6610 GCA_031425215.1 Verrucomicrobiaceae bacterium
CGCAACGAGCCGCGGGTGGTCAAACGAAGGCGCGACAGCTACCAACTAATGACCAAACCGCGCGACGAGATGCGCCGGATGCCAGCCCCGCCCAAACACAGAAGAAAGGCCGCCTAAGATGTTAAGTAAGTGCCATTCGGGTCTGGAGACGATTCTTGACAAAACTATGGTGATTCAGAATTCCTGATCAGCCCTGAGGTTCACGGATGTCCAAACAAAAGGGTGCGGGTGCTGCCTTCAAGGTGAGCTGGCAAGTGAGAGCACACCGCCCGGCCGAAGCCAGCCCCTTCCGCCATGTGGGAATGACACGGCTGATCAAGATGCGCGATGAGATGATCGCCGCAGGGATGGTCAGGACGATGCGTTTTGCGGCTGTGATTCAGCGGTGACGATCCGGGTGGTGGCCCCGCCGATGGTCTGCGGGGCGAGTCTTGCGCGCCAGACGTAGCGCTGAAAGAGAACTTTGAGCGAGGCGGTGAGCGGCACGGCCAGGATGGCGCCGAGCAGTCCGCCGAGAATCAACGCCCATGCGAAGACGGACACGATCACCGTCATGGGGTGCAGGCCCACGGATTCGCCCACGATCTTGGGCGTGATGAAGAGGCCGTCCACCTGCTGCACGATGGCGAAGATGCCGGTGACGACGAGCGGGAATCCCCACCACGGCCAGTCGGCGGGAATGAGCATGGACCCGCCCTGCGTGGCGGCGATGATGACGGCGGGTATCCAGCAGAGGACGATCCCGAGATACGGGATGATGCCGACGATGCAGAGCATCAGGCCGATGAGCAGGCCGAGATCGAGTCCGACAACCGCCAGGCCGGTGCCGGTGGCGACGCCATTGATCAGGCTGACGAAAAGCTGGCCGCGAAAGAACGCGACCAGGTAACCATTGATCTCCGTGAGGCACGACACCACCTCGTCTTTGAAAGCCGAGGCGCGCAGCGGCAGGTAATCCGCCCACGTTGCCTTAATCTTGGCGCTCTCGATGAGGAAGTAGAATAGATAAAGCGGCACGATGACGAACGAGAGCAGAAAGCCGAACACGCCCATGAAACCGCCCACGCTCGAGGTCACGATTCCCCAGCCGTTTTTCAAAACCGCAGGCAAGCTCGTCCTCACCCAATCGCCGCTCAGGAATGCCTGGAAGTCGATGTCGCCAGCGGCTTCCTTTTCTTCTTTTATGTCACTCCCTTCCTGCGCATCAGGCACAGGCTCGGTCGCTGGCGCAGCGGGAGCATGAGGCAGGAGCGTCACTCCGAAACGCGTCTCCAGATCACCTGCCCACTGCACGACATTGGTGCGCGCCTTCTGAAAATAGACTCCGAACTTGTCCCCGAAACGTCCCGATTGCTCACCAAGCTTTGGCCCCATCCAAAGCCCCAGGCCCGTGACGCACAACACGAACACAGCGAACACGAGGAGCACCGCCTTCTGCCGCGACAGCCCGCGCCTCTCGATCCAGCGCACCGCCGGATCGAGCAGATAGGCCAGCACACCGGCGACGGCGAAGGGGATGAGGATCGGCTGCAAAAACGAGATGACCCGCGTGCCTAGATAAATCAACCCGATGGCAATCCCGCCGATGACCGTGAGCGACAACGCTGTGATGGCGGACCACAAGACATTGAGCTGAAAAATGGTGGGGAGATTCTTCACGGGATGGGCGCGGAGTGTAGCGGTGAAGTTTGAAATGGGAACTGGGAGTTTGAGTGCTCAGTGCTCAGTCCTGACGAGACGATGAGTTCAACGTTCAACATTCAACATTCAACGTTCAACGTTCAATGTTCGATGTTCAACGTTCGCCCGTGCATTTGACTGAGCACTTCGCACTGAGCACTCCCTCTCTCACCTCCCCGCCACCCACCTCACCGCCTTCGCGACAAAGCTCTCCATCCCGGCCGTCTGCTCGGGGTGCGGGCTGGAGCAGAGGACGCGGCCTTTGCCGAAAGTGCCGGCCACCATCGCGGGTGTGTTCACCATCGCGCCCACGGGGCTGTCGTTCTCGGCAAACTCGGTGCGGAAATGGGCGAGCGGCTCGAAGTCGGGGATCGCGGGCGAATTTGCCGTCTTGTAGATCGGGCCGTTCGCGTATCGGACATCGAGCTGGCCAGATGCAAAGCCGAGAATCTCGCGGCCTTTGCCGGTGAACTCGATCTTCACATCGCCTTTGCCACGCATCCATTTTGAAGAGACCGTCTTCGCGTCGAGAATCTTCGCGCCCCAGGAAAACCCCTCGCACGCGAGATAAGCGCCCGCGCAGATGCCGATGTAACCGCCGCCGTCCTCGACAAATTTCCTCACCGCCACGAGACCCTGCTCGCCGATGGCCTTGGATTGTTTGCTGCCGCTGCCACCGGTGAAGATGACGACATCGAACGCCTCACGCTTCAGCGTGCCATCACCGATCTGCGGGCCTTTGAGTTTCGTGACGGTGAAGCTGCCTGAGTTCCCGAGCTGCTCGGTGACGGAAGGGACGCCCTTTCCGAAGCTGCCATTGTCATCAAAGAGCGCGACGCGCACCGGATTGTCTGCCGCGGCGATAAGCGGGGAGTGAATACCTGCGAGGATGCCGACGAGGAGAGGGAGGATGGATTTCATGCTTGGAAACTTCACAACGCAGGCACCGGCGCGACGCTTTCTTCAACGGGCGCTTCCGCCACGGGATTAGCGGCAGGGATCACAGGCGCGGCTTTCTCGCGCAAGCGCATGGCCACCGTCTCCACCACATCGCTCTGTCCGCGAGGGAAACGCAGCAGGATGGTTTTCCCGTCAGTCTCGATGCTCATGTTCTCGGATAAAAAACGGGACTCGACCTCGACAAGCGCGGCGGCCAGCGGGATCTCGACCAGCAGATCGCGCAACCCGCAGGCGACGGCGAGATAGGCGGTGTCACCCGTGTCACGCGCGACGAGCATGGCTGTGTGGTTCGACTTGAGCCCGCGCACCCCTTTGCATTTGCCCGTGACGCACGGCACAGCCCATGTGATCTCGGCCTCTGACATCGACGCCTGCGCGGCCAGCAGTGTGAGCTGCGCACCATCCAAGGCGCGCGGCAGATCGACCGGCTGTCCCAACGCCCGGCGTACACCTGGCATCCGCAGCTTATTCCAGATGAACCACAGGGAGGTGCGGATCACGCGCCAGATGCGCGGGAAAATCATCCAGATGACCACGATGATCACACTGAACACACCGAGCGCGATGGCCGGTTTCATCAGCACGAGAAATGCGCCTCCCGCCACGGCGATGTCCTCGGTGAAGCTCATTGCCACATTCGAGAAAGGCTCGGGTGAATGATTGATGAGCAGCCGCGTGCTGGCTTTCGCGCTGTGTGTGGTGAGCGCCGCGCCGCCCGCGAGCAGGCCCGCGATCACGGCCATCCACGGCTGAATTTCACCGAGCGCTTGCAAACCCAGCAACGTGCCGCCCACGGGGCGAATCACGGTATGCACGCTGTCCCAAAGCGAGTCCACCCACGGAATTTTGTCGGCAAAAAACTCCAGCACAAAGAGCACACCGGCGACCGCGAGCACCATCGGATGCCCCAGCACTTCCAGGTTTTGGTAGCTGTCAGCCAGCTTGATCCAGTCAAAACGCACCAGCGCGCCGGTGAGCAGCACCGTGAGGTAAAGGTTCACGCCTGCGAGTGATGCGAGGCCTAGCGCGAGTCCCAGTTCTTCAATAAGGTTCATGGCGGTGCCTGTAGCATGACATGACACGCCGCGCGATTCCAAGTCTCCAACGATTTTGCAGCGCGCGGACTGATCACCGCCGCAGAGGCAGCAAACTCCTCATACCACCCGTCGCACCTCGTCCGCGCTGCTGAGCGCGCGCGATGATCCGTCGGGCAGCGCGAGTACGAGATGGCCTTCGTGATTGAGATCAATCGCCCGGCCATGCAGCTCGCGGCCATCAACAAGGCAGCGAATCGTTTTGCCGAGGAGCCAGCTCCGTGCGCGCACCTCGGCCACAGCGTCATTAAACCCGTCGTCGATGCGTGCCAATTCGGCGGAAAGACAACACAGCACGGTCGAGGCCAGCGCGTTGCGGTCAATCTCCGGCCACTCACCGCTAACCTCGCGCAGCAGTGACGTGGCGCTCTCGCGCAGCTCATCGGGAAAGTCCGTGTTGTTCGCATTGATGCCGATGCCGAGGCACAAAAACATCCCGCCCGCACCGCTGTGACACTCGGCAAGCAAACCACATGCCTTGCGGTCGCCGATGTAAACATCGTTTGGCCATTTGATCGCAGCGCGCAGCGGCAGCTCGTGCTCGATGGCCTTGCACACTGCCAGCGCCGCGAGCGTGGTGACGCGCGGCCAGAGTTCCGTCGGCGCATCTGGACGCAACAGCGCGGAGAACATGATCCCCTTCCCTCGCGGCATCAGCCACGCGTTTTGCCGCCGCCCGCGACCGCGCGTCTGATGCTCCGCGAAAACAACCAGGCCGCCCGCCGCTCCAGCCTGTCCCGCCTCGCGGATCACATCACTGGTCGAGACCACCTCGTCGCGAACCTCAACGCGCCATCCCGCCGCGCCGATGGACTCTGCATCCAGCGCGATCATGCCGGCTCCTCCTCATCGGGGTGCAGCGCGCGGTGATCACCCGCGCATTCGAGATGGCTCGTGATGATGACAGGCTTCTCCATCGTAGCGCTGACGGCCGTCTCGATCTCCGTCGCCACCTGGTGTGCCTCGCGCAGCGAAATGTCATCACGAAAAAGCAGATGCACCTCCACCCACAGCGACTTGGCCGCGTCGCGATGCCGCAGCGCATGAAACGAAACGCCGCGTTTCTCCGTTTCCACACGCAGCGCTTCCTCAAGGCTGCGGCCGATGCGCGGATCAGCCACGTCCATCAAGCCGCCCACGCTTTCTTTTAGCAGACCGAAGCCGGAGAAAAGAATGTTCGCCGCCATGAGCAGGCCGCAGATCGGATCCCACGCAGCCCAGCCGGTGAAATGCACCAGCGCCAGACCGGCCAGCGCGCCAAAACTCGTGAGCGCGTCGGTGAGCACATGCTTGCCGTTCGAGACGAGGATCAGCGACGCCGCGCGCCTGCCCGTGGCGATGAGATAAAAACCGAGCACTCCATTCACCAGGATCGTCGCCGCTGTGATGATCACACCTTGGTCGATGTGCGCGGGCGCCTCGCCTGCGATCCAGCGTTTGATGGACACCACCACGATGAACACCGCCGCCAGCACGATCAGCCCGCCCTCGATCCCGGCGGAGAAAAACGCGATCTTGCTGTGACCGTAGCGATGGTTCTCATCCGCCGGTTTCTCCGCAAGCCACAAACTGAACGACGCGAACATCACCGCCGCCACATGCACGACAGACTCCGCCGCATCGCCGAGAATGGCCGCTGATCCTGTGAGCAACCATGCGCCCACCTTTGCCACCAGCATGACAAACCCCGTCCACAGCGAGAGACGCATGGCAAAGGACGCGGCGGATGATGTGCTGCCAGGTTTCATGTCATCTTCTCAAAGAACAGCGTGAACTCATGCCGGTTGTACGTCAGATGCGTCTGCGCTATCAACCGCAAACCAGCCGCCGATGCGATGCCCGCGATCTCGCGAAACAACGCGCACGGCTCATCCACCGACTCCACGCGCGGCAGCTTCAGGGTGAAAACCACGAGACCTTGCTTCTTCAAACTGCGCGAGAGCCGGATGACGTGCGCGATGGATTCCTCGGGCGGACCATTTAGATCAGACAAGATCGCGTCAAAGATCACATCGCCGCGCGGCTCAAATGTGGCGACATCAGCGAGGTTGAATTTCAATCCGGGCCTGCCTTGCAATCGCGCGTCAAGCGGCGCGCGATCAATCGCTGTCACTCGCTGCCCGCGCGCGAGCAGCTCCGAGGTCATGCCACCCGGACACGCGCCCAGTTCCACCCAATGACCGCCCTCCGCCAGCGGCGCGCGATGCATCAGCAGGTAATGCAGCGCCTCGGCAATCTTTGCTCCAGCGCGACTGATCGTGTCAGGCGAGTCCTGGTCGATGAATTTGCTCCCGCCCGCATACAGTCCATTCGACGCACGCGGACTTTGCATCCCGCAAAACAACCCTTCCTTTCCAACGAGACAGAACAACGTCTCAGCGCCCGCGTCCTGCTCCTCCACCGTCGCCGCGTTCAGCTTTGGAAACACCTGTAGCACTCGGCCGCGAAGGTTCGATGCCAGGCTTTTGTAGTACTTGTCAGGCGACGCCGGATTGAGCTGCCCGACAAAAATCCCCTGCGGTTTTCGCGCCCCGAATTTTTTCAGCAGCGTCTGCGCCGCCTTCTCGATGAAGCCATCCATCTTCTGCGCATTGCACGGCCAGGTGTGATGCATCGGGAGATTCCACCGCGCAAACTTCCCCGCCTCGGACTCGCGGATGGAATGTGGTGTCGCGGTCTTGATTAAATAATAGTCATGCCCCAGCCGCGTGCTCGACTCCGCGCCAAAGCGCCGCAACACCTCGCCAGCGATGCCCTCGAAAATCTCCGGGATGCGCACCAGCCACGGCACGGCCGTCGAAGCGGGTTCACTGTGTTTCGCGCTGTTCATGGAGCACCGACGAGTCGTCGGAAAAAAGTTAATGTCTGCAATGCCT
>JANPIW010000271.1:0-4303 GCA_031425215.1 Verrucomicrobiaceae bacterium
CGCGTGAGCGGGGGATCCTCGCGGGCGAGCGTGGCGGCATCAACCTGCGGCCTGATTTGCGTTTGAGATACCTGAATCAGAACGCCGTGATCAACATCGGTTCGAATGTGTACTCATCGGGCGACGGCGGCGTGTTTCCCAGCGGCTTGCTTCTCGGTGTGATCAAGCGTTTTGAAAACAAAGACCTGTTCGCCGAGGCGGCTGTGGAGCCGAAGGTGAATTTTGAAAAAATCGATCACGTTTTCATCATTGCGATGGAAGCAAAGAAAGAAGCGCCCGTTCCTATGGCGATACCGGTGAAGGAGGCGGGGCAATGATATTCAACCTCGTGGTTTTCGTCCTCGCGATCCTGAGCTTCGTGGTTCAGGAATTCATTCCGCCGTTCATGGGCGAGTACACATACTATGCGCGACTGAATCTGCCCGCGGTCTTCTTCTTCGCGGCGTCTGTGGCGGTGCCTTTTCCTTCAATGCTTGTGCTGGCGCTGCTCACTGGATTCATCTGGGACGCGCGGTATCTGCCGATGCCTGCGGGAGGCTCTGATCTTATTCCCGCAGACATGGAGCTTGGCGTGTCAATGGCCGAGGCTGCCGGTATGAGCGCCGGTGATCTGCAACTCGGCTACTCGGTGATTATCTTCGGGCTCATGGGCGTGCTGATGCAGGGCGTGCGGCCTCTGTTCAAACGAGGCAGGCTCGAGCTGCCCGTCATCATGGTGGGCTTTGCCACCGCCGCATGGCTGCTGGTGCAGTACCTGCTCATCACTTTGTTGCGCGGAGATTTCTATCTCTATTTCCCCACGCCCATCTGGCTCAAGCTGGGCACCGGCACGATGTACGCCATGCTCGTCTCGCCGCTGGTTTTCCTGGTGCTGCATATTCTCGCGCGCGTGACGCAGTATGAGATCAAATACGAAGGACTGAGGTACAGTTTCAATGGTCGTTAAATACAGGCTCAGACTTTTCATGCTCGCGTTCGGGGTTGTCGCCGCGTTCGCGGTGCTCGTGTACCGACTCTACTATCTACAGGTCGTGACGCACGCGACCTGGGTGAAGAAAGTGCCTGGCGAGAGCGAGCTGCGCATCCGCGTGCCCGGTGTGCGCGGCGAGATCAAGGACCGCAACGGCATCACGCTCGTGAGCAACAAGCCGTCCTTTGAAGTGCGCGTGCTGATGAAGGATGTGCTCGACGAGTACCGCCGCCAGCTCCGCCGCGCGAAGGACGCAAACGGCAAGGAACGCAAGATGCCCAAGGTCAAGTACGACCTCGTCGTGCAGGGCATCAAACGTGAGATTCCCGAGGACGATTACGTCACGATCTTCAACGAAATGATCCACGACAAGCTCGCCGCGATGGGGCTGGCCAACATTGATTACGATCCCGACGATCTCCGCATCCACACGCGCACGTTCCGCGGTCTCGTGCCGTGGGTTTATCGCAGCGATCTGACCTTCGAGCAGTTCAGCCAGTTCGCCGAGCACAATCTGGGACTGCCAGGTGTGTCGGTCTCCGTGCGGCCATCGAGACAGTACCCATACGGCGCGATGGCGTGCCACATCTTTGGTTACGTCAGCCTGCCCGATGACCAGCGCGTGAGCGACGAGGAGAAGGCGCCGTGGGGCAATTATTATGTGCCCGATGACTACGGCGTGGCCGGCATTGAGAAGACAATGGACAAGTACCTCGTCGGCAAGCCTGGCGTGCGCACCGTGAAAGTGAACGAGAAAGGCGCCCTCGTCGGCGAGGTGAGCGAGAAGTGCGAGGACCCGAAGAAGGGCAACGACATCCACCTCACTCTCGACGCGCGCATTCAAATGATCGCTGAAAAGGCGCTGCGCGAGGGCGGCATCGGACGTGGAGCCGTGGTCGTTCTGGAGCCTGGCTCCGGCGAGATTCTCGCCATGGCATCGGCACCCTCGTTCAATCCGAGCAAGTTCGTGCCCAGCATCAATGAGAAGGATTGGGTCGAGTACAATCAAAATCCCGTGCAGCCGCTTTATTGTCGCGCGACGTCGGGCTTTGCACCCGGCTCCACATACAAAATTGTCACCGCTCTCTCCGGCTGCGCCGCGAAGCCGCCGATCACCAACGCGCATTTCTCCTGCGGCGGCAGCGTCACTTATGGCACCAAGGCGATGAAATGCTGGATCGCGGACAAAGGCGGCGCGCATGGCTCGCTGGATCTCAGCGCTGCGATCAAGGTTTCGTGCAATTGCTTCTTCTATCAGTACGGCAATCGCGCCACGCTCGACAACATCGAGAAGATCGGCCACCTCATGGGACTGGGGCAGCGCAGTGGCATCGAGCTGGACGAGGAGGATGCGGGCAGCCTCATTCTTCCAGGCCATCGCTGGACGCGGCAGCACCGCCCGGATGAAAACTCCAAGAGCAACGGCTTCGTCGCGAACGTCTCCATCGGCCAGGGACTCGTGCAGGCCTCGCCGCTCCAAATGGCCAACGTCGCCGCCACCGTCGCCAATGGCGGCAAAGCGTATCCTGTGCATCTGCTCAAACGCGTTATGGATGGAACGAAGGTTGTGCTCGACAACAAACCTGAGCCACGCGGAGAGATCGTGCCGGACTTTGTCAGCGAGAAGGAATTCGAACTCGTGCGTCGCGGGATGTGGAAGGTCGTCAATGAAGACGGCGGCACCGGGCGCGGCGGTCGCATGACAAACATCGAGGTCTCGGGCAAGACCGGCACCGCTCAGTTTCTCCGCGGCGGAGTGAAGGACAACCACACTTGGTTCATCGCCTTCGCGCCGTATGTGAATCCCAGGTTCGCCGTCTGCGTGCTCGTGCAGGGTGGAAAGTCCGGCGGCGGTTGCGCCGCTCCCGTCGTGAAACGCGTGCTGGAGCAGGCGTTCGCGCTCGATCATGGTTATCAGGTCGCCATCGAGCCGGTGCCTGAGTTGAAGGGCGACTTCAAACAGCACGAGGCCATCATCTTTGCCAACGAGCTGGTTTTGAACACACCTTCCGCCGATGATGACGGTGATGTGGGCGCGCAGGTCGACGCCCGCGAGGAGCAGCGGCCCACTACCAAAAAACCTGCCGCGCCAAAGATTCGTAAAAGCTCGTCCTCATCCAGCGGAGCCACCCGCAATGCCGAGCCACCCAAGGCGGTGCCAGTCCGCCGCGCGGGACTTTTCAAGAGACTATTCGGGCGCGACTGATCGCAGAAGCGCAAAGACAAAAACAGACACAACACATTTAAGGAGAGCAGACATGCCATTGGGAATCGTGCAAAGAATCAAAGAGTTCATCACCGGAAAAAAAGACGTGGGCAGCGGCACACGCATCGTCATCAACTGTGAGAAGCTGGAGAATCGCGTCGCCGTGCTCGACAGCGGAGTGCTCGAGGAATACACCATCGAGCGTGTGGGCACCTCCAGCCTCGTCGGCAGCATCTACAAAGGCCGCATCAAGAACATCGAGCAGGGCTTAAAAGCCATGTTCGTCGATATCGGCTTCGACAAAAACGCCTTCCTGCACTTCTGGGACGCCATCCCCGCCGCGCTCGATGCCGGCCTCGAGGAGATCAATCGTAAAGGCAAGGCCAAGAAAAAGCGCATCGAGTCCAAGGACATCCCGAGCCTTTATCCCGTCGGTTCCGAGATCATGGTGCAGGTCACCAAAGGCCCCATTGGCAACAAAGGCCCGCGCGTCACCACGAACATCTCGCTGGCTGGCCGCCTCCTCGTGCTCATGCCGCTCAACGACCAGTTCGGCATCTCGCGCAAAGTCGAGGATCCGAAAGAGCGCGCGCGTCTCCGGAAAATCATCGAGAACCTCGACCTCCCCGACGGCATGGGCCTCATCATGCGCACCGAGGCCGTGGGCAAACGCGCCCGCCACATCGTGCGGGATCTCAGCATCCTCGTCGATCAATGGGCTGACATCACCGATGCGCGTGATGGCCACAAAGCCCCCGTGTGCTGCTTCCAGGAGCCGGAAGTCATCGAGCGCACCGTGCGCGACTTTCTCACCGAGGACGTCGATGAGGTCATCTGCGACGACCAGGCCACTGTCGAGCGCATGCAAAAAATGGCCGAGAGCATCTCGCGTCGCGCAAAGCGCCGCATCAATTTCTTTCCCGGCCCCGGCGCGATATTTGATCACTACAACATCCAGAAGCAGATCGACAACGCCTTCTTCCGCCAGGTGTGGCTCCCATGCGGCGGCTACATCGTCATTGATCAAACCGAGGCGCTCGTCTCCATCGACGTGAACACCGGTCGCAACAAAGGCTCCAGCAACGCAGACAAGATCATCTTTGAAACCAACATGGAAGCCGCCACCG
>JANPIW010000272.1:0-12812 GCA_031425215.1 Verrucomicrobiaceae bacterium
GATCTGCTCCGGGCTGGCGTATTTCAGCGTGCCAAAAAAATGTTTTCGCGCCGCCGCATCCGACACGACCTCGGAAGATTTCACCAGGCCGAAATCCACGATGCGGCACAGGCTCGCGTCACCCAGCAGCGCCTCCACCTCGCTGATCGTTCCGGGTTTTGAGGCGCTGGCCAGCATGATGTTGCCCGGTTTGATGTCGCGATGCACCATCTTCCTCTCATGCATGCACTGGAGGCCGCGCGCCACCTGCACACCGATCTGCGCCGCGATCCGCTCGGGCAAAGGCACACCCAGCCTCCGCACCAGCTCGCCGAGATCGCCGCCGCCGCAGAGGTCCATCACCACATACGGCTGCCCTTCCTGCTCGCCGTAATCAATGTAGCGCACCAGATTGGTATCGATGATCCCCTGCACCGATGTCAGCTCGGTGATGAACTGCGTGCGCATCGTCGATGACTCGAACATCGTCGGATCGAGAACCTTCAGCGCGTAACGATCAACGATCTCCCTGCCGCCGACGAGGCGCTTGCGCACCGCCTCGAACGTGACGCCGAATGTTCCCTCACCCAGCGCATGAGGATGGCCCTCAGCGTCCCGCACGACTTCAAAGTCGCCGTACTTGTCCTTGATCGCCCATTTTGTTGTCATGTCGCTGATGCCTCCAGTGAAGCCACGCATCTTGGCACCCGGATTTCCAAAGTGAAATGGATTTCCATCCCTCGCGCTTCACGCCGACGTGCGCGCCAGACATGGCTGAGGTCAACGTTCGCGTTGGGTGAGCCAGTCGCGGGCTTTGATACTGCCCAGCGAGGCGGCCTCGTGCATGAGCTTGTGCGCGCGGGTGACATTCTTCCTCGCGGGCACCTGACCGATCTCGATCCATTGGGCCAGAGTGTACAGACAATCCACATCGTGCGCGATGCACCCTTTCTCTAGCGCCGCGACGGCGCGCTCGGAGTTATTGATGATGCTGTTGTAATTCGCCTGATAGAGATAAAAAGCCGCGCCGGGGAGCTTCATTTCCAAAGCCTTCTCCAGCGGGCCGAGCACCTGCTTGTACAAAATCTTGTCGCGATCTGCCCTCGCTTTGCGCAGTTGCGTCCTGGCAATGAGGTAAAAGGCTTCCGCATGTGCTTTGGATTCCGCCACCCGCGCCAGCTTCATCGCCTCGGTATTTAGCTTTGATGCTTCGACCCGCAGCTTCATTTCAAGAAGTCTCTCGTCTCCGCCAAGTTCGTACAGAGTCTCGCCCAGCGACATCATCGCTTTCGGGTCGCCTTCGGCCGCGATTCCGACGGCGGCCTCGCATAGCTTGGTCATGCCTTCCTGCACGAGATCAATTCTGTTGTTCCGCAGCCCCGTTTGCAGACAGACCCTTCCCACAACCGCACGCACCTTCATGCTGCCAAAACTATCCGCCTGCCTGTAGTCCTGGATGCTGGCCTCTCCTGTCTCACGCGATGCCAGCATGAGATAGGCGTCTGCGAGTTTCCACTTTTTCCCTGTCTCGCGCAATATCGCGGCGGAGGCCAGAACATCAGGGTCAGGAAGTTTGGCGAGCTGGTCCGTGAACGCTTCCACGCGTATTCGCAGACGGGCGGCCGATGCCGGATTGATCCGCGCGATTTCGAGCAGCAGGTTCAGCGCCTCTCCCGGTTTCCCATTTCTTCCTGCCTGGTCAGCCCTCAGTTCCGTCAGAACTCGGGCGATTTCAGTCGATCCCGGTTGAGCAGGCAGCTTGGCCGCACCAGCCAGCAGATGCTCCAGCTCTTCATCCAACAAAATCGTGCGAGCCAGAAGCTGCTCATCCAGCCGCTGCGCTATCTGCGCGAGTTCATTGGACAACTCCGGCGCGAACGATGCGTCCTCTTTGCACGCCTGATGGCAGGCGCTCAATTCCTTGTCGGTAATGACGCGGCTCTGCGGTGACTTTTCCTCGATCAACTTCAGTGCCGCGAAAAGAGATGGCTTTTTGATCTCCGGTTTCAGTGGCTCCGGCATTGGGGGAATGGATGGCGCTGGAGGAACAGGCAAACTCAATGGAGCTAGAGGAACAGGCTTGATCAATGGCGCGGGAGGAACAGGCGCATCGCTGACTTTCGCGTCGCTGGTTGAGGAATCGGGCCATGCGAAGTAGAGCGCGATGGTGCCTGCGACGACCAGCAGGCCGATGCCAATGCGCGTGACAGCGGCCAGCGGGAACGGTGATTTTTGCAGCATGTCAGCAGGAGGCTGAGGCAGTTCGTTCGGAAGCTGCACACTTCGTCCACCGCACTTGACGATTTTTCCGGCGATCCATTTCCGCACGGACACCGTGTCGATGACCTCGGGATTGTATGGTGAGCGGATTTGAAACGGCGTGTCGCCGATGAGCAGTGCGAGCAGTGGCGGGAGCTTCGCAGGAAGGGCGATCTTCCGGCCTTCCGCTGAGATGGTGGTGGCATTCTCGTTCCAGTCCGCGCCGCGCACTTCGATCTCCTGAGCCGAATAAGGATCAATGATCCATCCCGGCCTGCCCTCGATGAGCCGGGCTGGCAACACCGGCTCGTCAAGATGACGAGGCAGAGCGAAGATGCGCTTTGTGACTGGACACTTCACTTCGTGACCCGGCGTCCAATCAGCCAGCGGCACCGCCACATCCGTCTTCGGATCGAAGGGTGATTTCACCAACAGGCTGCGACCGGCAACGGGGACGCATTCCAACAGCGGAAGCTCCGATGGCAGACGAAAGCGGCGTCTGGCCCTGCTGTCCTCGACCTCGCCGCCCTCCACCCATTTCAGCGGCTGCACAGTGATCTCACCGTCCTTGCCCTTGCGGAATGGAGAGAGCACAAGACCAGGCTTGCCGCCGACGAGTTCCGCCACCGGCAGCGCGAGTTCATCGGGAAGTCGAAAGCGGCGCCGGGTTTGCGCGCATGTGATCTCGCGGCTTTCGATCCACTCGCTGACATCGACATCCATCCATTTGTCGCCGGAGGAAAAGGGTGAGAGCACTCTGAGCGCGCGCCCCGGATCGGTCCTGCCGATGAGCAACGGCAGACCCTTTGGCAGCACGACGCGTTTTTTCGTCTCGGGACAACGGACCTCTTTTCCTTCTTCCCAATCGGCGGCATCAATGTTGAGGCGCTGCTTTTTGCCATATGGACTTTGGATCGAGCCTTGGCTGCCGCCCTCAACGCGCGGATCAGTGCCGGCGAAAACTGGCGCGGGAAGAATGGCGGGCAGCACAAAAGCGCGGCTCGTCACCGCGCAAATCACGGTGCCGCCATCAACCCACTGGTCGGGATCGATGTGCGTGAATTTCCCCGGCGCGCAGTAAGGCGACTCCGCCTCCGCGCCCTTCGCATTCACGCTGCGCGCGACGAGAGGCGGAAGTTCGCGCGGCAGCTTGTAGTGTTTGCCGCCGACGGTGAGAATATTTTCGTCCTTCCAGTCCGGGCCGTTGATCGTGATGATCTCGCCTTTGGGTGAGAAGGGATTGATGACCGCGCCGGGCTTGTTCTCGCCGAGCCGTGCCTCTGGCACCCAGGCGGGCAGATTCTTGGGCAGGACAAAAAGATGGCCGCTGCGCTCGCATTTGATTTCCTCTCCGTCCTTCCATTGCCAGGGCCTGACCTCGAAGGGTTTCTCCGGCGCGAAAGGACTCGTGACGGTGCCGGGATGCTGCGCGTTGATGGTGCCGACGAGATGCGGCCTGCCCGCTGGCAGCAGAAAGCGCCTGCCGCTCGCGCACAGCACCGAGGCGCGCTGCTGCACCCACACTCGCGGCTCAACGCGCAACTCCTCTTTATTGTACGGGCTGATGACAAAACCGGGCCGGCCTTCGATGAGGCTGCCGGTTTCCTTCGGTGCGCGCTTCTCCGGCGTGTCGAGATCATGTCGCGCCCAGATGGCGAGGATGGCGGCAGCGGTCGCCCCTTTGTGCTCGCTCTTCAACGCGTCAGCAGCGTCTTTTTCAGTCTGCTCCGGCTCTGCAATGTGCGCGCGATGCACGGCGGCTTTTTCGAGCGCGAGTGTTGGAAAGTCTTTCGTGACCGGCACACGGAAGCGGCGCTTTGCGACCGGACATGTGACGAGAGCGCCCGGTTTCCAATCCGCGTCGGTGAGATCAACATTGCCGCCATTTTGAAACGGACTATGCACACGGCCCGGCACGCCAGGCACCCATGTGCCATCCACGATCCATTCCTCGATGTCCGGCGGCAGTGCGAAGACGCGGCCAGGATTGCACGGGCAATCAAAAACTTTTCCAGGCACCCAGTCGTTAAGGTCCACGACCTCGATGGCCACATCGCCAGTGGTGGGGTAAGGCGAGCGAATCGATCCCGCCTCGCCGGTGAGGATGCCGGGAAGCAGCGGCAATTTTTTCGGCAGCTTGAAGGGCGCGCGTGTTTTCTCGCACAGCAGTTCCGCACCTTCGATCCATTGCAGTGGTGGCACGCGCATCGGCCTCGCTGTCTTGTCGTAAGGGCTGCGCACGAATCCCGGCGCGCTCATCTCGACCTCGCCATCCGGCGCAGGCAGGCCGGGCGGCAAAAGAAAATTCTCACCCGGCTCAGCGCCCGCCACTTCGCTGCCCGTGATCCATTCGGGGATTTTCACCTCGATCTCCTTGCCGGAGTAGGGCGAGAGAATGAAACCAGCGCGATGCGGAATGACGGCGCCGACGAGCAGCGGTAGGTCTTGAGGCAGGCGCATCAGCTTGTGCGATCTCGCACAGGTCGTGACTCCGCCGCGTTTCCAATCGCGCACGGGCACATCACAGATTTCGTTTTCAAAATACGAACTGCGCACCCGCCGCGCCGCCACGTCCTCGATCACGGCCTCGGCGATCCATTGATCCACCGCCTCGGGAAGCACGAGCGTTTTGCCGGACGGGCATTTCACCTGCGTGCCGGAGAACCACTGCGTCGGCGCGAGGTCAGTCCACGCGCCCTTCGCCTCCGCGTAAGGTGAGCGGAATCTGCCGGGTGTCTCCGCATCGGCGAGCGCGAGCAGCGGCGGGAGCTTGGCGGGCAGCACAAAAATCAGCGGCCTGCCGGTGGCGAGGCATTCGATCTTGTTGCCCTCTTTCCACGCTGCGGGATCGACTTCCTCAGCGGTCTGCGATCTATCATACGGACTGATGATGCGGCCCGTCCCTTCCGCAGGCAGGATGCCCTCGGGATAAATGAGATCCAGCGGGAGAAGAAAAACCTCATCGGTGTGATCGCACTTGATCCGCGCTCCCGGCTTCCAGTCCGCCCATTCAACCCGCTGCGCCGTCTCCACAGTCGCTTTCAAAACAAACGGGCTGCGCACAAGATGCGGCGCGACGATCTGGCCGATGAGTGGCGGTCTGTGGCGCGGCAGGCTGTAAAGAAGACCGGTGCTCGCGCAGCGCACAAAATCTCCGAACGGCCCCGGAAATCCCCATGTCCCCGGCGAGACATCCTGCTCGCTCTGGCCGAGGCGCACACGTCCGGGTGAGACAATCTTCGCGGAGCGTGCCGCCGCCTCGCGCGCCTCGTCGGTGGAGCGCGGCTGGTCTGCGGGAAGCGGCTGGTTCAGCACCTCCGGCGTGACGACGGGCGGCGCCGATGTGCCGCTGCGCGTCGCAGTGAGCGGCCTCGAAGTTCCCTGTAATGTGGTGTGCTTCGTCGGCGGAGACGCGGTCACCGATGCGGTGGACGCCGGCCGCGCGGACGGCGCCTCACCCTTGGTCACATAGTCTCCGAATGGCACGGGCACGGGCACATCGGTGTCAGACACGCCCTCGTATCTGCACAGTTTGTTCAGCGTGTCGGAAATGTCAGCGGTCAGTTTTTCCGGATATGCTTCCCACATCGGCTGACTGCTGAGCTGGTCGCGGATCAGATTGTTCGCCGCGCCGCCCATCTTGTCCGTCTGCACATACTCGCGCGCGTGGCGGTCGGCGGCGGGGATGAGCACCTCCCCGGTGCGCGTGTGATAGACGAGGCGCAGAAACGCCTTGAGCGGATGACGCAGCTCCTCCGGCGCCGCGATGCCCGCCGAGCCGGTCACCGCGTCGGAAGGATCAATGAGCTTGCGCGATTTTCTTCCAGGCGGCGGCGGGATGCACATGCCGCTGAAGCGCACACGCAAATTTTCCCACTGATCGAGCGGCGTGAGCAGCCGGCGCTTGAGATCGCCAGCCATGCCGTCGCAGGTGAGAAAGACCGCCTCTGCCGGCAGCGAGACCACGTTCCACGACAGGTGCGCGATGTGATCGAGCGCCACCGCGATCTGCTGGAAAACCTCCGCCGCTTCCTGGAACGTGATCGCGCGATCATCATTCGTGCGCGCCTTGATCACATCGGCCAGTGTCACGCCATCGGGCCGATGCTCCTCGAACCACGCCAGCGCGTCGTGTGATCTCACCACCGCGACATCGCCGAGAAAGGTGCGCGGCGCGGACGGATGATTGATGC
Organism: Verrucomicrobiaceae bacterium; assembly: GCA_031425215.1. GTDB lineage: Bacteria > Verrucomicrobiota > Verrucomicrobiia > Verrucomicrobiales > Verrucomicrobiaceae > JANPIW01. The sequence goes on from JANPIW010000272.1 coordinate 6,432, forward strand.
GCCAGGCGCGCTCGACGAGGTTTGCCGTCACCTTTTCGAGATCCTTGCGCAGTTCCTCAGCCCTCTCCGGCAGATGCTCCAGTGTCAGCCGTCCGCGCCTGTCACTCCCGATTTGCACCGCGTCAAAGCGCCGTCCGCCGCCGCCCCGCACCGGCTTGTAAGAGAAGACATTTTCCAGCACACCGTCGATCGGAATTAGATATTTTGCACCCGCTGCCTGCACGCGTTTCAAAATCGTCTCCAGCGTCGGGCGTCCATCCACGGTATGCGCAGTGACGGGCGCCGCCGTCGCGGTCCTCGCCAGAAAATGCCGCAGTTCATCGCCCAGCTCCTCGGCGCTCCGGTGCCGCTTCTCGCGATCCTTCGCCACCATGCGCGCGAGGATGGCGCGAAACTCAGCGCTCAGCCCAGCGGGGAAATCCGCCTCGTGCTCGCGCTCACTGAGATGGCGTTCCTCGACTTCACTGTCATCGAGTTTTCTCTCGCTGTCGGCTAGCGGACTCTCGCCCTTCACCAGATGCCACAGCGTCATGCCCAGCGCATAAATATCCGAGCGCCCGTCGATGTCCTTGCGCCGGCTGATCTGCTCGGGGCTGGCGTATCTCAGCGTGCCGAAAAAATGCTTCCTTGCCGCAGCATCCGTGGCGGCCTCCGTCGATTTGATCAGCCCGAAATCGACAATTCGGCACAGGCTTGCGTCACTCAGCAGCGCTTCCAGAGCGGCGGCGGAATGCGGTCTCGTGCCGCACGCCAGCATGATGTTTCCCGGTTTGATGTCACGATGCACCATCTTCCTCTCATGCATGCACTGGAGGCCCTTGGCCACCTGCACACCGATCCGCGCTGCGAGCCGCTCAGACAGCGGCGCGCGCAACCGCCGCACCAGTTCGCCCAGATCACCGCCACTGCAAAGGTCCATCACCACATACGGCTGGCCGTCCTGCTCCCCGTAGTCGTTGTAGCGCACCAGGTTCGAGTCGATGATGCCCTGCACGGACGTCAGCTCCGTGATGAACTGCGCGCGCAACGTCGCGGACTCAAACAACGTCGGATCGAGAATCTTCAGCGCATACCGGTCCACGATCTCCCTGCCGCCGACTCTGCGCTTGCGCACCGCCTCGACCGTGATGCCGAACGTGCCTTCCCCCAGCGAATGAGGCTGGCCACCAGCGTCATACACGACTTCAAAGTCGCCGTACTTGTTCTTGATCGCCCATTTTGTTGTCATGTCGATGGTGCCTTCAATGCGGGCGCCGCCGGTCATCAATGTAAGATGGTGGCGAGGCGCTAGAGAGTGATGCTAATGGGTTCGGGTGCTTTTGCCAAGCATCAACGAGGCATTGTCATACGCGCCGCCTCCTGCAAACGTCCGAGCACATAATAAACCGTCTGGCTGCGCTGACGCACGAGCTGCTCGCCGATGATCGCCGTCACGAAATCTCGCGGCGTGGCGATGATGTCAGCGGCTTTCGCGCCACTGAGTCCGCGACAAAGAATCGTGGCCATCGCGCGCGTGAGCGTCTGCACCTGTGGGCCGAGGGAGATGGCAAAGTGCATCCGCGTGTCGTCGCCCATGCGCGCATGGATGCCCACCGTGTCGGAGCACTCCGCGTCTTTGCGCACTTCCTCAAAGTCGAAGCGCTCGTCTTCACGCGGCGCATGATTTTTCGCGGCGGTGGCCAGGTCGATGAGATTCTCACGGCGCTCGGCCTCGGAGAGCGTGGAAAAAAAGTCCACCAGCTCGCGCAGCGGTGCTGGCATGGCATTCATCGAGATGGCTGCTTTTCAGATGGAGGAACCACGAATGGAAACGAATGGACACGAATGTTCGCATGCTGCGATGGCTGCGGCTCTTTTTCAGAAGCCGAATTCGTGTCTATTCGTGTCCATTCGTGGTTCATAACGCGTCGGCGGCGAGGGCGGCGTTGCCGATGATGCCGGCCTCGTTGCTGAATTTCGCGGGCACGATCCGAAGGCTTTCCCACACAACTGTGGAGAGCATGGATTGCACTTTGCGTTTCAGCGGATCAAAGATGAGGTCGCCCGCCTGGGCCACGCCGCCGCCGATTACGAAGGCGTCGGGATTGAGCAGCCACGCGATGCTGGAAATGGCGGTGCCGAGCCAGTCAGCCACCTCGCCCCAAATCTGCCGCGCGATGTCGTCGCCCGCCTCGGCGGCCTCGGCGATTTTTTTTGGAGAGCAGTCGGCGATGTCGCGCTCAATGCCGGCCTCGGCGTAGCGTTGCACGGCGTGCTCGGCGATCTGCTGGTTGCCGGTGTATTTTTCCAGCGCGCCGAGATTGCCGTAGTAGCCCGCGCGTCCGTCAAAGTGAATGCTCATCTGCCCGATCTCGCCCGCGATGCAATGGCTGCCGCGAAACATTTTCCCATCCAGCACGAGGCCGCCGCCGATGCCGGTGCCCATGGTAATGCCGATCACGTTCTTCAATCCGCGCGCCGCGCCGTAACGAAACTCCGCGTAGCACATCGCGTTCGCGTCGTTCTCCACGATCACGGGCAGGCCCGTCTTCTCGCCGAGGATGGTTTTGAGTGGGATGTGTTTCCAGCCTGGCACATTCGTCAGCTCATGCACAAAGCCGCGCTCGAAATCGACCAGGCCGGGAACACCCACGCCGATGGCGGCAATGGCCGGATGCGTCTTGCGCAGCTTCTCCACGCGCGCCGCCATCTCGCCGATCAAGGCTTGCGGCCCGGAAAAGTTCGCCGTCGGGATCGGCTCGTCGGTGCATATCAACTCGCCGCCTTTGCACACGCCGAGCTTCACAGAGGTGCCGCCGAAGTCGATGCCGATGGCGGTGATGGACGAGTCTTGCATGATGAGGAAGGGTGGGAGTGTTTGGTTAGTTATTGGATGCGGCGCGGTCAGTACATGGGTGGGACACGGTGCTGACAGGTGACGGTTTAATTCATGGGCGACGAGGTTGCAACGATGGTCTCAGTTTGTGCCTGAGGGCACCCGCACCTGAGTGCCCTGCGCCGAGCACCGCCGCTCACCCTGCCCAATAATAAGGCATCGCATTCGTCTTTGTTGTTGCGTGTCCGCCGCTTTCCTGCTGCCATTTGCGCTTTCCATCACCATGTCTTCCCCCACCTCTTCCTCGCCGGTTCTCCCTCAAGATGATGTCGCTGCCATTGATGAACTCAGAAAATGCTACGGGCAGCTCGCGGAGGAATTGAAAAAAGTCATCGTCGGCCAGGATCGCGTCATCGAGCAGCTCTGCATCTGCCTCTTCGCCCGTGGTCACGCACTGCTCATGGGTGTGCCCGGTCTGGCGAAGACGCTGCTCATTAGCAAGCTCGCCGAGACAATGTCGCTCTCCTTCAGCCGCATCCAGTTCACGCCCGACCTCATGCCGATGGACATTACCGGCACCGATATTCTTCAAGAGCTGCCCGGCGGCAAACGCGCGTTCGAGTTCGCCAAAGGCCCCGTGTTTGCCAATATCGTCCTCGCCGATGAAATCAACCGCGCGCCCGCAAAAACGCAGGCCGCCATGCTCGAAGCCATGCAGGAGCACAAGGTCACTGTCGCAGGTCGCACCTACACGCTCGACTCGCCGTTCTTCGTCCTCGCCACGCAAAACCCCATCGAGCAAGAAGGAACCTACCCTCTGCCCGAGGCGCAGCTCGACCGTTTCATGTTCATGATCGGTGTCGATTACCCCAGCCGCGATGAAGAGATCGCCATCGCGAGAACAACCACTGGCATGGCATTGCCGTCGCTCAGTCATATTCTCGATGGCGCAAAGGTTCTCGCCTTCCAAGACCTCGTCCGCCGCGTCCCCGTCGCCGATCACATTTACGAATTCGCCGTCGATCTCGTCCGCCGCACCAGACCGAATGAAAAAGAAGCCCCCGCATGGCTGAAGCCCCTCGTCGGCTGGGGTGCAGGACCTCGCGCTGTGCAGTATTTGATTTTGGGAGCCAAAGCGAGAGCCGCCCTGCAAGGCAGCTACATGGTGAGGATGGAAGACATCACCGCCGTGGCTGATCCCGTCCTGCGCCACCGCGTGATGACCACTTTCACCGCCGAGAGCGATGGCGTGACGAGCCGCGATGTGGCGAAGAGATTGGTGGATGATCTCTCCAAGGAGGGCTGAGAAAGCGGAGGATTTTGAGCCATGTCAGCCGCTGAGAGAAACCGCAGCTTCCTCGACCCCAAGACGCTAGCCCGTCTCATGGCCCTGCCTCTCAACGCCCGGCAATCCATGCTCGGCAGCGTTTCGGGCAAACACCGCAGCCCCGTTCGCGGCTCCTCTCTCGAGTTTGCGCAGTATCGCAAATACGTCCCCGGCGATGACACACGCCGTCTCGACTGGCGCACCTGGGGCCGCAGCGACCGCTTTTACATCAAGGAATTCGAGGCCGACACCAATCTGCGCCTCTGCCTCCTCATCGACACCAGCGGCTCCATGGGCTTCGGCCCCGCAGGCGCGACGCGGCTTGATTACGCGCGCCGCCTCGCCGGCAGTCTCTCCTACCTCGCCGCGCAGCAGGGCGATGCCGTCGGCCTCTGGAGCCTCGCGGAAAAACCCATCGAAATTCAGGCCAAGCGCGGTGCCACGCACCTCGGCCTCGTGCTCGATCAACTCGGCGGCATCCAGCCCGTCGGCGGCACCACGCTCATCACCGCGCTGCACGACGCCGCCGAGAAAATCCGCCAGCGCGCCTTGGTTGTCATCCTCTCCGATCTCTTCGCCCCGCCCGCCGATCTCAAGAGCGGCATCCAGCATCTGCGCTTCCGCAAACACGATGTCGCCGTGTTTCATCTGCTCGATCAAAAGGAACTCGACTTCGACTTCGACCGTCCCGCGCGGTTCGTCGATATGGAAGGCGGCGAACCCGTCCTGGCCGACCCCTCGCTCATCGCCCGCAACTACCGCGAAGCCGTGCGGCAGTACCTCCACGACATGGACGAGCTGGTCCGCACCACCGGCATCGACTACCACCGCGTGAAGCTGCACGAAAAGTACGACGACGTGCTCGCGAAGTTTTTGCTCGGACGGGTGCAGAAGAAGGGGGGACGGAGATGAGGGGGCCTTGCAGCGCCTGGTTTATGTCGGCAATCACATTCTGCGGATCGCAGTTTCTCTGTGTCGGCTTGCTACTGGTTGCAGTGATGATCTCGATCTGCGGCTGTGTTGCCACGGGTGAAGCTCATGTCTCGCAGAAACATGTGTGCGATGCTCGTCGCCAGTGGCAGGGACAAAACTTTGATCGTGTCGTTGGATATAATTTTACCGATTTGCCGACATGGAGCACGATTGTCTGCACTCGTTCGGGAAAGCTGAATCTGGCGGGCCTTCGCGATGTAAAACATAAGAAGGTCGTCTTATCAGCCGCCCAAATTGATGAACTGTTTGACGCCATTTTCGGCAAGCACTCTCCGCCAGCACACGCGATGTGTTACGAGCCGCATCATATCTTTATATTCTTCGAGAAAGACCAACCCGTCGGAGCATTCGAGATTTGTTTCCGATGCTCTGACTATAGGGCATGGCCATGCCGGACCATGAAGGTTAACGAGAGTTACCCAAAACTGAACGCACTTTGTAAGAAGCTTGGTCTCAGCACCCGCGCGCCATGATAGTGTGCCTCCATATGAGTATGATCTTCCTCGAGCCAGCCCTGCTCCACGCTCCGCCGCTAGCTCGCTCCCCCGATCAGGCCAGCACGAAATCAATCCGCACCCGTGCTCCCCTTCCTGTATCCGCATGAGCTTCCTCGCCCCCATCCTTCTCTTCGGGCTGCCGCTCGCCGCGCTTCCGGTGATCATTCACCTGATCCATCTCTACCGCCGCAGGCAGGTGAAGTGGGCGGCGATGATGTGGCAATTGTCAACCAACCAGCCTCATACTAAACTCCAGCCATGAGCATCATCACCGTTTCCATTCCTGAAGAGGATTTCGTGTTTCTTCAATCCCTCACGGCTTCTTCAGGCACCACGCCCGAGGAGTTCCTGGCCAAACAGACACGTCTGCTGCGCGAGCGCATGCAGCGCCCGCTTCACCCCGATGTCATCAAAGCAACCGGGGTCATCAAGGGCGACATTGATGCACGCAAAGAATACTACGACTACCTGGGGCGCAAACACGCATGACCGTGGTGGTGGACATCAACGTCTTGCTGGATGTGTTTCAGAACCGTCAGCCACACTACGCCGATTCGGCAGCGGTGGTGAGCGCAGTGAGAACAGGAGTCATCACAGGAGTCTGTCCGAGCCACGGCATCGCCACGCTTTACTATGTGATGGTGAAACATGGCGCGGTCGCCGATGCGGAGGCCTCGGTGGACGACGTGTTAAAGCATTTTGACATCATGGGACTGGATGGCGCAGGCTGGAAGGCGGCTCGTTTGCTC
>JANPIW010000273.1:0-17247 GCA_031425215.1 Verrucomicrobiaceae bacterium
ACCGGAGTGCGCCACGCCGGGCATCGCCCACAGCATGTTGAAAAAGTTGCCCGTGTGTCCCGTGTCACGCTCGGGACCGTGGGACGCGAGGCTCATGCGAGAAAAGAACTCCGTGCCTTGGTGCTCGCCGAGCAGGCTGAACAACACCGAGACCATGCCGCACTTGCCATTGTCATCGTGGTTTTCGATCCACGGATGATGATCACCATACGGGATGGCACCCTTGCCGATGTAGAAGCGCAGCAGTCGCGCACTTCGCTCAATGGCGAGGTCCACAGCGGGATCTTTGATGCCAGCCGCGCGAGCCATCACCAGACCAATCGTCAGCGGGATGCCCGGCGAGTTCATCATGCCGTAGCCGCCGAGTCGGCCATCCGGTTTCGCGAACCCGTGGCCCCACGAGCCAACGGCACTCTGCCCTTTCGCAGACTCCAGCGCGAGCCGTTTCAGGCCCGGCATAACTGACTCATCGCCCGTGGCGCTCACATACTCGCCGAGAAACATCATCACGTAGCCGTAATGCCACGTTTGCATGCTATCCGATGCAAAAGCCGCCGCCCATTTCGATTCCTTCTTGATCATCGGCAGGTAGGCTGCCTCTCCACTCGCCAGTAAAGCCAGCGCATTCAGCGAACGCGGAATGGGGTCTTGGTTCGCGTATGAAGGGGCACTCATGCGGGCCGCCAAAGCCTGGCAACCTTGCTCAAGAATGCGTTTCGATTTTGGGCAATCAAACGGAGCCGTCGGCGAGTAGCTGCCGAGCACTGGAATCTTCACCACGACCTCTTCCGTCTTGCCTGCACGCCAACGCGTGAGCCTCAACTTGCCACCCCCAGCATCCGTTTCTGCCGCTGTGAGCGCCACGCCAAGTTCCATTCGCGGATCGACCGAAAAAGTCTTCCCGCCGACACCAAGAATCACATCACCCACTCCGATGACACCCTGCGCTGGCGACTTTGACTCCACCTTTGTGATAGCGACCTGCCGCGCATCCCTCGTCATGAGATTATCGCAATGCATCCAGCCACGCAGCCCCATGGCACCGAGGTTCCAGTCGTGCTTCGCATTGGCGGGAATGGCATCGCCTTTCGTAAAGTCAGGTGGCGGAGCAGATTCGTTTTTGCCAGCGGCGTGAGCAAGCGTGGAGAGGAGAAGGGCAGTGAGGGTGAGGGGGAACTTCATGGGCTGGTAAAAGATGGGCGGTAAGAAATGCATGAGGGGTGATGGCAGTTGGGAGATCATTTGCCACTCTGAGCGGTCAGCAGCTCTGTCATCGCTTGCCCGAGTCGGATGCCGATTTCGAGGTAGGTCTCGGCGTTGCGATTGTAGTGATAGCCTTGGTTTTTTGGCGAGACGGCAGCGTCACGCCATAGATCACGCGAATCTACAGCCTTCACATTCCCCACGAAACGGGGATGCTTCTTGGCATCGGCGATGGCGAGTTGGGCTTCAGCGAGTTGCAGGCCGCTGCCTTCACGTCCGGTGACGCCGCAACCGGTGGCGAGCACGAATTTGGCGTTTGGCGCATCGTAGTCTTTACGCAGTGCGGGAATGAGGCGGGCGAGAGTCTCCTCATAGTGAGCGGTGTGGACGGGGTTGTAGGAGTCTTTATTTCCCTGCCACCAGACGAAGCCGACAATCTCGTAACCCTGGCCTTGATAGCCGGGGTAAATCTTGTCGAGATTGGCGAGTGCGGCTTTGGCATTGGTCATGTCGTCGTCGTATTGCTTGCCAGCATACCATTCGATGTGTTTGCCGGTTTTTTTATCGAGCCATGGCGGAGGCTCGGTGGCGGTGCCTTTGCCTGCTTCGGCGGGCCAGGAGTCCGGTTTGTCTTTGTAGCCCGCAAAGATCTTTCTTATCTTCGTTCCATCTCGCTCGGTGACTTCCGCTTCGTAGCGCTGGCTGCCGGGAGGCAAAAGATCCCAGCCGAGGCTGCGATTGCCGATGCAGGACTTCAAAACGAGCACCGGCTCATCAAGCAACTGGCCCATGACGAAGCCAAAACCGAGTTCCGGCCCGATGGAGCGCCCATTCGACGTAGCGGTGAGAGCACCGCCTTTTTTGGTGCGTGCGTCGTAATAGTGAACGTCCTTCCGCGTCGTCCACTGGCCTGCGTCATCCACGAGGAATGGGTAGCGCTTCTCTTTGTGAACCAGCGTGGTGAGCGTGCCGGGCTTATCAGCAGGCTCGATGTCACCCATGCCGACCATGTTCGACTGACCCATGAGGATGAAGACTTTGACCTTCTTCGTTTGATCAGCGGGTTTGTCGTCAGGGCGTTTGATTTCAGGCTGTGCGGCGGCGTGGAGTGCCACGGCACAATAAATCAAGGAGGCGGTGATGGAGGACGTGAGTGGGTTCATAGAGTGGTTTGCTGCAAGAGTAGAATGGGACGGAAGGTACGAGGAGGGGTCACGCTGTAGCCTGAGGACTGGTAGTTCTAAACTTCCTGAGCAACCGCTGGACGTTAAGCGGAACTCTCGCCCAGTCCTCAGGCAAGCCTCCGCACTGATCCGACAAACCAGGGTTGGCCCCGTGTTCCAGCAAAAAATGGGCAACACTCTCGGATCGAAGACGAAACAAACAGGTCCATCCATCGCAGTCAGCGGCGTTCACATCTGCTCCGGCTTCCACCAGCAGCTGGACACATTCCAAGCTATCACTCGAGACTGCCGCAAAAAGAGCGGTTTCACCTGTGGAAGTGAGATTTGGACTCGCTCCTTCTTGGATCAAATAAGAAACCGCAGCGATGTTGCCCGAATGACAAGCATCGTGCAAAGGCCAGCTTCCTCCGCCGGAAACGTCGTTGACGTTTGCTCCGGCTTTCACTAGCGCCTTGAGCATTGCCAAATCATCCGAGAAAGAAACATCATGAATAAGGCCATAGTCGTTCGCATTTCGCTCATGAACATCAGCCCCCTTTTGAAGAAGGCATTTGGCTCCTTCCAAGCAGTTGGCGCCGACAGCCGCATGCAGGGCCGAATTACCAAACTCGTTTCTGCCATCCAGGGGAAGGCCGTGTTCCAGGAGCCACTCGATCAGGTGACAATGACCGTATTGCGCAGCTAGATGGAGTGCCGTGGCTCCAATGTGGCCTTGCACATTTAGATTGCTGCCACGTTCAAACAGAGCTTTCGCCATTTCGAGGTCGCCGGCTGCCACGGCGAGCAGAAATGGTGTCCTCTTCATGGCATCCGAGTGGTAGATCTCAACTTCTGGCAGACCTGCAACTTCGGATACAATAGCAGTGCCCATTGCAAGTCTGAGCATAAAGGGAGTCCAACCCGTGGCGTCGAGCGGGATGCCCAGTTCGAGCAGTGCGGGAATATCAGGCCACGAAACCGGGTTTGATGACGCCCAACACAGCTTTCTGCGGCTATCGGCACACAGTGGATCAATTCTCACGCCTTGTAGTGTCAGCCATTCGCGGACTCGCGAAAGATCATGCGTATCGTCCCTGCGTGCCTGTCTTGACTTGCTAGGCAGAATTTCGCTCAGCGCGTTCGCTCCAGTCGGACTGGACCAGAAAAGTTCTGCGCCAGCCGCGATGAGCTTTTGAATTAGATCCAGCCGTCCAAGCCGTGCGGCGGTAATCAACGGAGTACGCTGATAAGCCGGGCCAATATGGTCATAAACGCATTGAGCGGGAACACCCGATTGGAGGAGCACGCCGACAAGTTCATCCGCTGCAGCACCCGAGTGGATGGCCTCACCCATGAGTTCCGCAAACTCGTGGCTCTTCAACTGCATGAGCAATTCTCCCTTCTCTTTCAGCAGCTCGCGGCAACAGGTCACATCCTTGAGACATATCGCTGTCTTCAACTCCATCTCCAGAACGGAGCACTCCCAAGGTCGGCTCAGCAACTCCTTGAGTGAGTCGGCCCCAGCTTGGGCGAGTGCGACATTGGATGAGGGTTTCATTGAAAGTTTGCCTGCTTAGAGGAACGCAGTTCCACTATTTAGGAGACTTGAACTGTTTGATAGGCACTTCGCAGAAGGTCAGCGCGGCGAGGGCGTTTTCGCCGAGGAGGAGGCTGTCTTGGTTCCAGTTCGTCTCTTTGAGATAGGTGAGTTTTTTCGCGGTGGAGGGCGCTTTGAGTTTCAGCGTGAGGATGTTTCCTTTCACGCTGCCGCTGGCGATTTTCTCCGACTGGCCATCCAGATAGAACTGGCTGGTGAGATGCTCCAGCCAGATCACGGGCTGATCAAACTCGAGTGTGAGTGTGTCCCTCGCCGCGTTGGCGAAAGAGATGCGCTTCACGTTGGGTGGCGTGATGGAGACTCCCGGCTTCACGCCATAGAGATCACGCTCGATGAGCGGCTGCAACATGCGGGCGAACTCGTTGTAGCCCTCCTTTGGATAATGACAGCCGCCGGGGTAACGAATGCCGAGCGTGGAGAGGATGCTCAGGTTATCGAAGCGCTCCGGCAGCGTGCGCTGCACCTCGCGGATGCGGTCGCCAGCGCCGTCCTTGCCGCCCATGGCGCATGAGTTTGGCCAGATTTGGAACATGTAGTAGTGCCGCGCATTCGGCAGGTCGCGCTGCCAGCCGCCGGCCATGTCGAGGAAGAGCGGTTGGTAGATTTCATGGCCGGGTTTGCCCAGCGGATTGTCAGCGGGCTGGTCGCTCTCGCCCTGATGCCAGATGATGGCGCGGATGCCGTGCGTGAGGCGTGACTGCTGAAGACGCCACAGCCAGCGGCCATAGATGGTGTCAATATCGGCGGGATTGGCAGCGTTGCGCTGATGCTGGTCGATGCGTGTGCCTCCCAAAGCACCGTTGATAATGCAAACCGGCACTTTTTGACTGGCGACGAGCCGCTTGCCCAACTCCATGCCCCACCAGCCGATGAAGGTGCGGTACTCGGGCTCTTTCGGTGCCCACACGGCCCGGCTCCAAAGATTCGGACGACTCTTGCCAGTCCAGTTTTGCTTCATCCACGCCAGGCCGTCATCGCGACCCATCGGGCCACCGTAAGTGCGCAGCCATTCATTCGTCTCGCGCGGTTTGGGTCGCTCATCACGCAGATCGAGCGCTTCGGTGTTCGACTGGCCGTCGAGCAGAAAGGCATCGCCGCACACGAGATCACCGATCCTATCGAGCACCGTCTCCGTCGCGTCATCGCGTGTGCCGAACTCAATTCGGTATTTCACAAAACCCGGTTTCAACTGCGCAGTGAGAGCGTAGCGGCCCTGCGCGTCAGTATTGGCCTTCACGGCAACAAATGGCTTGTCATCGGCATAGACCTTCAAAAACACCTCGGCAGCCTTTTTCTCCAAATTGCCGTTGTAGTGCAGCGTGCCTTCATTCCGATCATCGCGGGCATAGAACTGGCCTTCATCGGGCTTTTCGTCTACATCGGGAGTGCGTGGCACCCAAGTGTGTTTCGCGGGTTGTTTCACGTCGAGGGTCACGGAGCGTGAAACGCGTGCTCCGCCATTGCTTAGCGAGGCCGTGATGGTCAAAGGGCCGTCTTTTTGTGCAGCGAGCAGGCGCAGCTTGTCGGGCAAAACATCCTTCGTCACCGCAGCCGGGCCAGCGGCCCACTCCATGCGCAGATCGCCCGCGACTTGATTGGTGAGAAGCGGCGTGATTTCCAACGACGTGCGTCCGTCCCAGCGCGGCGGTGCTTCCAGCGTGAAATCGGGATCGGCCATGGACTCCTTCACCGTGACCAGAATATCGAGCGTCTTCACTCCATCGGCCCGCACAGCTTTGACGCGGATCGTCAGCGCCGTGTCATTCGTCACGCGTCCGGCATCAACATCGAAAGTGAAACGATCCACGGCCACGAGCTGCTCGCGCCCATCACGCACCAGCGACCAATAAACCTTCTGCGCACCGCCGATCTGCGCGATGAAGCTGGTGCGACCACCTTCCTTCACCTCGGCCTGCTTTGGCGTGACGGCGAATGCGGCACCGGCCCGCATCAGCGGCCCCACGAGGGTTTGCAGCGGCTTTTGGTTCTCATACAGAAGGAGGACCCACTCCGCGGAGCGCGTCACTTTGGAAAGGCGCACCTCATCCAGATCGCCGCTGAAATGCTCGCCCCCGAGCCAGCCGCCGAGCCACAACGAGGCGGGGCTGGTGATGTTCAGCGGTGTGGCACGCGATGGTCCACCATCGTGCACGCCATTGATGTAAAGCCGCGCGTTTCCCTTCTCATAGACAAAGACCGCGTGGTTCCACTCACCGAGTGCGAGCCGCCCCGCGCTATCCATGCTGCCGTCCGAAAACCAGCAGTCCATGTGGATGTGCGCACCTCGGAGCTGCATGACCACCTTGCCTTGGCGTTGGCTATTTCCCCACCCAATGGGACTCGCGTTCGCCCTCTCCGCGCGGAACCAAAGCTCCGTCGTATGCGGCGCATCCGCAGTGGGCAATCCCGCGATCTTGTCGCCACAGGAGACCGCAGCGGAAAAATGCCGCGCCTTGCCAATGACACCCGCCGCTGCTGTCGTCGTGCTGTCTTTGGCCTCCAGCGCACCGACTTCGTCACGCACCGCATCATTCATGTGCCACACGCTGAGATAGCCCTCACTGAACACCGCCTTGCCGTCAGAGGCACTGCTCGCATCTGCCTTGCCCCAATGAAGGTTCAGCGGCAGCCGCGCGTTGCCCTCAATGCGCGGCACCCGCACCCAGATGCTGGCCCTGCCGCCCGCCGCATCCCATTCCTCGATTTGATGTGGCAGCAGTGCACCATGCGCCGAGGTGAACCGCACATCCGCGCCATCTGGCCGCGCCTGCGTGAAATCAAACCCATCGCCGTGCAGCCGCACCAGCAGCGGAAAGCCCTCTACTGCTGTGCCCGCAGGCAAATTAGCGCCTTCCGGCGTCGTGAGCACCATCATCTGTCCGCTATGCTTCCAGCCGGGCAGGGGAGCCTCAGCGGCGAGGTCGGCTGCGGAGAATGCGAGGGCGAGGAGGATGGTGGTGAGCTTCATGATCTGGCAAAAGGTGGGCGGAAAAAATATGGAAAGAGTGGCTGCGAATCGATGACTGGACTTTGGAAGTCATCTTTTACCGCCCATGTTTTACCAGCCCATTCATCGCCTCAGCCAATCCTTTGCCGATGCCGCCGAGGATCTTAGCGGAGCCGAGATAATGGAATTCTTGGTTGGAGATGCCTTTTTCCAGCACCAGTCGCTCGCGTTCGGTGAGGCCTTCGGCGCGGAGTTTGTCCAGCAGCGCTTTTTCCTCGGCGGGTTTCATGTTGCCATCTTTGGTGAGCTTCTTGGCCTTTGCTTTGATCTCGTTCTCTTTGGCTCGGGCGAGCTTGAGTTCGCGGTCCCAATACTTCTCCGTGCGAATGGCGACGACGTTTCCCCTGAACTCGGGCAACTCGGCGGGAGCGGCCATGGCTGCGCGGAAATTGTCGTGCGTGGTTTTGTAGCGTTGCTCGTCAGGGCCATACTCGGAAGTGGGACCGCCAACACCAAGCACGCCAATGACGAAGGGCAGTTTCGGTGTGCTTAGATCCTTGCGCACATCGCGGATGAAGTGCGCCATCGCTGTGCTGTAGGCGTCGTAGCCGCCGGGCTTGTCGCGGTTGGGATACGTGCCGTTGTCCACCAGGTCGTTCCAACCTTGGAACCACGCGAAACCGGCGAGTTCATAGCCCTGCGCGGCATCGTAGCTCGGGACGACACTTTTGATGTCCCCGAGCACGGATTTCACATGCTCGATCATGAGGCGGTAGAAAACGCCGGTCTCCCGCACCTTCGCGGCTTTCATCGCGTCGATGTCTTTGCCCTGCTTCGCGAACGTCGCGAGCTGCGTCTCATTGAAAACGTAGGGACCCGCACTTGGCGGGCGAAAGTCGGTGTTCAGGCTCTTGCCGCCCCATGCTGTCTTGATGAGCAGGATGGGCGCATTCGTGAACTTCTGCATGTAAAGGCCAAAGGTGAACTCTGGGCCTATCTTCGGTCCGTTTTGACTCGCACCGAAGCCCGCGGTGAGTTTGCCGGTTCTCACCTCATCGGCGCTTCCGAGCGATGAAATCCACACGCGTTCGCAGACCTTCGGCGTGCCGTCGAGGTTTTGCATTTCATCCAGCATCGGCTTCGTGGCCGGGTCCATGCCGATGTGCTCGAAGGTGCTAACCTTGGCGTGGCCCTGCATGTTGGACTGGCCTGCGAGGATGAAGACTTGGAGTGGCTCGGCTTGAAGCTGGGCCGAGAGAGCGAGTGCGATGAATAAGATGGGTTTCATGGTAAGTAATCAGGTCATGGCGGAGGAACAGACGAGCCGTTACTCCGGGCGCGTCACGTTGCGGGCCTTTGCTTTGGCGAGGAGATCAGCGAGGCGTTCGGCTTCGGAAGATTGTTCCTCGAAAAGGTTCTGCGTTTCACCTGGGTCTTTCGCGAGATCGTAGAGAGCGGGACGTGCGGGTGCGTTGGTTTTTTTCTTTTTGCCGCCATACCAGCCGTCGGCGACGGCGAGATCGGGGATGTATTTCCATTGGCTGCTGCGGATTGCGAGGTCGCCGTTGCCGCTCATGAGGACGAGGTGATCGCGCTTGGGTGCGTCCTTTTCGCCGAGCATGGCGGGCAGGAGATTGAAGCTGTCGGGCAGCGCATCTTTCGGCAGCGTGACGCCAGCGGCCGCGCAAATGGTGGCGGGAACGTCGAGGGTGGAAGCCAGATCGGTCGAGACGCCGGGCTGAATGCGGGCGGGCCAGCGGACGATGAAGGGCACGCGGGTGCCGCCTTCCCAGAGCTGGGATTTTTTCCCGCGAAACGGGCCGGTGGGCTTGTGGCCTTTTTCGTCGTTCAAATAGGCTCCGTTGTCGCTGCTGTAGATGATGAGGGTGTCTTTGGACAGGCTGAGGCGATCCAGCGTTTGGAGAAGTTCGCCGATGGAGGCATCGAGCTCTTGCAGCATGTCGGCGCGAGGGCTCAGGCCGCTGGTGCCGACGAATCGCGGCCCGGGAATGGCTGGCGCGTGGACGTTGTGCGGGGCGAAGAGCAGAAAGAACTTCGCTGCTTTGTTTCGCTCGATGAACCGCACGCACTCTCGCGTGTGCGTGTCAGCGATTTCGGTGTCCTTCCACCAAGCGGATTTGCCGCCCTTCGCCCAGCCGATGCGGTTGCGTCCGGCGGCCCAGGGGCTCATGCCTTGGCTCTTGGCCTCGGCAGCGTTGAAGCTGTAGTGAATGGGGTCACTGGCATCGAGACCGAGCACGCGATGGTCGCGCACGAACACGGTGGGGATGCGGTCATTGGTGGCGGGGATGCCGAAGAACTCATGAAAGCCGATCTCCAGCGGGCCGGGGCGGAGTTCTTGATTAAAGTCAGGCTTCGTGAGGCCAAATCCGAGATGCCATTTGCCGATGAGCGCGGTGCGGTAGCCTGCTTCTTTGAGGAGTCTCGGCGCGGTGGTCATCGTGGTGGGAATGAGCAGCGGCGCATCACCCTTGGCGACGCCTTTGTTCAAGCCCTCGGCAGTGGTGCGCCATGAATACTGGCCCGTGATGAGGGAGTAGCGGGTGGGCGTGCAGACAGCAGCCGAGGCGTGACCATTCTCAAATCGCCGCCCCTCGCGTGCGAGGCGGTCGATGTTCGGCGTCTTCACTTGGGTGGCACCGTAGCAGCCGGCATCTCCCCATCCTACGTCGTCAGCGATGATGACGATGACATTCGCCTTCTGACCTGCCGCGTCGGCGGCAAGAGTGTGGGCGCAGAGAAAAAGAATGGCCGTCAGGTTGGTAAGCAGCAGTTTCATGGGAAATCTATTTCGTGGACTTTGCCTTCTTTTTTGGTGTCGCGCTAGCCTTGGAAGGGTAGCGCTTCACTTCGACATCGTTCTTTTGCGGCGCACCCGGCGTGCTGCGGCCATCGGCGATGAGCTTTTCCAGCAGCGTTTTCATCTCGGTGACTTTCTCTGGCATGGCGGCCGCGAGGTTCTTCGTCTCGCCGAGGTCGTCGGCGAGGTTGTAGAGCTGCACGGGCTGCGATTGATCGCCGCCTTTACCCCAACCGCCTGAGCCTGGCGCGGGGATGTATTTCCATGACCCGCTGCGCACGGCGGGCGTGCCGCCAATGGAGGCGCTCACGGCTTGCTCGCGGATGGGTTTGTCTTCGCCTTTGAGCAAGGGCATGAGGCTGAAGCTGTCCTCACCGGCGGTGTCAGGCAGGGTCGCGCCAAAGACGTCGGCGAAGGTGCGGAGGAAGTCAGCCTGATGCACGAGTTGGCTGCAAACACTTCCCGGTTTCACCACGCCGGGCCAGCGCACGATGAAGGGCACGCGATGTCCGCCTTCCCATGCGTCCGCCTTGTAGCCGCGCAGCGGGCCGCTCGGATAGTGCCCCTTCTTTTCGAGGTCTTGCACGCCGATGTAGGGCGCGCAGCCATTGTCTGCGGTGAAGATGACGAGCGTGTTGTCCGCCACGCCGCTTTTCTCCAGCGCATCGAGTACGCGACCGACGACGGCATCGGTCTCCATCACGAGATCGGCAAAGAGATTGAGTCCACTTTTGCCCTTCCACTCTGGATTCACCGCGAGCGGCGTGTGCGGCGTGGTCAGCGGCATGAAAACGAGGAAGGGCTCTTTCTTCCGCATCGACTCGTCGATGAACTGGATGGTGCGGTCTCCGAGCGCTGGCAAGATGGCTTCGAGTTTCCAATCCTTGAGCGCCGGGCCTTGGTTGCTGGCCTGATTGTTGCCCATCAAGGGCTGAGGCAGGAACTCGCTGGGGATGCCGAGCAGGCGATCATTTTCGATGAAGCAAAACGGCGGCCAGTTTGGAACATCGACGCCGAAGGAGAGATCAAAGCCGCGCGTGCTCGGCCCACCCGCGATGGGTTTGGAGAAAATGTCGCGCCAGGTGGCAATCTGCTGCTCGGTGGCCATCGCAGCTTCATCAGCAGGTTTTTTCGAAGGCGCGAGCAACGGGCGCTGCTCCTTCGTGACGGGCCAGTCCCAGCCGAGATGCCACTTGCCGATGCACGCGGTGCGGTAGCCCTGCTGCTTGGCCAGCGTGCAATGGTCATGCGATCCGGCGCGATCAAAGGCTCGCCAAACACTCCGACGATGCCGTTTTGCAATCTCGTGCGCCAGTGATAGCGCCCCGTGAGCAAGGTGTAGCGCGATGGTGAGCACACGCCGGAGGACGAATGCCCGTCGGTGAAGCGCATGCCCTGCGCCGCGAGCTTGTCGATGTGCGGTGTGGGGATCCTGCCGCGCTCGGGGTTGTAGCACTGCACGTCGCCGTAGCCGAGGTCGTCGGCGTAGAGGATGAGGATGTTGGGCTTGGTATCGGCGGCGAGCAGTGCCGTGAACGGCAAAAACAACAGAGCGGTGAGGAGGGCGGCTTTCATACGAGTGTCGGTGCCATCAACGCTGGCCGATGTCAAAGCTGGCCGGGAAAGGGGGCCTTTGCCTGGCAGAACATCCTGGCGCTCGAGCGCGCGCATGCGCACGAGGGCCGCGCGTTGAGATCGGCGCACGGAGACTGACGGTCCGGCGCGGGATTTTCAGTCGAGCTTCTTTTGCAATGGGTCGGCACCGCTGCTGGGGGATTGCACGACGCGGATTCTCGCGCCATAGAACGGCATGGTTGCCCGCGCGGACATTGATTCACTGAACAAGGATTTTTATTTGAGCAAAACGGCCGCGTCGTGGTATGCGGAGAAGGAGTTTGTGCTGCCGGAGGAGCAGGCGTTTCTGAATGAGTACGCGGAGCAGATCAAGGGGCGGGACGTGCTGGACATCGGGATTGGGGCGGGGCGCTCGACGCGCTATTTGCTGCCGCTGGCCGGGGGCTACATCGGCGTGGATTACTCCCCGGACATGGTGCGCGAGGCGGCGGTGCATTTTCCGCAGGCGCGGCTGGAGGAACGTGATGCACGGGATCTCTCAGCGTATCGCGACGGGCAGTTTGATGTGGTGATGTTTTCCTTCAACGGCATGGATTGTCTCTCGCACGAAGGGCGGATGCAGACGCTGGCGGAAATCCGGCGGGTGTTGAAGCCGGGCGGGTTGTTTGCTTTCTCGGCGCACAATCGCGACCGGCCGAAGGGGAAGCCGTATGAACTGCGCTTTTTGAACCGCTCGAAGCACCCGGTGCGGATGCTGAAAAATCTGTGGCACTACTGGGAGGGCATCCGCGACTGGCGGAGATCACTGCATTGCGCGGTGGAGACGGAGGAGTACGAGCTGCGGCATGACAGCGGGAATTTTTTCAAAGTGCCGATGTACTATATATCCAAGCGCGAGCAGACGAGGCAGCTCGCAGGGCTGGGCTTTGCGGTGGAGTCGATCTACGACGGGAATGGAAAGCGGGCGAAGGCGGAGGAGATCGATCCGGCGTCGTCGTGGATTTTTTACGCATGCCGGAAGCCAGCATGATGAAGGTGCGCGTCATTGAGGAGTCGGACGGTCTGCGTGGTCTCGCGAAGGAGTGGCGGAGGCTCTGGGAGGCGCAGCCGAGGCGGGAGGTGTTCACGAGTCACGCGTGGGCGCAGATTTTTGTCGATGTGTATGGGGCGGGGAAGGGGTTGTGCTGTCTCGTCGTGGAGGATGACGGTGTGCGCGGCATTTTGCCGCTGGTGCGTGACGCGAAGGATTGTCTGCGGTTCATCGGCGATCCGCGCTCGGACTACTCCGATGTGCTGTGCCTGCCTGCGGATGCGAAGGCGGTGGTGGCGGCGCTGGTGGAGCATCTGCGCGGAGAGAAACGCGTGATGCTCAGCGCGGTGCCCGAGCACAGCCTGCTGTTTGGCGCGCTCAAGGAAACGCGGCATCCGTTCACCATCGCGGTGGAGGAGCCTTGTCCGGCCATTGAGTTCGACGCTGAGGGGAAGGTGGCGCGGGAGCTTTTGAAGAAGGAGAGCCTGCGCCGGCACGAAAAGAAGGTGGCGAAGCTCGGGGCGATCACTTTGCAGAAGACGACGACGCGCGAGGAGGCGATGGAATTCCTGCCGCTTTTTTTCGAGCAGCATGTCGCGCGCTGGAAGACGACGGGCACGCCGAGCTTGTTTGAGAAAGCGGAGCACCGCCGTTTTTACGAACAGCTGGTGGCGGACGATGAGCTGTGGCCAGTGGTGGATTTCCGGCTCGTGCGCGCGGGTGAGCGGATAGTGGCGGCGCACTTTGGATTTTTTCACGACGCACGCTTTGTCTGGTACAAACCGTCGTTCGACGCGGAGCTGTCGTCGATGGGACCGGGCGAGGTGCTCTTGAAGTATTTGATCGCGGCTGCTGTGGCGGAGGGCGCGCGGGAGTTTGATTTCACGCGCGGGAGCGAGGGCTTCAAGCAGCGCTTTGCGACGGTGACGCGGAGCAATTATTTTGTTCAGCGCAGGACGCTGATGCAACGGATGCGCTCGGCGGCGGGGCGTGTGCGCTCGAAGATATTGAAACGTGGCTGACGTTGGTTCGCTCCGATGGGATTCAAAAAGATCATCGCCAACATCCTCGCGCACTCGCCGCTGCCCCTGCTGGCGCGGAGGGCGCATCGTCGGGAGCTGTCGATTTTGATGCTGCACGGTTTTGCGGAGGGCGAGCAGCAGCCGTTTGAGAACATGGATCACAAGCATCTGGAGGCGGCGAAGTGGCGCGCCTTCGCGGAGTGGATCGCGGCGCGTCATCGCGTGCTGCCTCTGAGCGAGGCGGTGATGTGTCTGGAGCAGGGGAAGTCGCTGCCGGATCACGCGCTGTGTGTGACGATGGATGATGGGTTTCGTTCGTGCGCGGAGATCGCGTTTCCGATGCTGGAGCGGCTGCAAATGCCGGCGATGATTTATTTGGAGACGGATTTTGTAGATCAGAAAAAACCGATCTGGGTGGACCGGGTGAGCTACAGCCTGGTGGGCGCGGGGAAAAAATACGCGGAGCTGCGCGCGATGAAGAACGAGCTGAAGAAGCAGCCGCAGGATGACATTGAGCGGCAGGTGATCGGACTGGAGCAGCAGACGGGTTTTGCTTTGCCGCCGCGCGTGGATGATCCGGCGCTACCGGCGACGCAGCGGAGTTTGGACTGGGAGCAAATCGCGCGGATGCGGAGCAGCGGGCTGGTGGAGTTTGGCAGCCACACGGTGAGCCATCGGATTCTCGGACGGTGCAGCCGTGAGGTGGCGATGATGGAACTGCGTGAGTCGAAGCGGATCATCGAGGAGCGGCTCGGCGGTGTGTGCGATCACTTTTGCTACCCGAACGGATCGCCTGGTGATTTCACTGCGGAGACGGAGTCGATGGTGCGTGAGGCGGGCTACCGGTCATCGGTGACGACGGTGGGCGGGTGGAACGCGGCGGGAGCGTTGCCGTTTGGATTGAGGAGGCTGGGAGTGAATAACGAACTCGATCTCACCGGCTTCAAACTGATGGTGACCGGAGTGATGGCGAGGCTGCAAGGCTGGGAGAAATCATGAGAGCGGGCGCGCACATTCGCAGGATGAGACTTGTCGTGAGCGACGAGTTGAAGCACTCGCTGCTGATGCGTGAGGTGGCGGGCTGGGCGCATTTTGTCCGCGGGATGATGACGCGCGATCCGGCGGAGCGTGGTTCGCGGTTGGCGCGCGCGCAGGGTTTCGCGTCGTCGCGAAGGCTGGCGGATTTTTGTACGAGGGCGATTCATGCGAGGCCGGGTATCGATGGAGCAGGGGAGGTGTGGCGTCGCGTGGTGAAGGAGCTGCCGCGCTATCGCGAGCTGATCAAGGAGAGGCCGCATCTGGATCGCAGCGTGATTTTGAAGGCGCCGGGCGAGAATGGTGAGAAGGGCGTGCTGCTGATGACCTTTGAATACAATTGGGCGCGGCTGCTGCTCGGGCTGAACGACGAGGAGTTTCGCTGGCTGGACGAGCGGTTTGATTTCGTGCTATCGACGAGCTGGTCGCCAACGGATTACGCGGTGCTGGCGCTAGCGCTGAGTCGTTCGAGCGGGACGGTTTTGGTGCAGAGCTGCAACTATGGCGAGATCGGGGCCATCGAGCGGTTTCATCCGCGGCTGAAGTGCCTGGCGACGCTGCCGTGCGACTGGATCAACCCGGCGCTGTATTCCCCGAAGCCTGTGAGCGAGCGCACGACGGATATTGTGATGGTGGCAAACTGGGGCGAGTTCAAACGGCACTGGGAGCTGTTCCGCGCGCTGGCGAAGATGCCGGCGGAACTGAAGGTGACGCTCATCGGTCAGCAGGAGGGGGGGCGGACGATCGAGACGATGCGCGCGCTGGCGCGGGATTTCGGCGCGCGGCAGGAATTGAGGTTTATCGAGTCGATCCCGATCAGCGAGGTGGCGCGGCATCAGTGCGACGCGAAAGTTTCGCTGATCATGACGCGGCGGGAAGGTTGCTGCGTGGCGGCGGTGGAATCGCTTTTTGCCGGATGCGCGCTGGCGATGCGCGATGACGCGCATGTGGGGCCGCTGGCGTACATCAACGGGCGCACCGGGAAGCGTTTGCGGCCCGCGCATCTGGCGGAGGATCTGATGACATTGATCGAGAGCGCGGCTCGGTGCGACTCGCGCGGCTGGGCCATGGAGAATGTCTCGGGCGAGGTGTCGCGCCGAAAACTGAACGAGCTGCTCGCGGAGCACACGAGAAGAAGTGGCCGCCAATGGACACGCGAGATCGTTCAACCGCAGTGGAGGCCGCATCCCACCTTTGCTCGCGACGCGGACATAGAGGCGATGAGGCCTGTGTACGAGGAGCTTCACTCGCGTTTTCCACAGGTGTTCGCTGCGGATTTGATCAGCGAGAGCTGGCGGTAAGCCAGTTGCAAAATGCGCTGCTCGCATCCTTTATCGCTTCCTCGAATGACAAGAAACAACATCCTCAGCGAACGTCTGCACGAAGTGTTGCATACTTTTGGCGCGCGGCTCCAGACTCGGGAGGGTCGCGTAAAAATAGTGGGTGGCTGTGTGGGGCTGTCTCGCAAACTGCTGCGCTGGACGATGCTTTTTTATCTGCTGGCGCTGCTCGTCCAGTGTTTGCTGATGCGTTTCGTCGGCGAACGAAATGTGTTCTTTGCCTTCTGCATCTACCTGCCGCCTCTGGTGTGGTTTCTTCCTGCGCTGGCGCTGCTGCCCTTGTGCATGCTTGTGCTGGAGTGGCGTGGTCTGCTGGTGGGGACCGTTGGAGTGGTGGCCCTGCTTCTGTTTTTCTTCGGTCTAGAGATTCGCGGCCAGAGCGATTTACTCGCGTTGGATCCCGCGGCGCGGGAGCGGCAGCTCGTCGTGCTGACAAACAATCGAGGACAAAACCTGAACCAGAGCATGAGGGGCTTCAAAGATGCAGTGAAACCGGACGTGATGGTTTTCCAGGAGTCAGGCGGCTACTCGGCGCGATACTTGGCGGATCCTGGATACGCGGAGTTCAAGCACGGACGCGATGTCGGGGAGTTCTCTTTGGTGAGCAAGCATCCGATCATCTCGATGGAGCCGGTGGTTGTTGTGGTCGATGCGGTGCCGCGAATGCCAGGGGTCTCGACAACAACAGTGGCAGTAAAGGAATCGCATGTGGTGGCGGCGCGATGCGTGATCAACTTCCAGGGGCAGCATGTCGTTATTTATAACGTGCACATGCCAAGTCCGCGCGATGCGTTGCGGTACCACATGCGAGGTCCGTTTTTGTACGGACTGCTCGGAGTTCCCGGAACACTGCTCGGCGACAAACGGGCTGCGATCCAGCGCGGGTGGAACCAGAGGATCGAGATGGTGAGGGAGCTGATAAAACGTGCTGAAGCTGAGAGCGAGCCGACTCTACTTGCGGGTGATTTCAACATGCCGTCGGCGGGCTACTGCAAATCCCTCGTGAACGGGACATGGGGCGATGGACACGACGTTCGCGGATCGGGATTCGGCTTCACTTTTCCTGGCACATCGCGCAACCCATTGTGGCTGGGAGGTCCGGGAATCAGGATCGACTACGTTTTCTTCGATCCGGAGAAATGGAGATGCATTGGGGCGATCACTGAGCCGGATAGGGAATCGCAACATCGAGCATTTGTCGCAAGCCTCACGCTCGAAAAAACTACATTAGGCAGATGAACGCCACACGAACTGCTACCGTGAAAAAACACTACTTCTGATTTGACGACTGTTCAGAATTCGCTTCATGTCGGACAGTTTTGAGAGAATAGACGATCAGAGCCGAATTAAACACCGCACCGCACAAGCCTTCGAACCAGTATCCCGATGACTTCGATTTGGAACTTCCTTTACCTTCGCATTATCACAGTGGCTGAGAGCCATGTGTGGGTGCTGGTGCTGGCGTGGATCGTGCTCGTGGTGATGGGACTCTG